>DATEDH010000337.1:0-16967 GCA_035281765.1 Gemmatimonadaceae bacterium
CCGGTTCAAGACGTTGCTGTGGGGACGCGCAGATGGTCTCGAGCAGGAGGGAATCGCGAACAGTCTCGGCTCGTTCACGTTCAATTCGATCGATGATTTCGAAGCAGGTCATCCGGCGAGCTTTTCACGAACTCTCCTGCAGCCCGACCGTTCAGGAAAAGTGTGGAATGCAGCAACGGCATTCGCACATCAATATTCGCCGAGCAGATTCTTCAGTGTGCTGTACGGTGCGCGTCTCGAGGCGGATGGCTTTCTCGACAAACCGGATTCTAACCCTGCGCTCGAGCAAGCGCTTGGTGTGACGACCGGAGCAGCGCCATCACGTCTTCACGTGAGTCCGCGTCTTGGGTTCACGTACACGTACAACCGTGACAAGGACAACGGCAACGGAACGAATCAAACACCAGTGGGCAGGTTTTATCGCACGACTGTCGGTGTAATTCGCGGCGGCATTGGGGAGTTCCGTGATCTATTGCGTCCCGGTATTCTTGCCGATGCATCGGCATCGACGGGTCTCACTGGAGGAACGTCCACGCTTTCGTGCGTGGGTGAAGCGGTGCCGGTCGTCGACTGGACCAGGTTCACTGGAAATCCCGATGAGATACCGGATGCATGTCGCGATGGCAGCGGCCCACTCGTCGAGCGTGCATCGCAGGTAACGCTGATCGATCCATCGTATGATGTTCCGCGAAGCTGGCGTGCATCGCTCGATCTGTCGACGAATCTTCCGAAGCAGCTCCTGTTACGAGTTGGCGGACTTTTCTCATATGATCTGTCACAACCGGGAACGATCGACGAGAATTTTTCGGGCGTTGCGAAGACGACGCTCGCAAGTGAGAACAATCGTCCAATGTTCGTGTCGCCGCTTGGGGTAGATCCGTCGAGCGGTGCGGTATCCGCGGCCGAGTCGCGAATCTCCAGTCAATTCGGTCGAGTGGGTTCCCGAGTGAGCGATCTGCGCGGATACGGTGGGCAGTTCACAGTAGGCCTTTCGCCGGACGTCTTCAAATTCAGAACGAAATTCAGCTTCTACAGCTCGCTCGGCTACACCTTACAGTGGACGCGTCGCCAGTTCCGCGGATTCGATGGCGCAGGGTTTGGTGATCCGCGATCGAAGGAGTGGGCGCCGAATTCAACAGATGCGCGGCACGTTGTCGTTCTGTCGGGTGGAGTGTCACACAAGAAGATCGGCACCGTCACGATGTTCAGTCGATTCCAGTCCGGGCTTCCGTACACGGCGCTGGTTCAGGGTGACGTAAACGGTGATGGCCGTGGAGGCGACAGGGCGTTCATTCCGAATCCCGAGACGTCATCGGATACGCAGCTGGCGTCGCAGATGCAGTCGTTGCTCGACAACTCCAGCGGAAACGCGAAAGAGTGTCTCCTTGCGAACCTCGGCCGGGTTGCGCCGCGCAATGGATGCCGTGGACCGTGGACGCAGTCGCTCAACCTTCAGTGGCGTCCACCGCTTCCACGAAAGTGGCTAGGCAGAGTGTCGCCGACTGTGTACCTCCAGAACGTGCTTGCCGGAGTCGATCAGGCATTCCATGGCAGCTCGCTGCATGGATGGGGATCGCAGGCAACTCCTGAACAGACGCTGCTTATTCCGCGCGGATTCAACCGACAGGATCCCCGGTTCACCTATGACGTGAATCCACGTTTCGGAAAGACCAGCACGGGCAGAACGATCGCGCGCGATCCATTCCGTATTGTCATTGACTTCTCGATCAACCTTTCGACGAACTTCGATCTCCAGCAGCTCCGGCGTGCTGTTGAGCCGGTGAAAGTGAAGGCCACGAAAACGTGGGAGAGAAGATCGGCGGATTCTCTTGCGTCGTTCTACCTCGCCAATACTTCGAGCATTCACAAGATTCTTCTGAGTGAAAGCGATTCACTGTTCCTGACCAAGTCGCAGCAGCAGGCGCTGCGCAGTGCGGACTCGCTTTACTCCGAGAGAGTGCGGGCTATCTATCGTCCGCTCGGTGAGTTCCTGGCAAAGAGCAGCGGGACTGCCGGAAAGGCAGAGCTCGACAGCGTGCAGAAAACTCAAAAGAAATACTGGGAGATTTTCTGGGAGCAGCCGGAGATTGCGGGAGCGATCGTGACACCCGCGCAGCGGGAGCTCATGCCGATGTTCGCACGGATTCTTCAGGTGCCGATGGAAGATAGAAAGAACAGTCAGTGGCAGTTCGGCCATCCGGTGACCTTTGCGGACAAGCCCAGGCAGACGCCGTGATTAACGCGTGAAGTTGATCTCTTTCTCCCGTTGCCTGTAGCTATCGGGTACCAGGCCTGACGGGATCCATCGCCGGCGGTAGTCTTCCACGATTGACGGGAGATAATCCGCCGGCGAAGTGTATTCGGCATTCAGCTCCGCGACGCTCAACGTGTTGTCGAGCTCGGACATCCACTTGCCGCTGAACGGTGAGCAATCCGGAAGCAGGCCAGCTTCGATGAGCTTGTCACGCTTCACTTTCCGGATTTCGGAAGATGAATTGACGAGAGTGCTCAGCAGCGAGAGGAAATCATCGAGCTCGAGCGATTCGCCAAATGAAATGTTGTACGCTGAGCCGGGTGCCAGCTTCATCGAGGGCAGGCGGGCTACAAGGGATGCAACGTCATCGACGTACACGTGCCTCAGCGGCAAGCCGCGTCCTTCGGGGATCAGCAGCGGATTACCATCCATGAGGCGCGCGATGTAGCCCTGGATGCGGCCGTAATGATCGCGCTCTGACGCCACCATCGGCAGTCGCAGCGTGGTGACCGGGAAACCGCGTGACGCACCTTCTGCGAAGATTTCTTCCGCAAGCCGCTTGTCGATTCCGTAAAGCCAGCTTGGATGATCAGCGGACTCATGCGCGGGTGCAGGCATGACCGGGCCCGCGTAGTCGCGCTCGTGAAAGGGTCTCTCGAGATGTTCGCGAACGAGATAAACCTGGCCGCTGCTGATGAAGACGTATCGCTCCACTCTGTCTCCAAAGATCGAGACGGCCTGTCGTGCATCGGCCTCGGTGTACGTCGTGTTGTCGAGGACGAGATCGAACGATCGATTGCCTATCGCTGATCGAACGGAAGCATCATCTGTACGATCTGCCCGCAGCCGTTCGATGTCTTTCGGCAGATCATCGGGAGTTTGGCCGCGGTTGAGGATTGCAACGTCGTGCCCCGATTCCAGCAGACACAGCGCCGCGACGTGGCCAAGATTCCGCGTTCCGCCAAGTATGAGTGTTCGCGCCATTGAACTGGTAAAGCTACATCGCTAAATGTCGGCATGGTTTCATCCCTCGCTCTTCGCGCCGGACCGCGCGCGCTTCGCGTTGTTCGCGAGCGCGGCTTGCGCGCCGAGGACGTCGACATTTTTCCGGGCGCTTCCGGTGGCGCCAAGTGGCTGTCCATAGCTGGACTCGACCGATATTTCTTCGGGGAATTCTTTGGAGCGCCGCGAACCCGCCCGATGCACCTCATAGGATCGCCTATCGGAAGCTGGAGGATGGCGTGTCTTGCCCAAAGGGATCCACTCGCCGCTCTCGCTCGCGGTCACAATGGATACATCTACAATCAGCGATACTCGCCGAAGCCTTCACCGCGCGAAGTCACGGAGGTTCTGACGAAAATTCTCGACGACCTTCTTGGTGAGAACGGAGTCGATGAGATACTCACGCACCCATGGGCGAAGGTTCACGTGATAACCGCGCTCGGCACGGGGTTCGCGGCGAACGATCGCAAGTGGAGCCTGATCACTGCGCTCGCAATTGCCGCAACGGCAAACTTTGTGAGTCGGAGATATCTCTCGCTTCAGATGAAGCGATATGTATTTCACTCGGCGGGAAGTGACACGCCCTTTCTTCATCTGTCGGACCTGCCGACAACGCATCTCCCGTTGACGCGCGACAACCTGCGCGCTGTTCTTCTCGCATCGGGCTCGATTCCACTAGTGCTGCAGGGCGTCACGATCCCGGGGAGGGAAGGAGAGCTTCACTGGGATGGAGGAGTAGTCGACTATCATCTGGATCTCGATTTCGGGGCAGGTGATGGCATTGTGCTATATCCGCACTTCTTCGATCACATCGTGCCTGGGTGGTTCGACAAGGCGATCAAGTGGCGGCGCGGAACTGCGGTGAATTTCGATCGGGTGCTGCTCGTCGCGCCATCTGCCGAATTCGTTCAATCGCTTCCCGGTGGAAAAATTCCGGATCGCAGAGATTTTTATTCGATGCCCGAATCAGAGCGCATCAAGCGCTGGGCGAAAGTCAACGAGATGAGTGAGCGTCTTGGCGACGAAATGCGTGAGCTCGTTGCAACTGGGAAGCTTGCCGACCGAGTACAACCGTGGAGCGGAATGCAGCCGGCGGGTTGAACGCTATTCGGTTCGCGGCAGTGTGAGTGTAAACGTAGACCCTTTGCCAAGCTCGCTTTCAACTGTGAGCTCGCCGCCCATTCTCCGTGCGAGATCGCGACTGATTGCCAGGCCGAGCCCGGTTCCGCCCTGCGGCGACGAGAAGTCGCGCCCGACCTGAACGAACGGCTCGAAGATCGCCTCCAGCTTGTCGCGCGGAATACCTGCTCCATCGTCGCAAACAGCAATACTGACACTGCCGTTGTGTGTAGTGCAGTGAATCCCGATGGTGCCGTCTCGCGCTGTGAACTTGACGGCGTTCGAAAGCAGATTGATCAGGATTTGACGCACTTTGTCTTCGTCTCCGCGCGCGCGGGAATCATCGCACTCATTGACGATCTCGAACTTGAGCTGTTTCTCGCGAAGCTGCGGCTCAACGAATTCCGTGAGGCTGTCCAGAATCCGCGCAACGCGAATTGGCTCGTCTTCGATCTTGATGTGCCCCGCCTCGATCTTGGCGAAGTTCAGGATGTCGTTTATGAGCGAGAGCAGATGGCGCTGGCTGCGATCGATACGATCGAGATCCTCCCGCTGCTCCGGCGTGACAGGTCCGCGCACGCCGAGGGCAAGGAGCTGTGTGTAGCCTGCAATTGCATTCAACGGAGTCCGGAGCTCGTGCGACATCGTTGCGAGGAACTGGCTCTTTGCGGAGTTCGCTTCCTCCGCCTGTCGCCGTGCCGCACGCTCGCTTTCCACGAGCTGTCGGTACGCAGTGACGTCGATTGCCGCTGTAAGGAAAAGCTTGCGACCGTCCGGAAGCTGGCCCAGGGCGACACGATGGAAGTCCCATGTTCGCGACTTCCCTGTAGCGGTGGTAATCTGGCGCTCTCCCAGATGAACTGACTCGCCCTCGTGCCAGTCGTTCGAAAGGAACTCATCCGAGTTCGACGACGACTCGCCGTACGCGACCCGCGCCCACTCGCGCGTTGTCGCAATTGTCGAGGGATCATATCCAGTAAGATTTGTCCACGCGTGACTGAGCCGGAGAATCTCACCGTCTTCAGTATGGAGCATGAGTGGATACGGCGCAGACATCACCGCGCTGCGCAATCTCTGCTCGCTTTCGCGTAACGACAGCTCATCAGCGTTTCGCTTGTCGATATAGTTGCGGACGTCGAGCTGTCGAAGCCGCGCGCGCTGAGCCGATCTGATCAGAGTCGTCAAAGTTGCTACGCGAACCGGGCGCTCGAGCAGTGTCACATTGCCTTTTTCTGCCACGCCTCTCAGGGCGCGCGGCAGTGAGCTCGACAGCTCGCCTTCACCTGTCAGCAGGATGATCGGAATGTCCGACCACGAAGGCTGTTTATTCAGGGATTCAAACAGCTGCGCTCGTGCGCTCGTGCCAAGGGCTTCTTCGGCAATTACGATGACGCCAACGTCGTCGCTTCCGATCAGACTGCAGACGTCGTTCATGTCGACTGCAATGCGCACGTCCACCCCGAACTGCTTCAGGATGCGGCTTGCGACTGTTGAATCGCGACCGGTGGGTGTGAGCAGCGCAACTGGAATCGAGCCTGCCTCGATGTCACGCCGCTCTTCGTAGTCTCGGGCCGGTGCCAGATGTACCCGAGGCTTGTCGTTCGCCTCGGTTGCCGCGCTTCGGAACGCGCGCGCTGTCATTTCGTGCGGCCCGCGGCTTTCACGGGACGTTCTTGCGGCTCCTCAACGTCGTCGCGCATGAGGGGAACCGAGCCGCCTATGTATGTGGGCACTCCGGTAAGAACACCCTGGAATTCGTGCAGCGGCCGCCCAACGTTCAATCCGCCTTTGCCGACCTTGAATTCGCGGATTGTGCGCTCGTGATCGCCGCTTCGCTTTTTCACAACTGATATTGCCTGACGCACCATTCCGTTCACTTCGAAATAGCGCATGAGCACCACTGTGTCAGCCAGGTAGCTCACTTCGGCAGACTCATCCACCGGATGCCCGAAAATGCCGTGCTGCACGAGAGTCATTATGCAAGTCACACCGTTGTTCGAGAGAAAACTCAAAAGCTCGTGCACCTGGATCGGAAGCAGTCTCTCCTCAGGCATCGACTGCATGTAACCATTGATGGAGTCGATTACAACGAGCGAAATCCTGTCCTTCTCCACTGCGGTAACGACCTGACTTGCGAATTCTCCCGGTGACAGCTCAGTCGGCTCGATCTGCTGAAGATGGAATTGATTCGAATCGATCGCCTCATCGAGGTCTATCCCGAGCGCCTCGGTTCTCATCTTGAACGTCGAAGGCCGCTCATCGAAGAGATAGAAGAGAACCTTCTCACCGCGTTCGATAGTTGCGCGTGCGTACTGACTGCAGAGGACTGATTTTCCTGTTCCTGCCGCACCGGTAATGAGAAGGCTTGTTCCTGCTGTGAGCCCGCCGCCAACCAGTGCGTCGAGACGCGGAGAGCCACTCAGAATATTTGCCGTTGCGTAGTCGCCGCGCGGCGAGTCGTGAAGAATCCGCGGAAAAACCCTGAGCCCGCCTTTCGTGATCCGAAAATCATGAAATCCTCCGCGGAAGCGTGCTCCACGGATTTTCGTAACCTGGAGGCGCCGTCGCTCCGAACCATATTCGAGCGCGACATGCTCGAGTGCTATCACTCCATGCGCGAGACTGTGCAATTGTAAATCGTCGCCGGGAGATGTCTTGTCGTCGAGAATGAGCACGGTGGAATCGCGGCCGGCAAAGAACTGCTTCATTGCCAGGATCTGTCGGCGAAATCGGAGCGGCTCACGAGCGAGAAGCCGCATTTCAGAAAGCGAGTCAAAGACTACACGCCGGGGCTCGAGCTCTTCGACGCGCTTGAGAACAAGATCCATCGTGTGCTGAAGCTCTACTTCGGCAGGATGAAAGAGCGTGTATCCCTCGTCAGCCATTTCCGCCTGGTCCGGAGAGAGCTCGAATACCTCGATTCCGTCCAGCGACCAGCCGTGTGAGTCGGCAACCTGTTGAAGCTCAGCCTTGGTTTCAGACAGTGTTACGAACAGACCCTGCTCCCCCTCGGCAACTCCCTCGAGCAGGAACTGGATTGCCAGCGTCGTCTTGCCCGCGCCGGGCTCACCATCGATCAGATATATATGGTTGCGAGGCAGTCCCCCATTCAAAATCTTGTCGAGACCTGAAATTCCGGTCCGGACGAGGTCCGGCCCCCTCGAGGTGTCCTCGCGGCGGGATACAGTTGTATCCAGGCTAGTGTCTGGTGTGGGCAATAGTCGGAGATCCAGGGGGTCAGGTTGTGACTGAAAATCCAGAAGTTCACGCCAAATTCGCATAAAGCGTGCGAGAGCAGGTGAGGAAATTCCCCGGACTGCTGGCTCGACCATCCGTGGGCTGATATCATCCCGCTTATGGACAACGCGCACACATTCCTGGAAAACCTCGCGCTTGTCCTTTGCACCGCCGCCGTAACCTCCTTTCTCTTCCAGCGGCTCAAGCTGCCGGTGGTTTTCGGCTATCTCGTAGCAGGGATGATAGTTGGACCCTATCTCCCCATCCCGCTCCATGCTGACGAACGGGTTCTCGAGGCGCTTTCCGAGCTGGGTGTGATACTGCTGATGTTCTCGCTCGGCCTGGAATTCCAGCTCAAAAAGGTCGGACAGATTGCCGCCACCTCAGGCCTTGCCGCGCTTCTCGAAACGAGCACGATGCTGGCCCTCGGCTACTTCATGGGGCAGCTCCTTGGCTTCACCAAGATTGAAAGCGTATTCACCGGAGCGATCGTCGCGATCTCCAGTACGACGATTATCGCCCGCGCCTTCGAGGAGAACAACGTCCGCGGCAAGCTCCGCGAGGTGGTCTTCGGAATACTCATCGTCGAAGACCTGATCGCGATCATTCTCATCGCGCTGCTCACTGCGATCGCGACCGGCGCTGGAATGTCCGCGTGGAGCCTCACCATAACGATCGTGCGTCTCGTGACGTTCCTCCTTGGTCTCGTGATCGTCGGGATTTTGCTCGTTCCGCGATTCGTGCGCGGGATCGTGAAGCTCGAGCGTGAAGAAACCACTCTCGTAGGTGCAATCGGTCTTTGCTTTGCGGCTGCATTTCTCGCCTATGCATTCGGGTACTCAGTCGCACTCGGCGCTTTCATCATGGGTTCACTGGTTGCCGAGTCGGGAGAGTCGGGGAGAATTGAGCGGCTCGTGCACCCTGTGCGCGACATGTTCGTCGCGATTTTCTTCGTGTCTGTTGGATCGCTCATCGATCCGCGCCTTGTACTGGAGAACTGGGTTGCGGTAGTCGCCCTCAGCGCGCTCGTCATTGCAGGCAAGACCGTCGCAGTTTCAGCGGGAGCATTCATAACGGGCGCAGGTCTTCGTCACTCGATCCAGACCGGAATGAGCCTGGCGCAAATCGGCGAGTTCTCGTTCATCATCGCAGGCGTTGGTCTCACCGCCGGTGTCACGCGCGGCTTCATGTATCCCGTTGCAGTAGCTGTGTCGGCGATCACGACACTATTCACGCCGTTGCTCATCAAAGCCGCTGAGCCGGCGGCAATGTGGATCGATCGGAAGATGCCGCGCCCGATGCAGACATCTGTGGCGCTTTACGCATCGTGGGTCGATCGCATGCGCAATGCACCGCCGACACAGGGGAGGTCCCGAACAAAGAGTCTCATTCGATTGATACTTGTCGATGCAGCGCTTCTCACTCTCGTTCTGATTGGAGCAGGCGCGGAGCGTGGACGATTCACTACGATGTTCTCGAAGTGGACAGGCGCATCCGCCACAACATCGATGGTGCTCGTGATAATCGGAGCTGCCGCAATCGCAACTCCACTGATGCTTGGCATGGTGCGAAGCGCGCGTATGCTCGGATTTGTACTTGCGATGCGCGCGCTCCCCAATGCCGGCCGCAGAAAAGTCGATTTTGCCGCGGCGCCGCGACGCGCGCTTGTGACAATGCTTCAAATGGGAACGTTGCTTCTTGTTGGAGTGCCCATCGTTGCAGTGTCTCAGCCATTTATCCCGGGCTTCCCGGGGTTCACGCTGCTCGCGATTCTAACCATCCTGCTCGGCTTCGCGTTCTGGAAGAGTGCGCTCAACCTTCAGGAGCATGCGCGTGCCGGTGCGGAGGTGATTGTTGCGGCGCTCACTCCGCAGGTCTCGACCGACGACGAAGAGGAAAATCTTTTCAAGACCATGGAGCATGTTGCGATCATGCTGCCAGGGCTCGGTGAGCCGGTGCCGGTCAAGATTACGTATGACAGCCCTGCAGTCGATCGCGCGCTCTCAGAGCTAAATGTTCGAGGAAAAACAGGCGCGACGATCCTCGCGATCACACGGCGGGGTGAGTCAGGGAATCGCGTCGTCGTGCCGTCGGGTAAGGAAGTTCTGCGTGAAGGCGATGTGCTCGCGCTCGCGGGAACGCAGGAGGCAGTCGATGCTGCAGTTCAGATACTCACTGTGTCGCGTCGCCGGCGTCCAACGGAAGCTGAGCTCGATACAAATCCGGATTAGATCACTGAATCGTCATTGCGCCGGTCTGATTGGTCATCGGCGCTTCACCATCGACATTGGTTCTCCACCAGTCGTGAGCACGCGCATCGGTCCACGGCATTGCAACGCGACACCGCTCCAGTAACACACCGAGCTGAGCCGCGTCGGCGGGACGATCCGACGGATCTTTTCCGAGGCACCGCATGATCACTTCCTCCAGGTCTCGCTGAACCGGATGAGCAGCCTTGAGTGATGGCGGGACCGGCGAGCCCTGCACATGCTGGAGCATCATCATCGTCGGATTCGCTGCCTTGAAGACAGTCTGGCCAGTGAGGAGATAATACGCGACGCATCCAAGTGCGTATACATCTGCTGCAGGTCCAACTGTCCCGATTCCACTGATCGATTCGGGAGCCATGAACGCAGGCGTTCCGCTCACTGATCCGGCGGTTGTGATCTCGACCTGCTGTTCCGAATGCTTTGCTTCCGTTTTGACGAGTCCAAAGTCGAGCACTTTCACATAATCGACTTTTAGCCCCATTCTGCACGCGACAATGTTCGATGGCTTGACGTCGCGATGAACCAGTCCGCCAAGGTGCGCCTCGCCGAGTGAGTCGCAGGCCTGAAGCATCAGGTGAATGACACGCTCTGAGGGCAGGGGACCATGGCGCCGGACGAGCTCCTGGAAATCGATTCCGTCGAGCAGCTCCATCACATAGTAGAAAGTGCCGTCCTCGGCGACCCCGTAGTCGTACAGTTCTATAGTATGCGGAGAACGCAGGGTCGCAGCCGCTTCGGCTTCGCGACGGAAGCGCTCGACTACGATGCGATTCTCGTCCGCTGAATTTCCGCGCAGCGCCTGTGGTGATATGAGCTTTACAGCAGCGGGCCGGGCGAGGAGGCGGTGTTTTGCGCGATAAACTTCTCCCATGCCTCCTTTGCCGAGGAGGTCCTCGATCTGATAACTGCCAAGCTCCCGCGCTTTTTTTACCTGGCGCCCAAGTCCTCGAATCACGTTGGCGGGAACGATTGCGAGGGCCGCGCACACATATGGCGGAAGCACGAGCCAGAGGAAGACAAACCAGTCGAACCGCGCGACTGGATGAGCTGCAAGCCCGACGAAAATTCCGATCGGTACAGTCGTCGCTGCAGCGAGAGCAGCGAGCAACGTCTTGCGCGGCGACGACGGTGCAATCGCCGGCCATAGCACGATTGTAACGCAGACCCATGAAACGGCCTGAGCATCCTGTCGCGGATACCACTCGGTGATGAGCGCGATAATCAGCGCGTTCAAGACCTCGAATCCAAGCCCCATATCGAGCACAAGCGCCGGATTGTTTTTCATTCGCGAGGCAATCCAGGCCATCCCGAATGACAGTGCGAGTGCAACGATCGTCAGGAGTGTCTGTCTGGATCCCCACAGCCGGTCGATCGCACTCTGATCCATTGCGAGGCGCGCAATGCCTTCGTTCATGACGATGACAAAGAGCCAGGTGCCGGCCATTACGAGGGCGGCGATTTTCACGCGCTCGCGCGCGCGGTCGACGATGTCTCTGGGGAGCGGGGTTCCCGAGGCGAGCATCCCGCCGGATGTCGCGCTCGAAGGCTCGCGGGCGATGTCTGCGTCCGTCGTCACGAGATCAAATGTGGATTCAACTGTTCGGTGATTGTAAGGTCTGTGGCGTTGGCGTCGCCAGTTCCCAATATTGTACGCCGAAATCGGAGGCCCGGTCGTCTCCGACACAACGTATTTCCCCTATTGGCACCCATGAAAACACACACCACGTCGACGTGCCTGGCAATCACGGCAGCGCTGTTTGCCGCCGGATGCGCCCAGGCGTCAGCCAAGCAGACCCAGGCGCCCGCGCCTTCGTCTCCGTCATCTTCTGCTCAGGCCACGGGCGCCGCCAAGCCTGCTGGTCCAGGTGCCGGCGCTCCGACGGCTGAGAAGAAATCGATTGCCAGCACGGTCAAGTCGATGAGAAAGATGGAAGGACTTTTCACCATCTATCAGGACACGACCAACGGCTCCCTGATGATGAGCGTGCCGAAGACCAAGCTCGGCTCGGAGTTCATCTATTTCACTCACGTGGTGGATGCGCCGGTCGCGGCTGGAGCATTCCGCGGGGCGTTCGGTTCGAATAACACCTTCGTCGTTCGCAAGAGCTACAACAAGCTCGAGTTCGTGACGCAGAACCCGAATTTCTACTTCGACTCTCAGCACGCACTCGCGCGAGCCGCGTCAGCGAACATCAGCCCGGCGGTTGTCGCCGTTCAGGAAATCGTCGCCGAGGATTCAGCGAACTATCTCATCAAGGCCGACGATCTTTTCATGACGGAGGCGTTCACTCAGGTGAAGCCGACCCCAAATCCACAGGCTCCTCCGGGATCGCAGTTCAACCTTGGCGCGCTCAGCAAGTCGAAGACGCGCGTTGAGCGTGTGAAGAACTATCCGGCGAACACGGACATTACCGTCGACTACGTCTATGAGAATCCGTCGCCACTCAATCGCGGTGGTGCTGACGTCACCGATGCACGCAACGTGACCATCGTTGTTCAGCATTCTCTCATCGAGATGCCGAAGGACGACTATCAGCCGCGCTTCGATGATCCGCGTGTCGGATTCTTCACGCAGCAGATCACCGACATGGTAAGCACGAGCGCTGCTCCGTATCGCGATGTCATCAACCGCTGGAAGCTGGTGAAGAAAGATCCGAATGCTGCCGTTTCCGAGCCGGTCGAGCCGATCACGTGGTGGATCGAGAACACGACGCCGATCGAGTTCCGCGACGTGATCTACAAGGCAGCTATGCTGTGGAACGGTCCGTTCGAGGCAGCAGGGTTCAAGAACGCGGTTGTCGTGAAGGTTCAGCCCGACAACGCCGACTGGGATGCAGGCGACATCAGATACAATGTTCTCCGCTGGACGTCGTCGCCCAATCCTCCGTTTGGCGGGTACGGTCCTACGTTCGTGAATCCGCGCACGGGCCAGATCATCGGCGGCGACATCATGCTCGAGTATGTCTTCGTAACGAACCGTGTTCGCCAGGAGAAGGCATTCGCGACCGCAGGCATGGCTCTCGAGTCAGCAGAAGGAACGGAGACATCGGACACGCAGAAGTTCGATGGACGCCGCTGCGATTATGCCGATCAGCTTCAGCTCAACGTGATGACGGGCATGCAGGCGCTCGTTGCGCGCGGTGCGACGCAGATCGAGATGCGCGATTACATCAACCAGGCGATCACAGGCCTGATCCTTCACGAGATGGGTCACACGATGGGACTCAATCACAACATGAAGGCGAGCCAGATGCTTTCTCCAAAGGAGATCAACGATCGCTCGATCACCGGCGACCGTGGTGTCATGGGCTCGGTGATGGATTACGAGATCGTGAACCTCGCGAAGAAGGGACAGCAGCAGGGCGATTACTTCTCCAGCCGTCCGGGTCCGTATGATTTCTGGGCGATTCAGTATGGCTATACGCCGTCGCTGTCTGACCCGGTTGCAGAGAAACAGCGTGTCGATGCACTCCTTGCCCGCTCGACCGAGCCGGCGCTTGCATTCGGCAACGATGCTGACGACATGCGCTCAGCGGGTGGTGGAATCGATCCGCGCGTGAACGTCAACGACATGACGAACGATGCGATCGGCTATATGTCGGATCGCTTCGACGTGATCGGCGATCTCATGACGACTCTCAAGACGCGCTATGCAACACCCGGACAGTCGTATCACGAGATGCGCAATGCCTACCTGGTTCTTACCGGCCAGCTCAACACGGCAGCGACAGTGATTTCGCGCTACATCGGCGGCGTGTATGTAGATCGAGCGTTCTCCGGGCAGCCTGGTGCAACGAAGCCGTTCCGTCCGGTGAGTCGCGCAGACCAGAAGCGTGCAATGGCGTCGCTTGCCAAGAACGTCTTCGCTCCGGGCTCGTTCAGCTCTCCGTCGGATCTATACGCGTACCTGCAGATGCAGCGTCGCGGATTTGATTTCTTTGGATTGCCTGAAGATCCAAAGATTCACGATCGCGTTCTCACGACACAGAGAAACGTGCTGAACCATCTCCTCAACCCGCGCGTGATGACGCGAATCACTGATTCACGTCTCTACGGCAATGAGTATCCGCTTGCGGAAGTAATGAGCGACCTGACGTCGGCGATCTTCGATGCGGATGCGGCTGGCAACGTGAACACGTTCCGCCAGAACATTCAGCTCGATTACGTGAATCGTCTTGCGACTATCGTCACGAACCGCGCGCAGTACGATTATCCGTCGCAGTCGGCGGCGCTCGCGTCGCTGCGCTCAATTCAGTCGAAGCTCTCGGGCAAGACTGGAGCGAATGCTGAGACAATGGCGCACACACGAAACGTACTGTTTACGATTCAGAAGGCGCTTAAGACAAACTGATTCAAGAAAAAAAACGCGTCGTCCGACGCCCGTCGTCCGTCACCCGTGAAGAGAAGTCCACGGGCGACGGGTGTCGGGCGTCGGACGACGCGTTTTTTTTGCTATGCCTTAGCGGCGATCCGTCGTAACGCCTGAACGGCTGCGACTGTCTCGGGAGTCGGCAAAGCACCCCTCAATACCTGCGCAACCAGCTTGTCATCACGGTCGTATAGATCGTTCCCGAAATAAAGCTGGTCATTGGTGACGTAAGCTGTCCCGTACGTAATGAACACGGGAATCTTCTGCGGCACTTTCACTGCGTTGTTGTCGCTGCCCTTCATCGCCGCATCCACGCGCCCGGCATCCCAGCCAAGAACCCATTCTGCGAGCTGCGCGGGCTTCTCTACGCGGATGCAGCCATGACTGAATGCACGCACGTCCTTTTCGAAAAGCTCGTGATTTGGCGTGTCGTGAAGGTAAATGTTGAAGTCGTTGGGAAAGAGGAATTTCACGTAGCCCAGCGCGTTCTTGTCGCCTGGTTTCTGACGCACGCGCGTTTGTCCACCCTCCTGATACAGCTCGTAGTTGTTCGCCGCGAGATACCCCGGGTTGGCATCGATCTTCGGGAAGATTTCCTTCGCTGCAATATCGGGTGTGACATTCCAGTACGGACGAAAGACAACGGTCTCCATCACATCGGAGAACACCGGCGTCGCCTTGTCTTCATAGTCCTGTCCGACAATGACTTTCATGTCGAGCGCTTTCTGCCCGTTGTCGTAAGCTTCGAGCTTGAACGCCGGAACGTTCACGTGGATGTATCGCTGGCCGAGTGAGCGCGGGAGCCAGCGCAGGCGCTCGAGATTCGCCGCGATCTGCGCGGCCCTGTACGGTGCCGACTGATTCAGCGCATCGACAGTCTCCTTACCGAGCATGCTGTCGACCGCGATGGCATGATGCGTTTGAAAGTTCGCGACAGCTCCAGCGAGAGCAGCGCTATAAACTCCGGCGTTGGCTGAATCGGTGGGAACTTGATAACCTTCGATCGCCAGCCGCTGGGTGAGTGCCGCGACTCGCGCAGGCTCCATCCTTTCGCCCGGCTTCACGGGCTTGCCCTCTGGAATGCCTTTCCATCCGCCCTTAACAACGATCTGCTGGTATTGATCGAGTGCTTTCCGCAGCCCGACATAGTCGGGATCCTGAGGACGCAGCGATGCAATTGCTTTATCGATGGCCGAGAACCGGATCGCGCGCGCGAGTGCAGAATCGACCTGCTCATCCTGTGGATCGATGTGCCAGTTCTGCGCGATCGACTTCGGGTCCACCTGTCCGGTGAGGTAATCTTCGCCAAGAGCGACGAACGCAGCTGTCATCGTGACGTCCGCAGTTGCGAGCTCGTCCGCGGTCGGCTTCGGCGACTCACCAATCGTCGCCATCGACTGTGCGAACGCTCCAACCGGATAGGCGTCCATCCGCATTCCGTCCTGCTCGGATTGAAGTACAGCATTGGCAAGCGCGTATGCCCGCTCGTTATTCAATCCATCGGCAGCGAGCCACAGAGCGTTGTCGCCGTACATGCGATAGAGCTTCTTCGTATGCGCCCACTGATCATCGTTGATCTTCGCCGGCGCAGCGCCATTCAACTTCTTTTTCAGCGCGGCTTCGATCTCAGTCGCTGGAACGCCCTTGACGCTGGTGAGCCTGGCAGGTGACCATGGCGCATCACCGCCGTCAACCTTTGCTCCACCGTTCGACTTATCTCCCGAGCATGCGCCTGCTATCGCGAATGCTGCGAGGAGGCCGGTAATTGTTCTTGTCTTCGACATGGAAACATGCAAAAGCGAGAAACGGGCCAATGTCTCCCAACGTAGTTACCCGTCAATAAGAGTCGACCGGGCCGCGCCAGTGCGGCTTCACGCCTTCTCTTCGCCCTTACACGATTCTTTCATTTACAAAAAGCAAACTAAGACGAGCTTGTCGTTGTCGAATAAAGACTGCAGTATCCTTTCTGGGACATTGGTAGCGTACATTGCGCGGGGTTTGTTGAATGACGTCGCTTCGTGAGGAGCTGCAGGCCAGGCTGAGCGGCTCATACAAACTCGGCCGGGAGCTTTCCGGCGGCGGAATGTCGCGCGTCTTTGTCGCCGATGACGAATCACTCGGCCGCACTGTCGTCATCAAGGTTCTCGCGCCCGAGCTTGCAGCCGGACTCAACGCGGAACGATTCAAGCGCGAGATAATGCTCGCAGCGCAGCTTCAGCATCCCCACATAGTTCCCGTTCTTGCCGCCGGTATCGCTGACGACCTGCCGTATTTCGTGATGCCGTTCGTCGTTGGCGAATCGTTGCGCAACAAGCTGCTGCCGGAGATCGGCTTACCACTGGGCGAGACAGTCTCAATTCTGCGCGATGTCGCGAAGGCGCTCGCATTCGCGCATGCGCAGGGCGTCGTCCATCGCGACATCAAGCCGGACAATGTTCTTCTCGCCGGTGGCTCGGCCGTCGTTACCGATTTTGGAATTGCAAAAGCGATATCATCGTCTGCAGTTGCGGCACCGGGCGGCACTCTCACCCAGGTTGGAACTTCGTTAGGCACTCCCGCATACATGTCGCCCGAACAGGCAGCGGGAGATCCAAATGCTGATGCGCGGTCGGACTTCTATTCGTTCGGTGTGATGGCTTACGAGATGATCTGTGGAAAGACTCCGTTCCACGATCGTCCAACGCATCAGCTGATCATGGCACACATCGCTGAGCCG
>DATEDH010000338.1:0-12569 GCA_035281765.1 Gemmatimonadaceae bacterium
TTCGTCGCGCATTGAGCGATACGGATCGCGGGCTCGGCACGATGAATCTCGAGACCGATGAAGATGCACTCGAGCTCATTGCGATCGAAGCCGACGGTGATGCACGGCGTGCACTCAGCGTGCTCGAGGCAGCATCGGTTCATGCTGGCGAAAGCGGACGCATCACAGTGCAGACTGCGCGCGACGCGATGCAGAAGCGGTTCGCGCATCACGACAAGAGCGGCGAGACGCATTTCAACATGCTGTCCGCCCTGCACAAATCGTTGAGAGGCAGCGATCCCAACGGAGCCTTGTACTGGGCCGCGCGAATGATCGAGGGCGGTGAAGATCCGATGACGATCTTCCGGCGCTCGATTGCAATGGCCGCTGAGGACATTGGTCTGTCGGATCCGCAGGCGCTGCAGATCGCGGTCGCCGCGCGCGATGCGTATCACATGCTCGGCCCGCCTGAAGGGTATCTGCCGTTGAGTGAAATGCTCATCTATCTCGCGACTGCTCCCAAGTCGAACTCATCGTATCGCGCACTCAACGCTGCATTCGAGGCCGCGCGCGAAACGCCCGCCGAGCCGGTGCCAATGCATATACGGAACGCTCCGACGCGCTTAATGAAGGAACTGGGCTACCACGAAGGGTATCAGTACGCGCACGACGTCCCCGAGGCATACATCCCGCAAGAGTATTTGCCGGAGAAGCTCAAGGGCGCGGTGTTTTATGAGCCGGGGCCTTTCGGGTTTGAACGCGACATAGCTCGACGCATGGAGTACTGGAGAAACATCCGGGCGAGCAATGAGGGCGCAGAGGGGGGCAGAGGTCGCAGAGACACAGAGGGAAAAAAGCCAACTGACTGATAAAGGAGAAATACCATGAGAAACAAAATCGCAGTTGCAGCGCTGGGCATTCTGCTCGCCGGGTGTGCATCGCTCGGACTCGGCGGATTCAAGGAGCCGCTCGTGCATTTCAACGATGCGAAGATTCGCGGACTCGGATTGAGTGGAGGATCAGTGGACGTGATCCTGAGCGTCTACAATCCCAACGGCTTCGACCTGAATGCGACTCGTCTCACATACAAGCTTTTCATCGAGAACAACCAGCTCGGCACGGGCGCATTGAACAATGCGTTCAGAGTCGGTGACAACGATTCGACATATGTCACGATTCCGGTCGACTTCACTTACGCGGGACTCGGTGCTGCGGGGCGCGAGCTTCTCACAAAGGGCACAATCAACTATCGTGTAACTGGAGACTTTACCGTCTCGACGCCACTCGGCAACTTTACGCGACCTTACGATCAGACGGGAAGATTCTCGTCTTTCGGAAGAACATCACAGAACAGGCAGTAATACGTCCAGAGAACTGATCGAGCTGACCGCCCCGGTCGAGCGTGCATTCCTCGTCGGGGCGCAGCTGAAGCGACCATCCGGCCGCAACGATGGAAATGCGCTCACCGGCGGCGCGAACACCGGAACACCGCGCAGCCAGGTGATGTCCGAGCATCTTGAAGAGCTTGCTGAGCTCGTCGATACTGCCGGCGGAATCGTGGTGGGGCAGCTCACTCAGCAAATCGACCGGCCGAATCCCGCGACTTATCTCGGCAAAGGGAAAATCGAGGAGCTGACTCAACGCATCGCCGAAACCGAAGCGAGCCTGATCGTCTTCGACGACGAGCTCACGCCTGCGCAGGGAAAGAACATCGAGGATGCAACCGGCAAGCGCGTGATGGATCGCGCCGAGCTCATCCTCGACATTTTCGCGACGCGCGCGCGATCGTCAGAAGCAAAGATGCAGGTCGAGCTTGCGCAGCTCGAATACATGCTGCCGAGACTCATGCGGATGTGGACGCACCTCGAGAAGTTCCGCGGCGGCATCGGAATGCGCGGGCCGGGAGAAACACAGCTCGAGACAGACAGGCGTCTCATCAATCATCGCATCCGATTGCTCAAGCAGCGACTCGGCGAAGTCCAGAAATCGCGCGAGATCAGACGTACGTCGCGCAAAGGTCAGTTCCGCGCATCACTCGTTGGATATACGAACGCCGGAAAATCATCGATACTGCGTGCGATGTCGGGCTCGGATAACGTTTTCGTCGAAGATCGGCTGTTCGCAACGCTCGATCCGCTCACTCGTGACATACATCTCGCCGAGAACACGAGCGTTCTACTCACCGACACGGTGGGATTCATTCGAAAGCTTCCTCACGATCTCGTTGCGTCATTCAGAGCGACGCTCGAGGAAGTCGCTGAAGCGGATCTGCTGCTGCACGTCATCGATGCAAGTCATCCGACATGGGAAGAGCAGCGGACCGTCGTCAATCAGGTGCTCTCGGAAATAGGCGCGAGCGACACGCCGACGCTTTATGTCTTCAACAAGACCGATCTCGTTCCGCACGATCAGCTCATCGCTCTCGAGACGAGAATCAGGAATCTCGTTCCCGGGTCAGTCTTTGTTTCGGCAGTTACCGATGATGGACTCGAGCCGCTCAAAAGAGCACTCCTCGCGCGCGCGCGTCAGCGGCGTCCATTGACCGAGATCCGGCTTCCGCTCCACGATGGGAAGCTTCTTGCAGAGATACATCGTGAAGCCGAGGTACTTGAACAGCGGCACGAAGGCGATGAGCTCGTTTTGACGGCCCGGCTCGAGGAGTCGCTTGCAGGGAAGCTGAAGAGAGCAGGGGCTGGGATAGCACCTCGCGATTGATACATTTTTGTAACGCGTCTCGCTTTTGTTCTGCGGGCATGTACAATGGCGGAACACATTTTTTTTTAGAATTCGTATCCTGACCAACACCATTAGAACCCCCGCTTGAGAACGTTCATCTGGCTGGCGGAGGCGTTCGGGCTTGCCCTGACGCTCGTCATGCTTGTTACCCCTCTCGTCATACGGAGCGCAGGCGCGCTGCGGCTGTACGACTCGCCTGACGGTCATCGGCGCCTGCACAAGGCGCCGATCCCGCGGCTTGGCGGCGTTGCGGTATTTCTGTGCGCCGCTGCCGTTGCGTCGATCCTGTTCACGCACACATCGCCGCGGTTCACTACTCCAGGACCAGTCGGTGATGCGGAGATCCGCCTGCTTGCAGGCGCATTCATCGGGTCGGCGATGTTATTCCTCACCGGACTGGTCGATGACATCCGCGGACTCTCTCCGGGTGTGAAGTTCATCGCGCAGATCATGGCTGCGGGCGTCGCGATCCTGTTTGGCGCGCGGCTCGATTCGATCGCACTGGGATATGGAGTCGGAATTCCCATGGGCTGGCTTGGGATTCCGCTCGTGATGCTGTGGATCGTCGGAGTCACCAACGTCTTCAATTTCATCGACGGACTCAACGGTCTCGCCGGCGGAATCGCGGTAGTTGCGTGTGCGACGATAATCGTTGCCGGATCGGTGCTCGGTAATCTGGCCGTCCTGCTCCCAACGGTCGCGCTCATGGGCGCGCTGCTTGGATTCCTGAAATACAATTTCCCGAAAGCGCAGATTTTCCTTGGCGATTCAGGCAGTCTCAGCGTTGGATATCTGCTCGCAGTCCTTTCCTTGATGGCATCGGTGAATGACGCGGGCGCGTCGCTCGTGATCATTCCGCTCGTTACGATGTCAGTTCCGCTGCTCGATGGAATGCTTGCGATTGCGCGTCGCTGGCTCCGCCACGTCCCGCTTTCCGGTGCGGATGCGCGTCACATTCACCATCGGCTGCTCGCACTCGGTCTGACTCCGAAGCGGACGGCAATTACACTATGGCTTCTCGCAGCAGGGCTCGCGGGTTTTGGCCTCCTCATCGCACTGACTGCTCCGTTTGTCGCGACGTCGATAGCGATCTTCGGTGTCGTGGGCGTCGCGGTCATGCTGATCTACGGTACGAATCTCCTCTCATATCATGAGCTGATGGTTGCCGGAGAAGTTCTATTGAGTGCTCCTTCACGCGCGCGACGCGTAATCAGCGACCAGATTCTCGCGCTCGATTTGACCGCAGTGATTCAGGAAGCAAAAACCTTCGACGATCTCGCACTGGTTCTTTCTGATGCGGCTCTTCAGTTCGGCTTCTTCGGAATGGAGCTCTCGGGCGAGAGCATCGCGCCGAAGGGAACACAGGACAGGATGCTCAGCGCCAACTGGGCCTGGAAGCTCGACTATCCGATTCGCATCGAGAACGAAGGCAAAATGGCGTTTTACGTTCTCAGCATCTGGTGCAGTCCTGAGCAATCCGCTCGCCCTTATGGCGCCGAGCGAGTCGCGCGCGTGCTTGGTCCCGCTCTGCATCACTGGTGCGAATCGCACCTCCTCGGCCCCGAGCGCGCCATCTCGGTCGCACGACGAACCCCCGCCTACAAGCGCCGCCTCCGTATTCAGTAATCGGAAGTAATCCTTCGATTCCTGTCGAATCACGGTTTCGCGAGCGAAGACCAGCTTAACAGGGAGCGCAGCGAGCACAGTGAGGTTTGGAGGGTGGGTCCGAGTGGCTGTGTTGGCTTGCCCAATTCGAGAGCCTCTACCAGTGCGAGTGAGTAAAACCTCAACACCTCACCGTGCTCACTGTGCTCCCTGTTAATCAACCCCGTGAGGATTTGAGAGTGGATCCGAGTGGCTACCGCGGTTGGCGCAATCCGACGCCGACCGTCACTGCGAGTGATAAAAACCTCACAACCTCACTGTGCTCACTGCGCTCCCTGTTAGCTGGCTTTGAGAAAATTGTGAGTGCCCGCGGCTGAATCATTGCATTACCTTTAGCCATTCTTGCCGGGTGGCTGATGCCCTGGTGCGTATGAACATGCTTGCGAGCCGATGAAGATTCTTGTTACTGGCGGTTGTGGTTTTATAGGAAGAAACTCTGCGGAGCGATTTCTCAAGCTCGGACATTCAGTCGCCGTGCTCGATGATCTGTCGCGCCCCGGAAGCACGTATAACCTGAATCAGCTCCGGCAGCATCGCGGGTTTGAGTTTCACAAAGGCGATATCCGCGATCAGGCCCTCCTGAAGGGACTGCTCAAGACGGGTAAGTTCGATGCCGTGCTGCATCTGGCCGGACAGGTCGCTGTGACCACGTCGATGGCCGATCCGCGTCATGACTTCGACGTCAACGCCAACGGCGCCGTCAACGTGCTCGACGCCGTGCGCGTTCACAGCCCCGAGACCATCGTCCTCAACGCGTCGACCAACAAGGTCTACGGCGACCTGCACCAGATCGGATATCAGGAGAAGGACCGCAGATACACATTGCCGGGTCTGCCTGAAGGCGTGAGCGAAAGCCAGCCGGTGGATTTTCATTCGCCGTACGGCTGCTCCAAGGGCGCGGCAGATCATTACATGATCGACTTCGCGCGCTGCTATGGTCTTAGAACAGCTACGTTCAGGCAGTCATGCATCTACGGTTACTGGCAGTTCGGGATCGAAGACCAGGGATGGGTGGCGTGGTTCATCATCGCGCACCTCCTCGGCCGGCCGATCACGATCTTCGGCAACGGCAAGCAGGTGCGCGACGTTCTCTTTATCGATGATCTCGTGGATCTGTATGTCACTGCCATGAGCAATATCGATAAAATTGCCGGCCAGCCGGTGAACATCGGCGGGGGTCCGTCCAACACACTGTCGCTGCTGGAATTCGTCGATGTGCTCGAGAATCTTTCAGGACGTCCCGTCGAGTACGACTTTGCGCCCGCGCGCCCCGGCGACCAGCCGGTATACGTCTCGAACATCGGGCGCGCCCGCGACCTTCTTGGATGGAGCCCCAAAGTCGCTGCAGCAGATGGTGTTGGTTTGCTGTATCGGTGGGTAGAGGACAACATCGATCTCTTCCAGACCGAAAAGCCGACAATCGCAGCGGTGGGCTGAGACTGAGTACTAGCGAACAACGTGGTGCTGCTTCAGCAGTGCCCGATTCAAATCCAGCCGCACAATCGAGAGACCGGGGCGCTCCACGCTTACGCGTCGGCTTGATCACGCACGAGCTCACCGGGGGTGTCGGCACGATGACCCGGTTTCTTCACCGGGTGCTGAGCGAGTCCGGACAATACGCGCCCGATGTGGTTTGCCTCGCAACATCGGCGAGCGATTCGCAAAGCACGATGGTGCGCAAGCCGTGGACCTGGGTGATGGAGCCGGTTGTGTCGAGAAGGGAAGAGCGCGGCATGCCGTATCTCCACGTCGGCGCGCGATTCACGGAGCTCGAGTATCAACGCTATCGGCCGCGCGTGTCACTGGACTCGGTGTTCAATCAGTTCGACATTCTTCAGTTCGTTGCCGGCGCTGCACCGTGGGTGGAGACGGCAGCGAATGTCGATAAGCCGAAATGTCTGTGGGTCGCGACAACCATCGCTGGAGACCGCGGTGCGCGGGCAGCGAGCCCGTTATCACTCAGGCGCGTCTGGTGGTCGGTGATGACCAGGGTTGCCCATCGCTATGAGCAACGCGCGCTGAAGCAGTGCGACTCCATTCTGGCTCTGAGCCCGTATACGGTGCGCTCGCTTGCACCAATGGTGAATCGCAAGGTCAGTCTCGCTCCATGCGGAGTGGACACGACCGTTTTTCATCCGTCATACGAAGACCGGCCCGACCGTTACATCCTTTGCGTCGCGCGCCTGTTCGATCCGCGCAAGAACGTCTCGATGCTGCTTCGCGCGTATTCTTCTCTGGCGAAGAAAAATCCATCGATTCCGGATCTCGTTCTCGTCGGCGAGCCATTGTCGCTCGAAGGGAGTGCGATGCTCAAGAAGCTCGGCATCGAAAATCGCGTGCGACTGCAGGGGCCGACACACGGTGACGCACTCGCCGAGACTTATCGCGGCGCAATGATGTTCGTACTGCCGTCGGATGAGGAAGGACTCGGGATTGTGATTCTCGAGGCAATGGCAACCGGGCTCCCCGTGGTCAGCACAGCCTGCGGCGGACCTGAAGCAGCTGTGGTCGACGGAGTTACCGGTTTTCTCACTCCTGTCCGCGACGAGCGAGCACTCGAATCTGCAATGGAAAAGCTGATTGCAGATTCAGATATGCGAGATGCTTTCGGCAAGGAAGGGCGGAGAATTGCCGGCGAAAAATTCTCGATCGCAGCAACAGGCCAGGTATTTCTCGATCAATACCGCAATCTGGCCTAGCTCAGTTTTCGTTACGGCGCTGCGGCGTCAAACGCTCGAATAATCGTAGTTATAGTACCCGCCATATTGCTGCAGCTTCGAATCAGGATCGTTGAGCACAGCGCCAACGACGCGTGCGCCAACTGACTGAAGCTGTGCAATTGCCTGCTGGCCGGCCTCGACTTCGGTCACACCAGCGCGCACAACGAGCACCACGCCGTCGGTGATCGTCGCGAGAATCGCTGCATCAGACGCAGCAAGAAGCGGCGGTGTATCGATGACAATCAGGTCGAACGCCTCGCTCAACGACGCGAGAGTCTTGCGCATGCGATCGCCGCCCAGAAGCTCCGATGGGTTCGGGGGCAGGATTCCCGAAGGAAGGATGTAGAGACCCGGGACGCTCGTCTCGCGGGCAACGCTGTCGATGTCCTGCTGTCCGAGGATCAGCTCGGTCATGCCCGGCTCGCGAGGAACGCCGAACATCTTGTGAATGCGTGAGCGTCGCAGATCGCAATCCACGAGCAGAACGCGCATGCCCTGCTGTGCGAACGACACGGCGAGGTTCGCAGCCGTCGTCGTTTTTCCTTCCGACGGTGCAGGGCTTGTGACTACGAGAGTGCGCAGTGTCTGAACTGCCTGCGAGAATATGAGATTGGTGCGCAGCGTGCGATACGCTTCCGCGCTCGATGATCTCGCATCGTGAACTGTCACGAGACCCTGTGCCCGCTGGCCAGCACGCTTTCCATTCGTGCCATTGCGTGATTTCCCAGGCAGCACACGTGAAAGCTTCTGGCCTCTCGTTTCTGACGGGAGGAAGCGGGGAATTACAGCGAGCCCCGGAACGTTGAGCATCTTCTCGAGATCGTCACGCCGTCTGATCGACGTATTCATTCCATCGACGACGACTGCGAGACCGACACCGATGATCAAGCCGAGTATGAGACCCAGCGCCATCTTGCGTGCCTTGCCTGCCGCAATCGGCTCTGATGGAAGCTCTGCCAGGTCGACGATCTGCACCTGACCAGCCTCTACCGCTTCGGCCATGCGCGCCTTCTGGTGCTCTTCCTGAAGATTGTCCGACATCTTCTGAACTGCTTCGACCTGCTGCGCCAGCCGCGTCTCTTCAGTCTCCGCACGTGGTGCGCTCGCGATCTCGGCAGTGCTTCGAACCTTGAGATTGTCGAGCGCATCGATCTGTGCATCGAGCGCCTGGATCTGGTTGCGCACGGCCGCGATGATGCCGTTGTTCACTCGCGTGATCAGCGTATTCACCGCGATCATGTCGGGATTGGTATCCGCCGCGCCTGCAGTGTTGAGACTGTCGCGTCTCTCCTGATAATTGGTGAGCTGTGCATACAGCTGCTGAATAACCGGATTCGCGGCGATTCCAGGCGATGCAACGAGCGCCTGCAGGTTATCGCCACCGCTTCGCTGTGACTGCTGAAGAAGCTGGCGATACGTCCTGCGCTGGGCATCGAGATCGGCGCGGCGCATGTCGAGATCGACGATGCCGGCCTGCTGCGCAGTTGCCTTTTCCTTTGACGAGAAAACCTGGTTGCCTGTGCGATATGCGCTGTACTGCTGCATTGCGCTCTGAAGCATCGCGTCAGTCTGCTTCATCTGCTCTTCAAGGAAAATTCTGCGACGGCGCGACGCCTGCTGCGCGCCGGTCGTGTTGTTCTCCTGGAACGTGAGAGCCATCGCATTTGCAATGCGCTGCGAATAACGCGGCTGCGGCGACGTGTAATTCAGGTCGATGATGTCGGTTTTTGGCCGCGGCGTCGCCTTGAAGCTTGCGAGCAGATTATCTACTGCCCGCGTTTCTGATACGAGAGTGAAGGTTGATGCATCGAGATCATCAGGCCGCTTCGACACAACGAGCGTCACGCCGCCAGCGGTGAGCGGCTGGCCGTAGGCGCCGCTGACTCGCGCACGCCTGGTTGCCATCGTGACATCAGCAGCACCGAAGTTGAGGCGCAGAGTATCGACGGTCGCAGGCTCGGTGATCGTGACCTGCTGGATCTCCTCGGGGAAATCGCTCCCTTTGACAGGAATGAGGCGAAGACCCGCGCGCTCTACAGCATCACGCGCAATGCGGCGGCTCTGAAGAACCTGAACCTGCGAGAGCAGCACGTCGGTCTCGCGGCCGAGGACTTGTTCGTATGCGCTGCCTTCCGCGTTCTGTGTCATCGTGCGGCGCGCATCGGCGAGACGTACGACTGCATTCGCCATGAATTTTGGCGGCGCGCGCAGAACGAAATACGATGTCAGGCCAAGACAGACTGCGACCACGCCGAGGACCAGCCAGAGCTGGCGTCGCACGATCGCGAGGTAATCCTTGATGCCCGTTCCTTCAACGGTGACCTCCGGGTAGCCTTCGAAGGGCGTGCGCGCGAACGCCGGATCATGCTGCGCCGGAACGCCGCGCGGATTGAAAGGAACGATATCTGACACTGATTCCTTAGTTGCCGTTATTACCGCTTGCGACCAGGATGCTGATGATCGCAGCGACCGCAGCTATGCTGCTGGTGACCGGAGCGATGTACTCCATTGCGGATCGACCGCGCCGGCCAATCAGGATTTGATCGCCGGATCGAATCTGCAGAACACCCGCATCAGACTCCGGACGGCTTACATCGAATTTGATCTCGTTCCGGTCGCGAATGACTTTCACTTCGCGGAGATTGCCGCGATCAGTGGGACCTCCTGCGAGCGCGATCGCCTGGGCGATTGTCGTCTCCGGAGGAACGCTGTAGATGTTGGGCGTTCTCACTTCGCCACCGACGACAATCTTAACGAGAGGCTGGATCACGAACTGCGGATTCTGCTCATATCGAGCTAGAAAAGTTCTCAGGCGCTCTTCAACCTGAGACAGGGGAACACCGATGACCTGCACCTCACGGTACAGCGGATGGATGATCGTCCCGTTGCCGGCAACTGTGCAGTCACAGCTCATCTCCGGCTTGCGCCATACAGTTATTCGAAGTTGATCACCAGGCGCGAGACCCTGTGTTTCGGGCGTCTGTGCACCGGCGGTAACTGCTGACAACAAGGCGATTATCGCCAGGCCAAGGCGGCTCTTAAAAGTCATTTAGTTTGGGTTTTGATACAGACAATCAAAGTTAAGGACGTAGACAGCACAGGTCTACGGGGATGGGCATCTTACGCCGGGGCTTCGCTGCGCAGCGCCCGGCGTTCACGCCTTTCGTGGGTGTCTTTTTATTACGGTATTGTTAACGACGATGACATCCATTCGCGTTCGCAGGAAGCAGTCCAATGCCTGCTCCGGAGTGTCGACAATCGGCTCGTTTTCGTTGAAGCTCGTATTCAGCACTACCGGCACTCCGGTGATCGCCGCGAACTCGCTGATCAACCGGTGATATTTGGGATTGGTGTTCTCACTTACGGTCTGAAGGCGGCCGCTGCCATCGACGTGAGTAATCGCCGGTAGAATCGACCGCTTTTCCGGGCGTACCGGATACACCTGCTGCATGAAAGGGTCGGGAGCTGCGCCGATGAAATAGTCGTTCATCGCGCTTTCCAGTATCGATGGGGCGAACGGGCGAAACTTCTCGCGGAACTTGATCTTGAGATTGATGATGTCGCGCATGTCGGCGCGGCGTGCATCGGCAAGAATGCTGCGATTTCCGAGAGCGCGGGCACCCCACTCCATCTTTCCCTGATACCATCCCACGACGTTGCCGTCAGCGATGAGCTGAGCAGTGGCCTTGCAGGCTTCCTCATCGCTCTCATGACGCGTCACCGAAAACGTCCACTGGGGATCATTCACCTTCTCGACCAGGTGCGTCACGTCGGCGGACGGATACTCGGTTCCCCAGTAGCCGTGCTCCATCACGAATCCGCGGGGCATCTCGAGCACCTGGTTCCACACGTAGTACGCGGCGCCCAGGGCGGTCCCGTTGTCGCTCGCCGCCGGCTGAACGTAGACATCGGTAAAGGCCGTATTGCTGCGGATCTTCCCGTTCGCAACGCTGTTCATCGCGCACCCACCAGCCATGCACAAGCGCGGATTGTGCGTGCGCTCCCAAAGTCCCTCGAGGATGTGGAAAGCGCACTCCTCGTAGAGCGCCTGAAGTGACCGCGCGAGGTTCTCATGATACGGGGCAAGCGGCTCATCCTTTGCCCTCGCCGGGCCTAGAAGTCGCTCGAGCTCAGACGTGTAAAGCCTTCCCATTGTTGGAGATCCGCCGTCCCACTCCATCTCTACTCCCTCGTCCCAATGACGGAAGTACGGACGGTTGAGCTCGAACATTCCACCCGGCTTGAGCGTGATCAGCTTGCGCATCTCGGCCACATGATCCGGCGACCCATAGGGCGCCAGACCCATCACCTTGAACTCGTCTCCGTAGTTGGGAAACCCGAGGTATTGGGTCACGGCGGTGTACAAAACCCCGAGCGAATGCGGGTACGATACGCGCGCCAGGACATCGAGCTTGTTCGCCTTTCCAACCCCGAGCGATGTGCTCAGGTAGTCGCCGAATCCGTCGATCGCGCACAGCGACGCATCATCGAATGGCGAGACAAAAAAAGCACTCGCAAGATGCGACGGGTGATGCTCGACGAAATGAACTTTGGGGAGCGAAGCAGCCGGAACTCCAAGCGCCTCCGCAAGCGGATCGCTCACATCATGAACCTTGCGAAGATTCTTCGTCCGGTTCACGATGTTCGTGATGCTCATGCGGTTCGTAACCGCAAATGCCGCCTTGCGAAGCAGATTGGCCTTCGGATCCCGGCTGATCGCAACATGCGAAACTTCAGCGCCGGTTATCCCGCCGATCTCCAGGCACTTTGCAATGGCCTCATTGGGAAACCCTGCCCAGTGCTTGACGCGCCTGAAGCGCTCTTCCTCGACTGCAACTATCAGCTCACCATCCTTGACCAGTACGGCGGAGCCGTCGGCATGGTAAGCGTTTATTCCAAGTATGTACATGCGTGTTAAGTCGTTTCTCGCGTCTCGTGTCTCGCGTCTCGTATCTATGACTTCGAGAGGACCGAAAGGTACATGGTCTCGAGCTTCTTTCCGATAACCGTAGGCGAATAGTTACGATCCACGAGCTCCCGTCCGCGCGAGCGAACGCGATCGCGCAACGCCGCATCGCGCAAAGCGGCAACAATCGCGGATGCAAGTGAGTCCGCTGAATCCGCGGCCACAATCCCAAGATCGTTATCAGCGACAAAATCCCTGAGCTGCACATGCTCCGATATCACTACAGGAACTCCAGCCGATATCGCTTCGATTACCACCATTCCAAAATTTTCATGCAGCGAAGGCAGAACGAGAACCGATGCAGCGGCCAGTGCACTCTGCTTTGCCAGTCCCGACAGGAAACCGGAGAAAATCGCTCTGCCCGCCGACTTCCGCTGAAGCTCCTCGACGTATGCCCTGGGACCATCGCCCGCGATCTCGAGCCGCGCATCGGGCATCTCCCGCTCGACTTTATCCCACGCTTTGAGAAGCAGCTCGATGTTCTTGACCGGATGAAAGCGCCC
>DATEDH010000339.1:0-2783 GCA_035281765.1 Gemmatimonadaceae bacterium
GGTGGAGTCGATGCGGTGTTGACCCGTATTGCCGCAATCAAGAGCACTTCGTCGCGACGAGCCCATTACGAGGCACTGCTCGATGGCAGGCCTCTCAGCTCCGCTGAGTACGATCGTGTTTCGCGTCACGTTTCGCGTTATCTCGCATCGTCGCCATCGGATCTGGCGGCCGTGCTCACGCGTATTGCTGCGGGCCCCGCGAAAGGAACAAAATCACTGGGAGCTGCAGTCGGCGTGCTCGGTCGAGCACAGGATGCCCTTTCGAATGCACTCGAGGCACAGCTTGGCAGGAGCCACTCGAGCAGCGATACGGCACAGGCTCTCACACAATACGGTGTGACCGACGACCCCGATATGTTGCTGCTCGCCCTCGAAGGCGCTGCAGACATGAGCAGTGATACCGACAAGCGCGTGCTGCTGCAGACTCTTACTGCCGGCTCGCTGCGCAGGTCGGATCCGAAACTGCGCAAAGCATTTTTCGACGCGGCGGATACCTTCTCGTCCGACGACGATCTCCGCGTAGTGCTTCAGACTGCACTGCCATATGGTCACTCGGATCCAGCGGTGACGGAAAACGTTCTCAGGCTGGTGACAGACCGCATGTCTTCTGACGAAGCCAAACGCGTTGTTCTGATAACGGCCGCGGCGCAGCGTCTCATCAAGACAGAGCGGGCGCGTGCAGCGTTCATGACGGCAGCCAAGTCGATGACCTCTGATTCGGAGTTTGCAACTGTAATGCGATCACTTCCCAAACAATGACAGCTACCTCAACCGTTCAATCGATGCGAAAAGAATCTTTTGTCGTGCGCGCTAATGCTAAATTTTTAGCATTTCTCATTGTGGCTTCGATAATTCCCGCTGCACCGCGGGTTGTCGGTGGCCAAACACCAGCGAGTCAGACTTCGGCAACAGAGCGCGCGGCTCCACCAGCGCCGGCGACAACTTCGCGAGTGGCTGTAACGACTGCGACTGCGGCACTCGTCAAGAGTCCGCCGGTGATCGACGGCTCTGACTCCGATGCGGCATGGGCACTTGCTGCACCGATTACCGACTTCCGGACATTTCAACCGGTTGACGATGGCGAGCCACGCTTCAAGACAGAAGCTCGAGTCACCAACGACGCGTCGTACCTCTACGTGCTCGTGCGCGCCTTCGATCCGCATCCGGACAGCATCATCACCCTGCTGAGCCGCCGAGACGTGAAGACGCAAAGTGACCAGATCAAGATCATGATCGACTCCTATCACGACCGCCGCACCGGATATGAATTCGCTGTGAATCCAGCGGGCGTGAAACGCGACTACTACCTGTATGATGACGTGCGGGAGGATGCATCATGGGACGCAGTCTGGGACGTCGCGACCAAAATCGATTCGCTGGGCTGGGTTGCTGAATTCAGGATTCCGCTTTCACAGCTTCGCTATCCCAAGGCTGAATCGCACACGTTCGGCCTGATGATCATGCGTGATCTTGCGCGAACCAACGAGAGATTCAGCTGGCCTGCATACCGTCAACAGCGTCCGGGTGTGGCCTCGCAATTCGGTGAAGTATCCGGGCTCGTCGGTCTCGGCGCTCCGCGCCGGCTCGAGATCGTTCCGTACGCAATCACGAAGAATGTCAGTACTCGCGATGCAAATGGCTTCGGACGCAAGCAACAGGCTTCGCTCGGCGCCGATCTCAAGTACGGACTATCGTCGAACCTCACTCTCGATGCGACAGTGAATCCCGATTTCGGCCAGGTGGAAGCCGACCCTGCAGTGCTCAACCTCACTGCGTTCGAGTCTTTCTTTGAGGAGCGTCGTCCGTTCTTCATCGAGGGCACTGGAATCTTTCAGTTCGATCCGAACAACGCGCAGCTCTTTTATCCGCGGCGTATCGGGAGAGCGCCGCAGCTTGGCGGTCTTGTAGAAGATCCCAACGCATTGATCCCCGGCTCATCGACGATTCTTGGAGCCGCGAAAGTCACCGGACGCCTGTCGAGTGGAACCTCGCTCGGATTGATGGGCGCGCTCACTCAGAAGGAGACGGTAGGATCGACGATCGTCGAGCCGCAGACCGAATACGGCGTTGCGCGATTGCAGCGTGACTTCCGGAATGGTGAGAGCGGATTCGGCCTGATGCTCACGCAGGTCACGCGGCAGCTCGACGAGACAACGAGGGATTTTCTGCGAAGCAGCGCAACCGTCGGCGGCATCGATGCGCGTCATCGCTTTGCAAATGGAAAGTATTCGGCATCAGGGTCGTTCGCGTTCAGTCGCGTGAGCGGAACCGCAGAAGCAATCGCGCGAACGCAGAGATCCAGCGTGCATCTCTTTCAGCGGCCGGATGCAGATCATCTCGAGTACGACCCCACGAGGACTTCTCTCGAGGGAAGTGCGATTGCTGCGCGACTCGAAAAAGTGGATGGCATCGTGCGCGGCGGATCATCATATCAGCGATGGGCGCCCGGATTCGAAGCAAACGATCTCGGATTTCTCTCGCAGGCGGATCAGCAGAGCGTGTTCAGCTATATCAGCGCAAGAACACCTCAGCCGAAATCGTTCTATCGACGTGCGTCTGCACAGCTTTCGCTTTACAATCAATTCAACATCGACGGGATGACGACGGTGCAGACGCCTGAGCTGGACGCCGACGTCACGTTCAGGAATTCGTCGTCGTTCTCGATTGCCATGTGGCGCGACAATACCGGTGGTGTCTACTGCGATCGCTGCGCACGCGGTGGACCGGCTCTGAGACTGTCACCATCGTCGTCGGTTCTCATCAATCTTGCGAGTGACCCGCGT
>DATEDH010000340.1:0-14814 GCA_035281765.1 Gemmatimonadaceae bacterium
CGTGCATTTCGTGATCGACTTTGCAAGCCGGAGCGAGTCGATGATCGATGCATGATTGAGCGCGTCGGATACGACGAAGTCGCCCTGCTCTACAATGGTTGCAGTGAGTCCTTCATTAGCATTCCAGCAGGACACATATGATAGCGAGGCTTCGGTCCCGACAAGCTTTGCAATCGCGGCCTCGAGCTCACGGTGAACCGTGAACGTTCCGCAGATGAATCGAACGCTTCCAGTGCCCGCGCCGTACTTCTCGAGTCCTTCAACACCCGCGCGAACGACTTCGGGCTCATCACAAAGTCCCAGGTAATTGTTCGATGAGAAGATGAGGACGTTTCCACGTCCTTCCATCTCCACGCGTGAAGACTGCGGCGAGTCGAGATAATTGAGCCGCTTGTATACGCGATCCTTTTTGAGTTGCTCGATGTTCGCCTTCAGTTCGTTGTCAAACGATGTATTGAGCGCCACGGTTTTGTTGTCCTCTGTGTCTCTGTGTTCTCTGTCAGACGCCGGCGAAGCCGGCCGTCCTCTGCGCCCTCGATGCCGGCCGCAACCCTCTATGCAATCTCAAAGATGACTTTGCCGGCATCCCCGGACTTGATCGCCGCAATAGCAGCATCGAAGTCAGCCATCGGGAAGCGATGCGTGATCACCGGCTCTGGATTGAATTCGCCGGCGCGCAGGAATCTCGTCATCTGATGCCACGTGTCGTACATCCTTCTGCCAACGACGCCGTAGATCGTAATGCCCTTGAAGATCACTTCTTTCGGCAGATCGAGCTCGATTGGCTTGGATGGAATGCCGAGCATCTGCACCCGGCCGCCAACACGCACGAGCGCGAGTGCCTGGTGAATCGCAGCGGGAACGCCTGACATTTCCAGAACGACATCGACGCCAAGTCCGTCGGTGCGCGATTTCACGACAGCATCGGCTTCGCCGGGAGTAACCGTGTCGTGCGCGCCCATTTGTTTGGCGAGCTCGAGCCGCTTCGGATTGATGTCGGACGCAATCACCCGCGAGGCGCCCGCAGCGCGGCAAATGCCAACCGCAAATATCCCGATCGGTCCGCATCCAGTGACGAGAACTGTCGCACCGGGGATCTCAGCCGTGAGCGCCGTATGAAATGCGTTGCCCATCGGATCGTGAATGCCGCCCACATCGTAGCTGATCGCATCATCGAGATGCCACACGTTCGTCGCGGGCATCGCGATATACTCGGCGAAACATCCATCGCGATCCACGCCGATGATCTTGGTATAGGGGCAGACGTGCGCATTTCCGGTGCGGCAGAGGAGGCAGCGCCCGTCGACGATGTGACCCTCCGCCGTAACGCGATCGCCTTCCTGCACATCTGTCACGAGAGTTCCCACCTGAACGACATCACCGGCGAACTCGTGACCGACTACGAATGGCGGCTTGCACCGCGAGCTCGCCCAATCGTCCCAGTCGTAAATGTGAACGTCGGTGCCACACACGCCTGCCCGACGAACGCGAATCAACACTTCATCGTCGCGAATTCGCGGCTCGGGAACATCGCGCAGCACGAATCCAGGACCAGCCTTTTCTTTGACGAGAGCTTTCACTTTTGACGCTGATTGAGGAAAACGAAAATTAACAAAACCGCGCAGTCACAGTCAGTAACTGCGCTGCGTACTGACAGAGTGCGCGTGATCCGCAACGTTCATTGCGCGTGACGCATCGCTCGTTACTCATCACGCATCGCTCGTTACTCATCACGCATCGTTCGTTACGCGCACTCTGCGAGCACATAGCGCAGTGACGCGGTGTGAAAAAAATGTTGAAATACTCATTGCATTCAAAAAGTGATGTATCTATATTCGCGATTAGTTACGTAAAGCATTGCATGCATCATGCTGATCGTAACTGTGCGTGCCGGTTTGGACGCGCTGCAGCAATCGCCGGTTCCACCGGGGAGTCGGCGAAAGTTAAACTCCATCATGGAGCGACAAATGGCGGCGAAAAAAGGACGCAAGGCTGCAAAGAAGGGTGGCCGCAAGGCTGCAAAGAAGGGTGGACGCAAGGCTGCAAAGAAGGGCGCAGCGAAGAAGGGCGGAGCAAGAAAGCGCCGCTAGCAGTTGGCCAGATTAACTGGCTGAACTGATTTGCAAGAAAGCCGGCCCGTGAGCCGGCTTTTTTGTCGCCTGTAATCAGCGTGAGTATCGCGCGTTGGCAAGCTCGACAATTCTCTCGATGAGCTGAGGGTACTCCATTCCGCTCTTGATAGCAGCCGTCGCGAACTCGGCGCTCTTCTCGAGATAACAATTGGGATTCACCTCTATTACGTAGATCTCCTCTTTGGCATTCACCCGGAGATCGACTCGCGCGTAATCACGAAGGCGCAATGCGTTGAATGCATCGACTGCAACTTTCTGTATGCGCTCGATCAAGTCGTCGCTCAGGTCAGTCGGAAAGACCGATTTGGTCCCCTCGAACTCAGCGCCCTTCTCGTCACCTTCATCGCCCCACTTTGCCTCCCAGCTCGCAATCTTCGGCATGCCCTCAGGATATCCGGAAAAGTCGAGCTCCATCACTGGCAGAGCCTGCGCATCACTGTTGCCGAGCACACCGACATAGAACTCGCGCCCCTCGATGAATTCTTCGGCGAGCACGGGACCCTGATATTCCGATTGGAGCGAGCTGATCGTTTGTAACAGCTCCTGAACATCGTTCACGATCGACTTTTGAGTGATGCCGAGCGATGCGTCCTCCTGCGGCGGCTTGAGTATCAACGGGAAGTTGATCTCGCCGGCCCAATCCACAGCGCCACGAAAGACGGTCGCAAAGCGCGCCGTGAGAATCCCATGAAATGTCAGAACTTTCTTGGTGAGAGTCTTGTCGCCCGCCAGGATCAATCCAGCAGGACTCGAACCGGTGTACCGCAGTCCAAGAAGATTCAACAGAGCCGCCACGTTTGACTCGAGCGCGCTTCTGCCACCAAACGACTCAGCGAGATTGAAAACGATGTCGGGTTTCTCGCTCATGAGCGAACTAATGAGCGGCTCCACAGCGTCATCGACGACAACCCGGCGACACGGGTGGTCGTTCGCTTTGAGAGCCTCCTCGATATTGGCGAGCACCGGATCTACGGGTGGTGGCTCGAGCGCATCCTTTGTGTGCAGCAGCACGATGTTCACTGCGTTCTCCTTTTGCGTGAGATCCGCGCGTTGCGGTAATTCATCATCACTGCCGTACCGAAAGCCGTGAGCTCTATAAGAGTCGACGCGTCGAGACCGCGGACATTGAGCCCGAGCGAAGCTACGCGTGCGCGGAGCATGTCCACAAGCTGGCGGACCGTGGACGGACTCTCACCAGTCCAGTACGAGATACGGCCGACAATCTCACGCCGGTGCGAATCGAGAAAATGCGCAGCGGGCTGTCCCGATGGCGCTTCATCACGCGACGCGAAAATATTTCTCAGGTCACCATCGAAGATTGTCGACTCCGTTACGGGAATCTCATCCGACATCGATCGATAGTGATCGGCAAGCGAGTACCGCATCGCGTTCACTGGGAGATCATCATCAGTCGGCGACGGTGACTCAGGCAACTCGTCGCCGACATCGCGCATGACTCGATCGATATACTCGAGCTTTGCAAGCGCGGGCCATCCATCGTACGCCTTTCTCCAATTCAGATCCGGCGTGAGCCACACAGCAAAGGATTCGGCGAAATCCTCGTCCGGGTGCTTCTGAGCATACCAGCCGAGTATGTGGCGGACGTAATCGCGGGAGAATGGGTCGGCTTGATAGCGCTCGCGATATGGTCGTGAGTACGGACCGAAAGTCATTCTCCAGTCGGGGCGATCGTAAAGCCGGTACGCGTAGTTGAACGCATGACCCGCTTCGTGACGAAGGAACCTCATCGATTCCTGGTCTGACTCGATGCCCTCGGCAAAATCATCCTCGATTTTTTCAAGGCGGGGATCGGCGAGGTAGAACGGTACCCCTATCAGCGGAATTCCGTCAGGGCATCCCCACTGATCGCTGAGGTACACGGGCGGGTGAAAGCGGAGGCCTTTTGCGTCGAGCTCACTGTATAGTTGCTCGACCATCCGCTCCACGCGGGTTCCGGGGATGGCGAGCCCGAGCTCCGAAATCTGCCTGCTCAGGAGACTCTGCCGCTCGGCTTCCCAATCCGAGAATTCCTCAGTCATGTATCCGGGCGCGGAGGGCAAGGTGCATACCGGGCATACTATATATGTATGCGCGATTCGATCGACGTGCTTTGGGTATATAAAAAAAAGCCCGCCTTAGTTGGCGGGCCTTAGAGGTCGGACGAGTCAAGGGCCGTTAGGCGACCTTGGTAGTTGCGTCGGCTACGGGTTCCGGAGCGGGGCCCCAGATATAAGCTGCAAAGACCGGGCGGGTTTCGGTGCGGTCGCCTCGGGATATGATAATGCCGATCGGCTCGTCGTTTTCGGTGATTTCGCGTACCTTCTTCATAGTATACTCACGGAGTTTTCGGCCCGATGTCATCACGGGCGCGCGCCTTTAAGGCACTCCAGATGCCATAAGCTGCCAAGTTCTTAAGTTGTTGATTTTGCAGGACTTATGGTCTGCGGCTCCAGACGCAGTTCGCCAATGTGTAGCAATTCGACACACTATTTGTGGACAGTCTTGTGTCGTTTCGACACGCCCTCAGGCTACGGCTTTCCGGGCTACGAAGCTGCGGGAGGAGGTGCCATCGTCCAGGACGGATATCGTCCAGCCTTTGTAGCTCTTCTTGAGCTCTGACAGTGATGGCTCGGTCCGGCTGGCTATGATCGTGTCGACGAGATGGACGCCGCCGTCGCGAGTGGCGCTCTGCAGCACTTCGATCACGCGCGCGCGCTCAGCGGCAGTCAACCCTGCAAAAGCTGCCGGGGTGCAGATCACGGCGCTGAGTGGTTCTGCCGGGGACCATTCGGTGAGCGGAACGGGGAGCTTGTCGATATGGCCGGTGAGCATCGCTGCCTCTTCCGGGTTGAGCAAAGTGGCGGCGTCGATTTCGGGTGAGAGGGCGGTGACAGAACATCCCTGGGCGGCGAGATACATCGCTGCTTTCGATGCGGTCGAGCCGGCAACGAGCACACGCGAATCGGCGGGAAGATTTACCTCGCGCGCGAGTGCGCTGTCGGGGCTGTATCCCCAGCGTTCCGGCCGGCGGAATTCTTCCTTTTCCTTGAGGCGCTTCACTTCCTGCTTGCGCCACGTCGTATACGATGGAATGCGCAGGCGCTTTCTGATGATGCGGTCGACTTCATCGCATAACAGGAGCTCGCTCATTGCGAACTGAGCCTGAGATTGAAGCGCGGCAACGGCTTCGTCGCCAATTTTGAGGAGCGCAGTGCGGGAGATCGAGTCTTTGTATAACTCGATCTCATTCTCGACATAAAGGTCGTACTCGTGCTTCAGCGAGCGTGGTGACGACTGATCCATCAGGCCTGGACTGAGTAATGCTCGTGCGCGCGTGAGGAAGCTAGATGGTCCTGTTTATTGCGCAAGTGTCTTTTTGTTGAATCGTAAGAGGGAACATGCCCGAGCTGCCCGAGGTTGAAGAAGCGATGCAGCGCTTGAAAAGCGCTGTCGAAGGTAAGACGATCGCGAGAGCAAAGGCGCTTCATCCCGCCATTCTTCGACAGTTTTCCGACGCCACAGCGCGACGATTGCGTCAGCTGCAAATCGTTCGAATCGAGAGACGAGGCAAGCATCAGCTGATGCATCTCTCGAATGGGAGTACGCTTCATGCTCACTTTCGCATGAACGGTGACTGGTTGATTACGAGCGCAGCTGTTCCAGTCGACAGGTTCACTCGCGCGGTCATCGAGCTCACAGATGGAACCAGGATCGAGCTGAATGACAGCCGGGCACTGTCGGCACTGTCGCATCATGCAAAGGGAAAGAATCCGCTCCCCTCGCTCGGCATCGAAGCGAATGATCCAGGATTGGATGCGGCTTACCTCGCGAGTGCTCTCAAGGCGAGGCGGGGACCGATCAAGCCCGCGTTGATGGATCAGAAAGTCATCGCCGGACTCGGCAACATCTACGCAGCGGAATCACTGTGGCGCGCGAAGATAAGTCCGAAGGCAGTCGCATCGTCGTTATCCCGTGAGCGGCTGTCGCGACTGGCAACTGCGATTCACGAGGTTCTTGAATCGCAGAATCGTCCGCCAGGGAGATACACCGATACAGAAGGGCGCGATCGATTTGCCGTGTATGACAGAGAGGGATTGGCGTGCCCGCGCTGCGGAACCCTGATCAAACGAATTCCACAGGCCGGGCGGTCTACGTATTTCTGTCCATCGTGTCAGAAGAGGTGACGGGACGCGAGACGCGAGACGCGAGACACGAGCGGGACTGGATCAGTCCATTGCCTCTAACAAAGCACCCTTGATATAGCCGGTCTCAGGAATCGTTAGAACTTCAGGGTGATCGACCGGCTGAACAGCAAAATTTCTCAATGCAATGCGACGCCCTGAATCCTCGGCGGCAGCGATCAGCATGTCGAGAAACAGCGCCTTCGAGAGATGAAAGCTGCACGATGCGGTGAACAGCGTTCCCCCCGGAGCAAGCAGACGCATCGCCCGCATGTTGATGTCCTTGTAGCCGCGAAGCGCAGCAGGAACTGAATTGCGGGTTTTGGCAAAAGCGGGAGGGTCGAGGACGATCGTGTCGAATTGAGCTCCGGCACTTTCCTTTTCCTTCAGGAAATCAAAGGCGTTGGTCTCGACGAAATCGATATTGGTAATGCTGTTCAGTGCAGCATTTGCGCGGGCGCGCTCCAGAGCCTGCTCCGACGAGTCGAGCGCGATGACGCGATCAGCATTCCGAGCGAGATGCATTGCGAACGACCCGTGATAGCTGAAACAGTCGAGAGCGATTCCCTTTGACGACTGTCCCGCAAGATGACGGTTCTCACGCTGATCGAGAAATGCGCCGGTTTTCTGGCCGGTGTATGGAGCGGCGATGTAGCGAATGCCGTATTCGTCGGCTTCGATCTCGTGCGGGACCTCGCCATGCAGCACAACGGTCTCGCGCGCGAGACCTTCCTTCGATCTCAACGCAGCATCATTGCGAGCCAGAACTCCATCGACACGAGTGACACTTACAATGGCGTCGATGATCTCCCGCCTGAACGCCTCGAGGCCCGCACTCATGAGCTGGACAACGGCCCACCTGTCGTACTTGTCAACGACAAGCGACGGAAGCGCATCAGCTTCACCGTGAACTACGCGATACGCATTCGTGACCGTCTCGAGACCAACACGGCGCCGCATTGCTCGCTCGATACGATCATGCGACCACCCGGCATCGATCTCGATATCGGTGTTCGCCTCGATAAATCGGAGCGAGATCTCCGATTTGGGACTCCACAATGCCCAGCCAAGCGGGCGATTGCGGCTGTCGCGAACGAGCACTACTCCAGCGGGGGATTGTGGTCGCTGCGCGACATCGCTGCGATAAATCCAGGGATGACCTGACTCCCATCTTCTCAGGCCTTTGGTCGTAACTCTGGCGGAGTCAAGCATTCCTCAATCTATTCGACCGCAGGAGAGGTACGCACGCGCCGGCGAGCCTGAAAAGCGCACACTTATTGCTTTGGGGAGGCACAATGCTCCGATACGCTCCATTCCTTGCAGGCGCGGCGGCTGGCGTTCTGTATTACCAGGAACGCAAGGAGCGGCTTGCGCTCGAGCGGCTTGGCGCCGCGACACTCGAGAGTCTGCTCGACGCAATCGATGCAAACAATCCGGAAACCGGAGCGCACGTGCGCCGGGTTGCAGATTACGCGCTGAGACTTGCGTGCGTTGCCGATGCCGACGAGCGAATGCAGCACGCAGTGGAACGAGTCGCACTGTTTCACGACATCGGCAAGATCGACGGTGCGATCTCGGACATTGTGAGTGAAACCAAGAAGCTCACAGCTGAAGAGCGACGAGCTGTCATGCGTCATCCCCGCCGGGGGGCCGAAGTCCTGCGTCCGCTCGCCACGTTCTATCCCGATCTTCCGGAAGGCGTCCTCTCTCATCATGAACGCTGGGATGGAAAGGGATACCCGCGCGGATTGAAGCGCACGACGATTCCCTTCGAAGCGCGCATCGTCGCCATTGCGGATACCTTCGATGCGATTACGCAGTCACGCCCATACAGTCACGCGCGCACGATGGAAGAAGCGACAAGAATCATTTCTGCCGGACGGGAAACTCAGTTCGATCCCGAGCTCGTCGACCTCTTCTTGAGCCCGCCCGTGCTGGAGTACGTCGAGAAGGCGATGAAGAAGGCTCTCTCACCGAAACGAGCGCACGGGAAGCGACGTGGAGGATCCACGCCGCACGTGCCCGACATCACGTTCCGATGGCGGTCACCATCTCCCTTGCTGCGAGGAGTGGATCTGTAGCTCCAAATACCGCAGCGATTGCGGCAACTCCGACACCACCTGCATCGATTACCTGTCTCGCGTTTGCAGGAGTCACTCCGCCTATTCCAACCGCAGGAAGTCCAGTCGCGACAGCCAACCGCGTGAACTCTTCAACTCCAATCGGCTTTCCTGCATCCCTCTTCGAGCCAGTCGCAAACACGGGCCCGATCCCGACGTAGTCGGCACCGGCCGCATTTCGCAGCTCGTCATCATCACCAACAGAAGTCCCGATAATAAAACCCGGTGGAGCGAATGAACGCACCGCGCTGACTGGAATGTCGTCGGTGCCGAGGTGGACGCCGGCGGCGCCGACGGCGATGGCGATGTCGGCACGATCGTTCACGATGAGTGGAACTCCAATAGCGCGGACGAGCTCGGAGGCCAGGCCAGCGAGATCGCGTGCGGAGACATCCTTGATGCGGAGCTGAATGCAGGTTGCGCCACCGCGCGCGGCGGCGCACGCTCGATCGACAAGACCGCTCTGACCATCGCGCAGATTGTCAGTGATCGCGATGAGCCGCAGCATCGCCGGATCGATCATCGTCTTACCGCCCGTACCGCCTGCTGATGCTCGGTGAGCGTGTTGCGAAACTCATGATGGCCATCGGGCGCAGCGACAAAGTACAGGTACTGAACCGGAGCAGGATTGAGTGCTGCAACGAGACTTGCTCCGCCTGGAGATGCGATCGGTCCCGGTGGCAAGCCAGGATATTTATATGTGTTGTAGGGAGAATCGACTTCGAGATCCTTCAGCAGGAGACGAGGCGTATGCTTCCCGCGCGCGTATTGAACGGTTGGATCTGCCTGAAGCAGCATCCCTTTCTTCAATCGGTTGAGATAAACGGCCGCAATTACAGGACGCTCTGATGCGACTTTAGCTTCGCGCTCGACAATCGATGCGAGCGTTACTGCCTGATGTTTCGTAAGCGAGAGAGCCTGAAGACGCAGCGCCCAATCTGGTTTCCACTCGCGGTCGAAACGCTTCACCATCTCGAGAACGGCAGCGCGCGCCTTCGTGCCATCAGGGAAAGCGTACGTATCGGGAAACAGATATCCCTCGAGCGTCGGGCCGGGAGACCCGACCATTCGCAGCATCGCAGTGTCGCGAACTGCTGCGTTGACTGAATCGATGGGGACTCCGAGTGCCTGCGTGAGAACCGGTGCAATCTGCGCGATGGTGAATCCCTCGGGAATCGTGATCGTATTCACGAGTCCATGCCCGCCGTGGAGTGCCGAAACGATCTCGCCCCACGGAGTGCCGCGCTTTATGAGATATGTGCCGGGCTTGATGTTGCGATCGGTTCCCTTGAAGCGCGCATACATCCGGAACACTGATGGCGATCCAACGAGACCTGCCTTGTGCAGCGAGTCAGCAGCAGCGCGGAATGTCGCACCTTTGGGAACGATCACACGCAACGGCGGTCCGTGAGGAGATCTGCACGAAACAGAACCAAGAGCGGAGATCGAGAAACACAGAACGAGCAGAGATCGACGGCGGGCCAGCATCATGGAGTCACGTTCAATGCGTTCTGAAGCAGCATCGCTGCCGCCATGGCGTCGACATCACCTTTGCGTCCTCGCGTTGAACCTTCCATCTCGCGAATCGCCCGCAACGATGCGCTAGTCGTGAAACGCTCGTCGCGATATTCCACCGGAAGTCCGGTGCGCTTCGCAATCTCGTCTCCGACACGACGGACTTCCCGCGTCCAGTCGGTCTCGTCGCCATCGCCATCGAGTGGAAGCCCTACGACAAACCCGCGCGCACCGGCCGCTTCAGCCCGGCGAATGATCTCTGCAATCGGCGCGCGCTTGCCAGCGCGACGCACGATGAATCCTGCAGCTGATGCGATCATGCCAAGCTCGTCTGCAATCGCAAGGCCGACACGCTTCTCGCCGTAGTCCACAGCCATGAACCTGGCGAGCGCCGGATTCACGCGCCGCCCTGCGCCATCTGCTGAAAGAACTCAGCGTTGTTCTTTGACTTCTTCATCTGACGAAGAAGGAATTCAACCGCCTCCGCCTCAGGCATATCCGAGAGGAATTGCCTCAGCAGCGTTACGCGATTGATCTCCGCCTGTGTAAGCAGGAGCTCCTCCTTTCGCGTCCCCGACTTGAGGATGTCGATCGCGGGAAATACACGACGATCTGCAATCTTCCGATCGAGCACGAGCTCCATGTTGCCGGTGCCCTTGAACTCCTCGAAGATCACGTCATCCATGCGCGATCCCGTCTCGGTGAGAGCAGTCGCGATGATGGTGAGAGATCCACCACCGTCGATCTTTCGGGCGCTGCCAAAAAATCTCTTCGGCTTGTAAAGACCGGCAGCATCGACACCACCTGACAGAATCTTTCCGGATTGTGGCGCCATGGTGTTATGTGCGCGCGCGAATCGTGTCAGTGAATCGAGCAGAATCACGACATCCTTTCCGGCCTCGACAAGACGCTTCGCTTTTTCGAGAACCATGTCGGCGACAAGAACGTGGCGGGCGGCGCCTTCATCGAAGGTCGAGCTGATGACTTCAGCGCGCTTTGTGCTCCGGATCATCTCGGTGACTTCTTCGGGACGCTCATCGATCAACAGGATGATGATCGTCACTTCCGGATGATTCTCGGCGATCGAGTTCGCGATTTTCTCGAGGAGAATCGTCTTGCCCGCGCGTGGCGGCGACACGATCAGGCCGCGCTGTCCTTTTCCGATCGGAGCGAAAATGTCGACGACGCGCATCGAGAGATCGCCGTCCTTCGATTCGAGCTTGAGTCGAGTGTCGGGATACCGAGGGCGAAGATTGTCGAACGGAACGCGAGTCTTGATCGCTTCAGGATCCTGACCATTGACGCTCTCGACTTTGAGAAGTGCGAGGTAGCGTTCCCATGCTTTCGGAGGACGAACCTGTCCACGAACCAGATCACCGGTGAGAAGCCCGAATCGCTTGATCTGCGAAGGCGAGACGTAGATATCATCCGGACCTGCGAGATAGCTGTAATCCTGGCTCCGAAGAAATCCGTAGCCCTCGGGAAGAATCTCGAGTACGCCTTCGCCATGGAGCGCAACATTCGAATCGAGAAGATTCTGCTCGATACGGAAGATGAGCTCAGGCTTTGCGGCGAGGTCGGCGTCAGGAATGTTCAGCCCGTCGGCCATATCCTGGAGCTCAGCGACTGATTTGCGCTTTAGTTCGGCGATGTCCACGATAACGGGTGGTGCGACTATGTGTTGCGGCGGGACTCGATGTTATTCGAGCGTTCTTGGAAAGAAATCTTGTGAGGGGGGAATCAGCGTGATTCAGCCGATTGTGGCGAACCTAACTGTGCAGGGAAAAGCGGTCAAGCTTTTCAGGGTCGGATATAACGCAGCGGATGTTTCTTGATGTCGGCCATCAGGGCGGCGAGCTCGACTCGAACTCGCGCGATTTCGGCGGTCATAGTCGAATCCGATCGAATCTTCGCAATCCCGTTTGCGGTGCCCAAGGCACTGCGAAGGGAATCAACCTGTCCGCGAAGATGCGCAACTTTCAGAGTCAGTGACGAATCGTTACGAAGGCGCCCGATGTTTCCCGTGGGCGTATTCAATAGAAGTGAAATCGAGTCCTTCGTTGCGCGGATGTTTGTAAGGTGTGCTCCGATCTCGCCGTGCATCAGGCCGTCGAGAGTGCCACCGCCGCGCATCGCAGTTCTCGCGAGTCGCGCGATCCGGTCCGTCTGCTGCGTCACCCGTGGCCAGCCGGTTCCAACGAGGCGGCCTGTGGCGCCCGCCTGCGATTGCAAGAGGCGAAGAACCTTCCCCCCACTGTCGGCGAGCGACGAGAACCGGGCACCCAGTGCTTCCATTCGTTCGCCGACTGGCTTCATCATGCCGGTCGAGATCTCGACGAGAGTGTCGCCCTCCTGTAATCCACGAGCCGTCGATGTGCCCGATGAGATCCAGACAACCGGACTGCCGATCAGATTGCCGCCCGGGCGAATGTCGGCCCATGCATCACGACGCAAATACTGCATGTGCTTCGTGAGGACTTCGAGATGGATCGCGAGCCGCTGACTCGTGTCAGTATTCACGGGGCGAAAGTGAATGTCGCGAACGAGTCCCACTTTTGTGCCTGACAGCCACACTTCGGTGCCGGCCAATACTCCCGGCGCATCATCCGTGACGACGTAGAGGTTGGTCGTATCGCCGTGTAGTGCTCCCACTCTCGCGAACAGCAGGATGGACATGGCAAGGCCGACGATTACGACGAACGCAATCGTTCCGGTCTTGAGGTCCCGCCACGCGAGGTTTCGCGACATGGAGAAAACTTACTGTTTGGGTGGCAGGTCGGGCGAGCGATAAATGATGCCGTCCTTCATTACGAACCTGACCTGTTTCAATGCGGAGATGTCCGTCGTAGGATCGCCCTGAACTGCCACCAGATCCGCCCTGAGATCCGCAGCCACTCGGCCAATCATATTCTCCATCCCGAGCACTTTCGCAGTAACGGATGTTGCTGATCGCAGCGCATCCAGCGGCTTCATCCCGTATTCCACCATGAGCTCGATCTCGTGAGCGTTCGTGCCGTGTGTGAATACACCTGCGTCGCTTCCGGTGCACATCGTAACGCCTGACGTGAGTGCCGCGGAAAACGACTTGTGCTTTTGCGCGATGCGGGCGGGCACCGGAGAGGTTCCTTTTTTCCAGCCGCGATAGCCTTCCACGGCTTCCGATGCGGCGAGAGTTGGGCAATATGCTGTGCCTTTGCGTTTCATCAACGCAAACACTTCGGCTGTTCCTTCATCGCCGTGCTCGATTGTCTTAGCGCCTGCTTCTGCGGCGCGCGTCATCCCCTCGATAGTCGACGTATGGACTGCGAGCTCACGGCCGGAATCTCTTGTCGTCCGTCCCGCGAGATTCATTTCGTCCTGCGAGAATGTCGGCCGTGCCTCTCCCGATGGTCCCCAGCGGTAATCGCCGTAGAGCTTCACCCAGTCGGCACCATGACCGATCTGGTCCCGAATCACATGCTGGAGATTTTGTCCATCAGCTTCGTCGGCGCCGAGTGGTGTTTCGTAGGAGTAGCTGGTCCGGCGCGGGGCGTATGAGCCCGTTGCGACGATTGCTTTCGATGCGATGAGATAGCGAGGGCCGGGAATGATTCCTTCGTTGATTGCCTGCCTCAAACCGGCGTCGGCGTACATCGCGCCTTCGGTGCCGAGATCGCGAACCGTCGTGAATCCTGCCATGAGAGTGTTGCGCGCGTGAGCGGTTGCGCGGGCTACTCTAAGTGCGAGTGATTCCTTGAGGACCTGATCGTCCCACGACGTCTCGTTATATGGATGGAGAAAGAAGTGAACGTGCGCGTCGATCAATCCGGGAATGAGGGTTGTGCCTGTGAGGTCGATCTTTCGTGCGTCGGCCGGAAACGTTGCCGATGCTGCGGGTCCTGAATATGAGATGGAGTTTCCGGTGATGACGACGATCCAACCGTGGTGCAGTGTTGCGCTCGTTCCATCGAAGACTGCAGATGGTGAGAGGACGGTCGTTGCGGGGACCTGAGCGGCTGAGCGTTCGCCGTAGATAAGCGTTAATGCGAAGACCAGGCTGGCTGCAAATTTATTGATCGTCAACATGGCAACTATTCTATCACCGAGACTCAGTCGGAGCACCGAGCGGTGGATGTGGCCGCTCATTTTTCTCTTACTCGTTGCGTGTGGCGCGGCAGTACTTCAGGGCGCATACGCCCACTACGAGGGACAGTTCTTTCTCGTCAACTATCTCGACGGGCGCGATTTCTTTCGCAAGATCTTCAGTGCGCACTTCAATGAATGGGATTGTTATCAGGGAAGGGAGCTCAGCTTTCTCTTTGGCTGGCTCGATGCGCAATTCATTCGTTATTCCGCGCGACTCGGGCTCGTTCACTTCTATTCGATAACTCATTTCGCGGGATTGCTCGCGCTTGCAGTCACGTTGTGGCGGGCACTGCCGAGACTGTTTCCCTCGCTCGAACGAAATGATGCAGGGCTGATAGTCGCGCTGTTATTGACGACGCCGACCGCCCTCTTCTCGGGATATTACTACAGGCCTGCAAAGATTCTGGCGGCGTTGTTCCTGAGCGTTGTGTTGTTGTGCATCGGGAGATTGCGCGAGCGCGGGTGGAAAGTTTCGCCTCCTGTGATGATTGCGCTTGGCGGTGCGGCAACTCTGATGGGAATGAGTGACCGGCTCGGCATTTACATGCTGTTACTTGTGATCGCGGTGGTGATAGTTGCGCGGCGATTCGATCGAGCCAGCATAGCGATGGTTGGGGCGTTGCTTGCAGCGCTGGTGCTCAATGTCATCTGGAGTGCGATGATCGGCCCGCGGCTGAGCGCGATGGCGGATGGATATGTCCCTGATACAGTCGATCAGGTAGTGCGGCTTCGCTTTACGTA
>DATEDH010000341.1:0-4462 GCA_035281765.1 Gemmatimonadaceae bacterium
CAAAAAACTCCGTGGGGACTCCGTTACTCCGTAGCTCCGTGTCCAGGTCGTCAGATGCTGCCCCGAGAGAGAGAAGCAAGAAGTTTGTAAAGGCGGATATTCTTTCCCTTGACAAACGGGAATGGCTGTTGAAAATTCAGCACAGTTGATTTTTCAACACCAAATATCTATCTGCGGGCCAAAAATCATGACCAATGCTGCTGAAACCCCTGCCCTCTCTCGTCGCGAGCGACAGGTTATGGACATCCTTCACCGGCGCGGCGGCGCAACGGTCGCCGAGATCATGGAAGATCTCCCCGATCCCCCGACGTACTCGGCAGTGCGGTCAGTTCTCCGCATCCTCACGGAGAAGGATCTCATCAAGCACAAGGAAGACGGCCCCCGCTACATCTATTATCCTTCAGAACCAACCGAGAGCGCACGCGACGACATGCTCGCGCACGTCGTCCGAAACTATTTCGCCGGATCGCCCGAGCAGGCAGTCACTGCACTGCTCCGCATGTCCGACGTCGACATAGAAGACGCAGAGGTGAAACGCCTCCGCGAAACGATCCGTCGCGCTCGTCAGAGCGGGAGATAAAAACCATCATGGTGCCCGCAATTCTTTCCCAGATCGCTGCCCTGCCCGGCTGGAATACGCCGATGCTGCTCTTCCTCGCGAAGGCGACGCTGATCCTCATCGCAGCACTCGGGATCACGGTCGCGATGCAGCGCGGCTCGGCAGGCGCTCGTCACATCGTATGGCTCGCAACTCTTGCCATTCTGCTGTTCGTCCCGGCGGTCACGGCATGGGTGCCACCGCTCCGCCTCGAGATTCTTCCGCCTGAAAGAATCGCAGAGCCGGCGATCAACACAACGCCCGCTGTAACTCAAGACAGAACCCAGCGTGAAACTGACGCGGAAACGACGGCGCCCCTGGCGCCGACGGCGAAATCCGTCGCAGCACCCGCAACCGAGCTCGAAGCACCGGGAATTCTCTCGCGCCTGAGCGGAATCTCACTTGCGCTGATTGTCTGGGCCGGTGTTGCGCTCGCTCTCGTTGCATGGCTCGGATACGGAGCGCTTGCAGTGCGACGCATCGTTCGCAACAGTCACCCGCTCGATACCAATGACTGGCGCACACCTCTGTATGAAGTTGCAGATCGTCTCGAGCTCGATGAGCCGCCGCGGCTGCTTGGAAGTCCGGACGCGAAGATGCCGTTCGCATGCGGATTCCTCAAACCGACAATCGTCCTTCCTGCTGATTGCGAAACATGGAGCCCGGATCGCCGGCGCGCGGTTCTGCTTCACGAGCTCGCTCACGTAAAGCGTCACGATCTCGTTGGACACACGCTCGGTCGCTTTGCCTGCGCATTGTACTGGTTCCATCCGCTCGTATGGACGGCTGCAAAACAGCTTCGCAATGAAAGTGAAAGGGCATGCGATGATCTCGCGCTCTCGTGCGGAGCACGCGCAAGCGATTACGCCGAGCATCTTCTCGACATCGTCACGTCGGTGAGACGTGATTCAACGCCGGTCGTTGCACTCGCAATGGCGCGTCGCAAGGAATTCGAAGGGCGCATGCTCGCGATTCTCGATCCCGAGCTCCGGCACTCGACGCCAAGTCGCGGTCAATCGGCTGGATTGATCGGGTCTCTTGCGGTCATTGCGCTTGTCGTCGGCGCCGCGGCACCGGCACCGCGCACCGTTGTCCAGAAATCGCAGGTATCGCAGACGGCAGCGATAAATCCTCAATTCACACCGCACGATCCTGCACCTGCGAAGTGCTGTGATGATGATCTCAGCGACAATATCAGCGAGTCTGTCAGCAAGTCCGTCGACAAGGCAATCGATCGATCCGTCGATAAATCAATCGATAAATCAATCGATAAATCCATCGACAAGACGATGGACAAAGTCATGGAGCGCTCGGTCTCGAAAAGCGTTGACTACGCCGTATCGTCGAGCACTCGCCAGGCGATACGGGAAAGCTCTTCGATTCTCGGAAGAAGTCTCGGTGAAATAGTTGGAGCAGCACTGACGGGGAAAGCTCAGGCGAAGTCCGATGACCGCCCGATTCTTCTTGCGAACGTCCTTCGCACCGACGCTGATCCGAATCTCCGCCGCACAGCTGCCTGGGGCTTGAGTGAGTACGCCGATACGCGCGTTGCCGCCGAAGCACTCGCCGAAGCGCTGCGCAAGGATGCAGATGCAAGTGTGCGCGAGATGGCTGCATGGGCACTCGCCGACGGTGATGACAGCGACGTTGCACTGGCTGCACTTTCCAATGCAATCCGCAGCGACTCGAACGAAAAAGTTCGCGCAACTGCAGTGTGGGCGCTCGGCAACATTGGACATCACGATGCATACGAGCCGCTCGTCGCAGCGCTGAGCGACAAGAACAAGGGTATCCGCATGCGCGCTGCATGGGCGCTTGGCAACATCGAGCCACGCGAAGCGCCACGGCAGCTCGTCGCGGGACTTCGTGATCCTGATCCGGAAGTGCGCGAGCTTACAGCGTGGGCGCTGTATCAGATCGAGGATCCTGCAACCGTCGGTCCGCTCAACGATGCGCTGAAGGCGGAGTCGAACAAGGAGCTGCAGCTCTCATACATCAGGGCCCTTGCCGCAATGGGCGAGAAGTCGGTCGATGCTGTGCGAGGCCTGCTCACATCGTCTGACCCGAAGATCAAGAGCATGGCAGTGCGCGCGCTCGCTGGTGGAAATGCAGCAGGACCATGGCCATGGCCGTGGCCGCAGCCGCGTCCGTATCCATGACGCGCCAGTAGCAAACGGGCGCGTCTGTGAAAAACCGACGCGCCCAATTTTTTGGATGATGGTGCTGATTTTTCAACCTTGATGATGAACGATCTCAAATCGAAAGGAGTAACGATGAAGGTATTCGGAGTTGTGCTCGCCGCCGTTCTGCTGGCGTCCAACAACAGCGGTGATCGCTCGGTCTATTTCGGAGGCGAGCCCGGCGATGATGAAGAAGTGATGATCGACGAGTCGCCGGCAGCTGGATACGATCGTGAATCAATCGACATTCCAGCGCTGCTCACGGCGGCACGCGGAGCTCCGCCTGTCATCTGCTCGCTTGCGTCACTCTCGGTACGTGGATGGGGATGGGGCGACAGAAGCGACGCGCCCGTCACACCACTTGGCAAGCAGATCACGCTGCGCGATGACAACGGCAACTCCAGAACACTGAGCCAGGCAGATATCCAACTTCTGTTCAATGCACTCGCATCGGACGATGCGTGCGTCCGCGAAATCGGTGTGCGAGTCATCGGCAGGGGCAACAACCCGACGATCGCAAGCGGACTGATAGAGCGACTGTCATCGTCTTCAACCGCACTGCGGGAAATCGCAGCGCTCGGCCTTGGGCTGGGGGAGCCAAAGGAAGCAATCGATCCATTGATCCGAGCGCTGCGTGACCCCGAAGCCGGAGTGCGCGCGAACTCAGCATGGGCCCTTGGTCACATCGAGTCCGGAAAAGCACTCGATCCGCTCATGAATCTCTTCCGCGATAATTCCCCGACAGTCCGGGAAGCTGCAGTCATAGCAGTAGGAAGTCTCGATTCGATTCGCACTGCATCGACGCTTATTCGCGTAGTACGAGATGATGAGTCACCTGCTGTTCGTCGAGCTGCTGCCTGGGCACTCGGTGAGCTTGAAGCGCGCGAGGCAGTCGAAGCGTTGAGTGCTGTGCTTTCGAAGGACAATGATGCCCGCGTTCGCGAGATGGCTGCATGGGCGCTTGGCGAGATCGAGACGCGCAGTGCAACAACGGCTCTTCTCACTGCTGCGCGACGTGATGCAGACGACAAAGTGCGCGAGGTTGCCGTGTGGGCTCTCGGCGAGATAGAAGATGCGACGACGATCGATGCGCTCGGTGAGATTGCATCGAGTGACAAGAACACTCGCGTGCGTGGAACAGCCGCATGGGCAATCGGTCAGATGGACAGGCGCGGACATGCGCCCGCCGGGCTGCTCAATCTCCTGCGCGACGAGACAACCGATACGCGCTTGAAAGCTGCGTGGGCACTTGGCCAGATCGGTGATTCAACAGCTCTTCCTGCAATCCGCAGCGCACTGAAAGTCGAAACGAATGAAAACGTGAACCGCGCCCTGATTCGCGCGCTCATCAAATCGGGCGAGCGGTCGGAGAAAACGCTTACCGAGCTTATCGACTCGAAGGATCCACGCGTTCGCGAAGCGGCGATTCGCGGTCTTGCGGGACGTTCATCGTTCAATCCGTGGCCATGGCCCTGGCCACGCCCCCGTCCTACTCCATGACAGGAAGATTAGGGGCGGTGCGATCGATGTCGTAATGAAGCCGCACGACACCGTCGCTGAATCGCCGCGTAGATCTGAGCTTTAGCTCAGTCTGGCGCGGCGTTGCATCCAGCAGGCGAATCCCTGTCCCGATGAGAACGGGAACGATGTGGATGACGACCTCGTCGAGAACGCCGGCGTCGAG
>DATEDH010000342.1:0-9707 GCA_035281765.1 Gemmatimonadaceae bacterium
TGTGCATCGTACCCTTGGCGATTCTCCATCCGCTCTTCTTAGGGTTATACGTCGCGTTGAGCGAAGTCAGGATATACGATGGATACTGAGGACCGCGGCCCCTGCGCTCGATGGTGATTCCATCAACAGTATTCCGCGCGGTATACAGAGTTTGAATCTTATAAACGCGCCCTGCGTCCGCGGCGTACGCAAAGTTGAATCTCTGGTTCGTGTTGCTCACCGTTTGCCGTTCGAGCAGCTCCAGCTTTCGCTTCGTCGCGAGCGGGGCGTATTCTCCGAGAACAAGCCCGAGGCCGGCAGCGAACATTGCGCCGAGAAAGATCGGTGCGATGAAGCGGTAGAAGCTCACGCCGGATGCTTTCGCTGCGGTAATCTCCGAGTGACGCGTGAAGGCGCCAATGGAAAAAACCGTCGCAAACAACACTGCGGCGGGAAGAATCAGAAAGATCGAGTCAGGCAGCCCGTACACATAGCTGAGCGCGATGTTGCCAGGCGGCAGCTTCTTGGCGAGATACTTGTCGAGATTGTCGGTTGCGTCGAACAGGATGACGAGCAGCGGGAATCCCAGCGTTGTCGCCAGGAAAATCTTGAACCACTCGCTGAAGACGTACCTGTCGAGAGGATGAACCAGTTTCACGATTCGCTGGCTCGGGGGACGCTCCGCGGAGCGATTGAATGCGCAGGCTTTCTCTTGAATCGATACTTGATGTTGTCGAGTATCTCCCGGAAATCCCCTCCGCGCGACGACCCACTCTCTTTGCCCATGTTGGCGAGCAGGAGCAGTGCGATGATCAGAAAGACAGCGTTCGCGATCCACATCGAGACAATCGGCGGCACGATCCCGCGGCGTGAGAGCGACTCGCCTGCAATCAAGCCCACATAATAGAGACCGAACACAACGAGACTCACCCCAATCGTCAGCCCAACGCCTGCGCGGGGAAATCTGAGCGCGATCGGTGCGCCCAGCAGCACGAAGATGAAGCACGCTGCAGCAAGCGCGAATTTCTTGTGTATCTCAACTTCGTAGCGGTTAAGACTTCGCATCTGATCGAGGAGCCGGAGACGCGCAGACTCCACCTGAGCTGGAATCACTTCGTTAGGTATCGGCTCGCCTGCCACCGGCGCCGTTCCCTGAGAGGGAGCGGGCGCCGCATTTACAGGAAGCCCCCCACGTGCGCTCGAGTCTATTAACAAAGAGCCACGCGGCCGTGCAGTTGGCGGTGAAGCGGCGGAGACTGGCGCACTGAGCACCGGGGGCACAGAAGGCGGCAGCGCCTCAGGGGGAAGAGCTTGCGCAGTATCCGTTTTCTTCGACTCTGCTTCAATTCTTGCGCGAATCGAATCGGTGCGCGCCTTGATAGTATCCTGCGCCGGGGCGGGGGTCTGCGCGGCAAGCGCCTTGATCCCGGTCTCGCGCATCAGCTTGCAGTAAATCTTTCCGACAGGCAGATCGAACGGCGGCGTGGTTCGTGTGGCGAGTACTTCCTTCGTCAGCTTGATCTTGCGCTGCTTCGCGAGCTTGAGCTTTTCCTCGAATTCCTTGCTCGCGATCTTGACGATGGATTCGGCCGACGCGGCATTTCGCCACATCTCGCAGACCGACATCTCGCGTTCACCCTTATACGTGTCGTTCTGTGTTTTCTGGAACTCGTTGCCGACACCTTTGACGCGGATCAGCTGCGTGTCGAAGTAAAGCCGCTGCAGCTCCTCGGGCTTCTGTATCGGAACATCCTGCACAGTGCCCGAGTATAGCGTCAAAAGGAGGTCCGCTTGGTCCGGCGATACGGCCATGTTCCCGGAGTCGGCGTAGATAGTTCGCCGCCGCGTGTAGTCCCCGACGTCGTAGATCGTGACCTCACGCATCCTGTTGGATGTCTTGGAGATCCGTCCCGCGCGAAGATACAGCTTGCCGGGACTGACCTCGTTGATGACCTGCTCGCGCAGCGCGAACGTAGGCTTCTTCTGCGCGATGTCACCCTGCAACGTTCGCAGCCGGTGATTGGCGCGAGGCAGGATCTGATCGTTGAACGCAACCATCCCGAGCGTTACAAACGCTGCGGCAATGAGAACCGGGGTCAACACGTTCCGGATGCTCACCCCGCTCGCTTTCATTGCAGTTATCTCGTTCTCCGCTGCGAGGCGGCTGAACGCATACAGCGTCGCAACCAGCACCGTCATGGGCAATGACAGCGCAATGGTCAGCGGCAGCGAGAGCACGAGGAACTCGACGATGACACTCCAGGGCAGTCCCTTTCCGACCAGCTCCCCGAACCGTTTGGCGATGTATTGCAGCAGCAACAGCGATGTAAGCGCTGTCATTGCAAATACGAGGGGTCCGAAGTGCTCCTTGAGGACGTATTTGTGGAGTATCTTCACGGGGTGAAATATACGGGGGGCCCATACTCATGTGACCCCGCGCCGGAGGCGCGCGTGTCACTGCCACGTCTGGTACACCTGTGGGCGGTACTTTGCTCGCTGGCCGTCATCGCGTGCCTGCCTGTCAGCGCGGAAGCCCAGAATCCACAGGATTCCATCCCCGTAATACGAATTCCGTTCCCGCGCGACACAGTACCGCTCCGGCTGCCGAGCATTCTGTCGCTTGGGGCTCGGGACAGCTATCGCCGCGCAGTTCAGCAGATCGAGGCGGCGCGCGCCACTGCATTTCAACAGAACATGCGGTCGATCGTTCAGGCGGTGTGGGGGCAGGTTGCCGCCTCATCATTCGCTACGGAAGAATCGCCGCCATCGTTCGCCGAGACGCCCGCTCCCAAGCCCGATCGAACCGTCGCGGCAAAGGCCGGAGACATCATCGCCGAGCATTCGGATCTCACGCTCCAGCTCAACGCGCGGATGGAGCTGCGCGCGGAAAAAAATCTCAATGAGCGCTGCGCCGTCAGTGGATTCGCTCAGCCCGTATTTGCCTGTCAGTCCAGCTTTCTGCCGATAACTGATTTTCAGTTCAACGCACGATCGGGCGGTGTCGTTGCGCAGCGCATCCACGTCGACGTCGATTACGACACGCAGCGCGAGTTCGACGGCTCGAACAACATCTCGGTGAATTACGAGGGAAAGGGCAGTGAGCTCATCCAGCGGATCGAGTTGGGCAACGTCACCTTCCAGCCCCCTCAATCCCGATTCATTACCGCCGGAATCCCAAGCGGCAACTATGGTCTGCAGGCTGTAGCCAAGGTCGGCTCGGCAAAAATTCGCGGAATCGTCGCGCAGCAGAAGGGCAATGTCATACGCGATCGCACATTCACTGTCGGTGATCGCACGCTCGCAGCAGTTGACCGGCGCATCGAGGATCATCAGTTCGAGCCGCGAAGGTTTTTCTTCACGGTGAATCCCCGATTGTTTGGATCTGCATATCCGAACATCGACATACTCGATTCGCGCAAGATGGAGCAGCTCGCGTTGTCGCTGCCTGACACGCTGCGTCCGACGCGCATCTTTCTCTATCGGCTGCTCATCGGCGGGCAGCCGCCAAATCCAAGCGGTCCGCAGTTCCGCATAATCGGCGACCCTCGCTCGCGGCGAGGTCCGGTATACGAGCGCCTTCGAGAGGGAATCGACTACTATGTCGATCCGTCGCAGCTGTGGGTTGCTCTTGTTCGACCTCTATCACTCAACAACGAGCGCCTCGTAGTTGCGTATCGTGTGCGCGTGAACGGTGTCGATACGGTTCATGTAACCACGGGCGGCACTCCTGATCTCGAATTCCGCTCGCAAAGCGAGCAGTTCGCAAATCTTCTCTGGGACCCGCAGGTGACGCCGCAGGATCCGGCATTCGAGCGGGAAATCCGCAGCGTCTATCGAATCGGCGGTCCGGAGGTGCAGCGGCAGAGCGTCGTCGTAAAAGTTGTAACCGGTACGAGTGAGGACCAGGAGAAAGCGGTCGAAGGGCAGGGGGCGCTGGGAAGCACCTATCTCCAGATTTTTGGACTTGCTCAGCGCACTAACAATTCGACGTTCGATATCGAGAATCGTCTCTGGCCGCGGCCCGCTGATCCGAATTTCGAGCTCAGTCTTGGAACATCAGCGGCTCGAGTAATACGCGACAAGTTCCTTGTCTTCCCATCGTTACGGCCATTCGCGAAGAACGGTCTCGCGCGCGGACTCAATCCGTCCAACGACACGATCTACACGACGCCGTCGGAATACGTGAAATCAGCCCAGCGCCCGCAGTCCGTATACCATATAAGAGTGCGCTATCAGGCACAGGGAAGCGGTGAAGCGGGCGCGCTGATGCTTGGTGCAGTGCAGGTGCGGCCGAATTCCGAACGGCTGCTGATCGATGGAATTCCACTCGTTCGAGGGACGGATTACAACGTCGACTATGATCTCGGCCGCGTAACCTTTGCGCGTCCGGATACTCTCTTCCCGCGGCCGCGTCAGGTGACGGTGCAGTTCGAGGAGAATCCTGTATTTGCGGAAACTCCAACATCGATCTTCGGGGCAACTGCGGAGTTTCCGCTCAACAATGGAACCGTAAGCTTCACCGCGATATCACAGCGGCAGACGAGCACATTCAATCGTCCGCCACTCGGCTTCGAGCCGGCTGCATCGCTCATGGCCGGAGTAACCGCGCAGATGAGCTTCGATGCTGCGCCGCTCACGTCTCTCGTCTCTCGTCTGCCGTTCGGTCAGACCACTGTTCCATCCCGCGTTAATCTCGCCGCCGAATTCGCAGCGAGCAGACCTAAGCCAAATTCGGCGGGACAGGCATTTATTGAATCGTTCGAAGGCGAAGGCGGATTGATAGTTCCGCTCGATGAAGCTCAATGGTATTACAGCAGCCAGCCCGCACTTGGTCGCCAGCTCCCCGCGCGGCTGGGTGGAAATGCACTCGACATCGAGCGCGCGTCGACGATGGCGTGGCAGAGCGACGGTCTCGATTCGCGCGGCAACGCAGTGCGTTATCGAATCGAAGACATCGATCCACTCACCAACATCATCGGCACTGGTTTGTCTGCACCAGAGCCAGTGTTGTGGATGACGCTCTATCCGCTCGCGATCGGCGGACTCCGCAGCGAAGGAAAATTTCAGTGGACGGTTCAGGGCACGCCAACCGGCAGACGATGGCGATCGATACGCACACCTCTGGGTCCCAGCGGATCAGATCTTTCGAGAATCGAAAGCATTGAATTCTGGGCCCAGGTTCCAGTGCAGCGCGCGCGTCGCGCACGGAATCCGATTCTCGTGATGGATTTCGGCGAAGTATCCGAGAATACAGTCGCGTTTTCGCCTGATACGCTGCGCGTGCGGCTCGATCCTGCGAATGCATTGGAGCGAGACACGACTTACACCGGCAGGCAGCTCGAAGGCTTTGACCGACTCGACAGTGAGCGCGATCCATTCTCCCGCGCTTTCAACGTCGGTGTAAACGACAACGGAATTGCAGGTGACGTCGCCGGCAAGATCAACATCGTCACTGACACTGTTCCAGGCCGCCCGCCACAAACGAGTGTGCTCGGCAATTTTGCAACATGTCGTGGCGGCTATTCACTCATTCGAATTCTTGGCGACGCAACGACGGACTGCACTGTCGAGAACAATCGCCTCGATGATGAGGACATTGACGGCGATAACGTCTTGAATCTCACGAGCGCCGACCGGGATGCCGAACAGCTGCGGCGGTACATCGTGAATCTCGCGGATTCCGCGTCATACACGCGCATCGGCAAATGCGGCCCGAGCCCTCGCACTGTCGTCGGCCCTGCGCAGGAGGAGCGCTGCTGGGTTCTCATCCGCATACCGTTCCGCAACGCTGACGACTCACTCGGCGCGCCGCTGCTTCGCCGCATCCGATCACTTCGCATGACGATGATATCGGGCAGCGGCGTCGGCGATGGTGAATTCACTCAGGTGCCGATCGCGCGGATGCGACTGACGGGCGCGCCGTGGCTCAAGCGCGCGGAAACGGGACTTCGCGGTATCGGCAACGAAGCGCGAGGAACCGGGTTCGTAAATGCCGGCGTCATCGGTACGCAGGACAGGAATCTCGCGAACGGAATCAGCTACGAATCACCTCCGGGGGTAATCGATCTTCCAGAGACAAAGCGAAGCCAGTTCGAGACGAATAGAATCCAGATCAACGAACGATCGCTTCGTCTTACTGCCGGTGATCTCAGTCTGTACGATCGCGCCGAAGCGTACTTCAGGTTCCCTGAAGGCGAAAAGAACTTCATGGCGTACAAGGAACTGCGGCTGTGGGCCCGCGGCGTCCGAAATGGATGGGGCGCAAACGGTGATCTACAGTTCTATGTAAAAATCGGCCGCGATCCGAACAACTTCTACATGTATCGCACGCCGCTCAATTCCGGACTCGATCAGGCCGCATGGCTTCCGGAGATTCGCGTTGATTTCAAGAAATTGTTCAAGCTTCGCGCTGAGATTCAGAACACCTATCTCCGCGGGACGTCACAGAACACATGCACCGGCCTGGACTCGGCGCTTATCGAGCGATCTGCACCTCCGCCAAGTGGGACGAGATATGTCGCATGCTCCGATGGATACATCGCATATAGCGGTGATCCCGGCGTAAGCCCGCCGAATCTTGCAGGCGTTCAGGAGCTCGCAGTTGGAATTCTCCGCACGGCTGTTGGAAGTTCAATCAGCCCGGTTGCTCCCGGCGACACGATGGAAGTATGGGTCGATGACATCCGGCTCGGTGGTGTTGTCGACGATGCCGGATTTGCCGGTCAGGTATCGCTTTCAGTTCTTGCGAGCGACTTCGCCGACATTCGACTCAACGTTGTGAGGCGCGATCCCAATTTCAGGCAGCTTGCCGAACAGCCGACGTTCCTGACTGATAACTCGATCAATCTCAGCTCGGCGTTTCATCTCGAGAAGCTTTTCCCAAAGGGGTTTGGCTGGTCGATTCCAGTAAGCCTGAACTACGCGTCGAGTGAGAGCGATCCGTTATTTGTTTCGCGCAGTGATATCGAAGGTGAGATCATCGATGGATTGAGAACACCAAAATCTTCCGCGACGTCCGTGACATTCGGTGTGAGTCGTGCAACGCCGCTCACGGATTCCCGTCTCGCTCCGATTGTCAACAACCTTTCGCTCGAAGGATCGTACACATCAGGGCTCGCACGCAGTGAGTTCGAGAACGGGCGCGCCAGCAACCTGACTGTCGGTCTTGATTACAACCTTTCCCGTGCATTGCTTCCCGAGCTGTCGCGGTGGGCACCCGCTGAATTGCATGTGACGAGTGTGTTCACTCATGGAGCCGACAATCGCCTGACATATCTCAAGCCCGCTGAGGCGGAAGATGACATTCCGCGCCGAATCGGCGGTGAGACATCGACCTGGCGAAATGGAACTTCATTCCAGCTCAAGCCAACGAAGTCGCTGACCGGCCGGCTCGATTTCAATTCTGTGCGCGACCTTCGCGATTACGGCGATGGAACACCACTCGGCATCGTCACAGGCAGCGATCGCGCTCGAATCTTCGGCGCCGATGCCGGGCTCGAGCGTGAGCGTGACATGCAGGCGGGACTGACATACACACCGTCATCGACATCGTGGATACGGCCGCGCGTCGATGTCGGGAGCTCCTATAACATGCTGCGTGATCCGAACACGCTGAGCTTCCTGCGCATCGAGGATTCTACCGGCACGATGAGGCTTCCGAGAAGACTTGGAAGCACACAGTCCACGACGGCAGGCGTCACCCTCGATCTGCCTCGCGCGGCGAGCCTGTATCTCGACAGCACCACGTTGCTGCACCGGCTGTTCGATGCGCTCCAGCCAATCGACGTGAATTACAATCGCAGCATCATATCGGTGTTCGATCGTGCGCCGTCTGCGGCGCCGTTGTCCTATCAGTTCGCATTCGGCGGTGTGGGACGTTTCAAGGAGATCGGGGAGACGCCGGCAACGAGTGCCGGGCTGATCAACCAGCTCACCGCGAGCCATACTATAGTATTGCCATTCGGTGCGACGCTCGCGAATCGATACCAGATCATCAACGGACGCAACTGGACCCGTCGTCCGGATGACTCGCAGGCAATAACCGATGGTACTCAAGTGGTGTTCCCCGATCTGGCTCTCAGGTGGAGCATGAAGCCCGACCGGCTTCGCAACGTAATATCGAGCATCGGAGGCAGCGCGCGAATCGTTCAGACACGGCAGGTGAATACGCGACAGCCTGACCGTTTCTTCGTGAGTCCGACATCAGATAACGCAGGTGGAGCACCCGATGCGACATTTGCGCGAGATAGGGGCGAAACACTCGTGCGAAATTATCCCGCGAGTCTATCAATTGTCTTTGCCGGTGCGCGCCCGCTTGCAGCGAACATGGGATACTCGCACTCGCAGCGCCGCGAGACACGCCCCGGATTGAGCTCCAAGAATCACGACAACGATATCAGCGTTGAAATCTCGAAGCCGTGGTCAGTTCCCCCGCAGTGGAAATTGAAGAGCGATATCAGAACGCGTGTCAGTTATCAGGATACACACGGGGATAATTTCGTGTTGAATCCACTGGCCTTGAGCAGGGAAAGCCGTTTGAGTGACAACGGTCGAAAGGCGTTCAGCTTCAGCGCCGATACTGATGTCGCAGACAACCTTTCGTCGAGCTTTGTGTTCTCACGAGTGGACAGCTTTGACAAGAACCTGAATCGGCGGTTTACCCAGACTGTGCTCAGTGCAGTATTGCATTTGCAGTTCTACGCCGGCGATTTGAAGTGACTGAACGTGCCGGTTCCTGCCATTTAATCCCCAACGAATGAAACGATCATCACGACTGCTTCTCGTGGCACTCCTTGCAATCTCTGCGTGCAAAGGCCGCGAGCCGAAGGCCGGCAAATTCGACGGAGAGTCAGCACTGCGTTACGCGAAAGTGCAGGTGGACTTCGGTCCCCGAATACCCGGGTCGCCGGGCGCGCAAAAAGCCGGTGACTGGATCATCAGGGAGATGGGACTCCGCGCAGACACCGTGATCGTTCAGGCGTGGACTCACGCGACGGTTGATGGAAAGCAGCTTCCGATGCGCAATATTCTCGCGCGGTTCAATCCGGAGGCAACGGACCGGGTCCTCTACATAACACACTGGGACACTCGTCCAGTAAGCGATGGCTCGAGCAACCTCGGCGAGCGGCAGCTCCCGGTTCCGGGTGCGAACGATGGCGCCTCAGGAGTCGGTCTTTTCGTCGCGCTCGGCGACGCCCTGAAAAAAACGCCGCCGAATGTCGGAGTGGATCTTCTGTTCGTCGATGGAGAAGACTACGGATCGTTCGATGATCCCAACCTCGCCGACGTTCTCATAGGGTCTCGTTATTTCTCGAAGAACCCGCCCGACTCGGGTTACAAGCCGATATTTGGCGTGCTGTGGGACATGATCGGCGATAAGGATCTCGCGATCAAGAAGGAAGGCTATTCGATGCAGCAGGCGCCCGAGGTTGTCGAGCGCGTGTGGTCGACGGCGAAAGACCTCGGCCACGATCGCGTATTTCTCCCGGTAGAGCAGGGTGCGATAACCGACGATCACGTTCCGCTTTTACAAGCGGGATACCGCGTCATCGACGTGATCGATATCGATTATCCATATCACCACCAGCCAACGGATACGATAGACAAGATTTCAGCGCGATCACTGTCGATTGTTGGCGAAGTGGCCGAGGCACTGCTCAGATAGAGCACTCAGTGAACAGCAAAGATTAACAGGGAGCGCGGTGAGCACAGTGAGGTTTTGAGGTTTG
>DATEDH010000343.1:0-6775 GCA_035281765.1 Gemmatimonadaceae bacterium
AGCTCGATAGTTGTCTCCAGAACCGAGCAGGGATCGACTATGGGTGAAGCTGCCGATCCATTGAACCACGCCGGCGACGCCGGATCGCCGTTGCGTCCAAGAAACTCGCTTCGCGAGGCAGTGTGTCTCGTGATGTCACCAGTCATCGCGGCAAAAGCGATTAGCTGCTGGAACTCGGGGTCGAACCGGTTGTGCGCGAGGTTCACCCCGGCTACGTGCGACGTACGCACATGCATTCGCGTGCGTTGCCTGTCGATACCGAGAACCCAGTCAACGTAGGACGTGACCGTGAGCCGGCGGGCACGTGTTGTAGTGTTGGTGATCTCGAGAATCTGAACCTTGACTGGAACCTGCTCCGGAACTCCGATAGTAAGAGTCGTCGCAATTCCATCGTGCACGTGCTCGAAGATCGAGTATCCGGCACCATGTCGCGCGAGATAGTCAAAGTTGTCTCGAATCGGTGCGGCAACCGGATTCCACACTTCGCCGGATTCAGCATCGCGCAGATAAATCGAATCACCGGGCCGATCCTTTACGGGATCATTGTGCCATGGCGTCAGCCGGAATTGCGAGCTGTTCACTGCCCATACGGGACCTGCTCCCGTCTCGCTCACAATGCACCCACCGGCAGGATTTGCGATCACGTTGATCCACGGCGCCGGCGGCAACAGGTCGCCTGTCAGCCGGATCTCGTACTCGTTCTGCGCGTTGAAGCCGCCTATCCCGTTGAACAGCTCCAGATCATTCACCGCTGTCATTCCGAATCCTTGGCCAGCCGCACCAGGTCTAATGATTCACAGTCGATCTCGAGCTGTGCATGTGATTGCAGAACATTCAGCTGCCGCTCGGTGATGTCCTCCGACGGAAGGACGACGAGCTCGGTCGCAATTCCCTTGAGGTCGAGATACCGCTGCATGAGAAAAACTTTCTCGAGTCCCGCTCTGCCCCTCTCCGATTCTGCGTGTGCAACTATGATCGGCGCGTCCCCGGTCAACCCGAGAAACTCGAGATCGTCCCTCGTCCCGAGCTCTTGCGCAGAAAATGTCGATGGAAACAGCAGGCGGGCTGCAATCTGTTGTAGCGCCGCGCTATCTGGTTCCTCAGGCTGAGCGCGGGCAGCCGAGATGATTTTCTCGATATTCGCGCGACTTCCCAGCATCTGCGAGCTGCGTGCGGCATCCGCCCCGTTCCTTGCAATGAACGTAGCAAACCCCACCGCGACAGCATTTCCTGCCGGAATCGCGACACGCGTACGCAGCGCGAAAACCGGGTCGAGCACGGCGCCGACTCGTCCTGATAATTCGCCATCTCGATCCATCGCGGCGGGTCGCCGGTAGGATCGTCCCCTTCCGATGAACTCCATGCGATCGGTCTCGCAGCTGACTGGCATTTGCTCTTCATCGTAGAAGCAGAGCGAGTGTCCGCACCATAACGGATCTGTGAGAGCTGAACGCGGGCGTCGCATCGCGACGATCGCGTTGTACTCGCTAAGCCATTCGGTTTGAACAAACAGGTTTGAGAAAACGGGGTGGTGACGATCCATCGCAAAGGGTGCGATCACGGGCTCAACGCAGCTCGTGAGCTCTATCGTGTGATCGATGTCGCCGAGGTTCGTGAGGGTAACCTTGCGAATCTCGATGGGCTCGTCGGGCGATGCGAAGATCTCAGTGAGCGTCTCGATATCGCCGTCCCGTCGCTTGAACGACGCGCACGTCTCTTCGAACACGACCTTGTAGGAGTCAGGCTGCACACACGTTGGCTGGAATGCAGTCGACCAGAGCTTTCCGGTGGTGATGTCCTTTACATAACACCAATGACCCGAGTCATCGAGAGTGGGATCGGCACGCCAGCGTGTGACGGCGAGTGGTCCGTACCTCGTTTGTCCGCCGCCGGCATTGGTTACAAGGGTGGTGAACGGTGCTCTTCCGAGTATCGCTATTTCCGGCCGCGCAGTATGCGGCGAGCTGAATTCTCGAGCCGAAGCTCCTGGAATATCTGGCACTTCTGGTTTCGTCAAACCCGGGGGCGGCTGGGGACGAAAGGATGGATAGCCCCAAAAGCCGCCGTTGGCTACCCCTTACGGCCTATCGATGTAAACGATTACATTTTTTGGCAGTCCGGTACCCTGATTGAAAGGCCCTTCGTCGAGACGAATCGGATGGTCACGATCAAGGATGTTGCTCGGCAAGCCAATGTTTCGGTCGCCACTGTCTCCCGCGTGTTCAGCGGAGCGAACGCAGTTCGCGAAGAGACTCAGCGGCGCATCCGGGACGTCGCGGAAAAACTCCGCTACGCCCCGCACACCGGTGCGCGCAGTCTCATCACGAGCAAAACCGAGACACTCGGCGTCATCATCCCCGATCTATACGGGGAATTTTTTTCCGAGATAATCCGCGGCATCGATACTGCAGCCCGTCAGACCGGATTCCACCTGCTGGTTTCGAGCTCGCACAGTGATCGCAGCGAGCTCGACAGCGCAATCCGGGCAATGCGGGGGAGGGTCGATGGTATCATCATCATGTCACCCGATCTCGATGCAAGCCTGCTTGTCTCGAGCCTGCCCGCTGATCATCCGGTGGTGATGCTGAACTCGGTCACCCGGCGCAGCGGCATCTCATCCGTCCGGATCGACAACCGGCGCGGCGCAACCGACATGGTGCGTCACCTGATCGGCCATGGCCATCGGCGTATCGCGTTTATTGCAGGCGCTAAACGAAACATCGATGGCGAGCAGCGCCGCCGCGGGTATCACGCCGCACTCAACGAAGCGGGACTGCACGTCAACGAAGCACACGAGTTCGCCGGAGATTTTACCGAAGATTCCGGTTACGAGGCCGCGCGAGAGCTTCTTGCGCGGCCTCGTTCACGTCCGACCGCGATCTTTGCAGCCAACGATTCAATGGCGATCGGCGCAATGAGCGCGCTGCGCGATGCCGGAGTCAGCGTGCCCGGCGACATCGCAGTCGCGGGGTTCGATGATATTCCAATCGCGCGGCACATGAGTCCCGCGCTTTCATCAGTTCATGTTCCAATCGCAGGACTCGGCGAGCGCGCAGCGCGACGCCTGATGTCCGCGCTCGCTGATCCATCCAAACATGTCACGCGACAGGAGGTGCTTCGCACGACACTCGTAATTCGCGAGTCGTGTGGTCCGCCGGGACATGGGTGAAATCCTATTCAAGTGTCAGTGCAATTTTTTTGGAGATCACGCTGTACCCGCCGCAAAGCGGCGAAACCCACAGGAGAGAAACATGAAATCGAGTCGGCTCAGTTTATTCCGGTTCTTCGCGACCATCATGGTCGTCGCAGGGGCGATGTTCGCGTTGTCGCACAATGCGTCCGCTCAGACGACGACCGGAACAATCCGCGGAACAGTTACAACCGAGGGCGCTCCAGCGGCTAACGCCCAGGTTCAGATTCGCAATCCCGCAACAGGCCTGTCACGTGGTACGTCAGTGAACGACGATGGCTTCTACGTGCTGCCCGGTCTGCCGCCGGCGCGCTACGAGCTGACTGTAAGGCGAATTGGAAGCGAGCCGCAAACTCGCTTGGTCGTCGTCCAGATCGGCGCAACGCAGACGCAGGATTTCAACCTCTCACAAGCAGTTGCCCAGCTCGGAACTGTCTTTGTGCAGGCAGCTGCTACTGCCGAGACTCGTACTTCGGAAGGCGCAACGAACGTTACACAGGCACAGATCTCAAAGCTTCCGACGCCAAGCCGCAACTTCCTCGATCTCGCACAGTTGTCACCAGGCGTCACCGTCACTGAAGATCGCGTCAACGGACAGTTCCGAACGGTTCAGGCCGGTGGTCAGGCGCCCTCATCAGTCAACCTTTTCATCGACGGAACCAGCTTCAAGAATGATCTGACGCAGGGCGGAATTGCGGGACAGGATGCGAGCCGCGGCAATCCGTTCCCGCGCAGCGCAGTTCAGGAGTACCGCGTCATAGGCCAGAACTTCAAGGCCGAATATCAAAAGGCATCGAGCGCAGTCATCACTGCGACCACGAAGTCTGGTACGAATACGTGGACAGGTAATGCGCTTGTCGGATATCAAAACGCGTGGATGGTGCAGCTCGATTCATTCCAGCGTGCCGATAAGAAGAACAACGCGAACTTCCGCGAGCCGTCGTACAACAGAACGCTCGGCGCGCTCAGCCTTGGCGGTCCCATCATGAAGGACAAGTTGTTCTTCTTTGGATCCTACGAAGGCAATTATCAGAATCGCGCGAATCGCGTTGCGATCCCCACGCCTCCGTCGGGATTCCCCGCTCTCGACACTGTGAACCTGACACAGTACAACGGAAACTTTGGATCGCCATTCAGGGAGACACTGCTTTTCGGCAAGCTCACCAATCAGATCAACGAGAAGCAGACTGCCGAGCTCAGCATCAGCAATCGTCACGAGACTGACGTACGTGACTTCGGTGGAAACAGTGCGTTCTCGACAGCGAACAACGTTCACAACTACAACACTGCCGTTCAGCTCAAGCACAACTTTTTTACAGGGCCATGGCTGAACGAAGCGTTGGTGAGCTGGACAAAGTTCCATCGCGGGTTCTCGCCGAATCAGCCGGGCACGGCGCACCGCGTATACATCTTCCCGAGTGCATGCTGCTTCGACATCGGCAGCGGCAGGTCAGAGCAGGAGTACATCCAGCGCGGGCCGGGATTCCGTGATGATATCACCTACACCGGATTCAAGCTCGCCGGCGAGCACGTGTTCAAGGCAGGAGTAAGCGCTGATTTCCCGACCTACGATGTCAACAAGAACAACGATGGAACACCGGTATTCGAATATCAGAATATTCGAAACACTGGATTCGGTGATCAGGTCTACAACTATGTGTCGCCATTCCAGCTTCGCTACGGCACCGGCGATCCGAAGCTCAAGGCGAACAATCAGCAGTATGGCATTTACGTGCAGGATGACTGGACGCCGGTACGCCGCCTGACGCTGAACCTCGGTGTTCGATGGGATTATGAAACGAACATGCTGAACACCGATTACGTCACGCCGCAGATGGGAGTCGATACGCTGACGCGCTATGCGAGCAACCTTCTGCGTCCGCTCGATTTGAACAGGTACATCGCGACAGGCGACAACCGGAAGCCGTTCACGGGCGCGTTCCAGCCTCGCGTTGGTTTCTCACTTGCCGTCGACAAGGCTGAGAAGACAACGATCTTCGGCGGCTGGGGACTCTATTACGATCGGGTTCCGTTCGACGTCGCGATCGATGAGAAGCAGAAGATCACCCACCCGACTTACTTCACGACGTTTGCACCGGTCGGACAGGCGCCGCAGGGCAGCCAGGTTGCATGGAATCCATCGTATCTCTCTGCCGATAAGGCGACGCTCGATCAAATTGCGAAGGCCACCGGCAAGCCGGAGCTCTGGCTCATCGACAACGATTTCAAGGTTCCGAAGTCGACGCAGTACAGCATCGGACTTCGCCAGGTGCTCGGCGATTTCTCGGGAACCGTTTCATATAACGAGCAGCGCGGTACCGACCAGTTCACGCTCAACCTGGCGAACGTGAAGCTCAATGCAGGTGGCGGATGCTGCCAGAACCCGTTCGACTGGGCGTCGCACGGCTTCGCGAACATCATTTATTCGTCGAACGAAGCGAAGACGTGGTACAAGGCCGTCAACATCCAGCTCGACCGCGCGTACAAGCGGGCTGCAGTCAACTCGTTTGGATGGGGCGCGGGAATCGCCATGACGTTTGCACGCCGCTGGCTGCAGGGTGTCGACAACCTTGGCGACACGTTCGCATTCCCGTCGGCATCGGAGATTCCGAAGCATCCCGCTCCGAACGATGAGAAGACCCGCATCGTTGCAAACTGGATCACCGACATTCCTGTTCTTTGGGGAATTCAGTGGTCAGGCCTCGCGACGTTCGGCGGCAAGATCAGGATCGATGCAGGCTGCGGGAGGTTCTGCTCGGCAACCGACTTTGCGAACAACCCGCGACTGGTCGGCGGATTCACTCCCGAAGGCACTTTCCCGTATCAGAACGTCGATATGAGACTGCGCAAGGATTTCCCCAACTTCGGAAGAATGAACATGGCGTTCGGACTTACGCTCGACGTGTTCAACGTGTTCAATCACACCAACCTTGGATGCTTCAACGTGGGCAATCCAAATGATTCAGCGTACGGGAATGCCGGCTGTGTCATAACAGACGCTCGGCGCTTCCAGGTCGGAGCAGAGTACAACTTCTAATCAGGCGACGGACGGGGCACCTTCGGGTGCCCCGTTTGTCATTCTTCCGGTAGCAAGATGATCAGACGCTCTGCTTTACTCGTTCTCGCCGTTGTGCTGGCGTGCTCTCCATCCCGTCCGACAGTTCCGGGGCCCGAGAGAGCTCTTACTCCGCGACAGGCCGCGTTCCTCGATACTCTCGAGCAGCGCACGTTCACCTGGTTCTGGGAGAGAACCAATCCGGCGAACGGCCTCGTTCCTGATCGCTGGCCCACAAAAAGTTTTTCGAGCGTTGCCGCAATTGGTTTTGGTCTCACCGCATATGGAATTGGTGTAGAGCGCGGTTACGTGACGCGCACCACGGCTGCAGATCGTGTTCTCACAACGATGCGCTTCATGTATCGCGCGCCGCAGGGACCAGAGGCGACGAACGTCATCGGATACAAGGGATTTTTCTATCACTTCCTCGACATGGATACCGGTCACCGGTTCCGCGATGTCGAGCTTTCCACCATCGACACATCGCTTCTTCTTGCAGGCGTTCTTTTCTGTCAGTCGTATTTCACAGC
>DATEDH010000344.1:0-2094 GCA_035281765.1 Gemmatimonadaceae bacterium
TCTCGGTGTGCTCACCCGCAGGAAATCCTTTGCCTTTCTGCGTTATGACATGAACGAGGCGCGGGCCCGTGAAATCACGCACCGCAGTTAGCGTGTCCATGAGTGCATCGATATCATGTCCGTCGATCGGACCGAAATAACGGAAGCCGAGCACTTCGAAAAGCACTCCGGGAGTGAGGAATGCCTTCATGCTCTCTTCCCATTTCTTCACAAGGCTCGTTACACCTTTGAGCTTCGAAGGCGATGCCTCGATGACAGTGCCGATGGCCGAGCGCACTCTGTTATAAAGCGGATTGCGCTGAATCGACGTGAGATACTTGGACATCGCGCCGACGTTGGGAGCAATCGACATCTCGTTGTCATTGAGAATGACAATGAAGTCGCGACCCGATGCGCCGGCGTTGTTGAGTCCCTCGTAAGCAAGGCCGCAGGTCAGCGCACCGTCTCCGAGGATGGAGACGACCTTGAACGATTCGCCATTGAGGTCGCGCGCGGTCGCCATTCCAAATCCCGCGGAGATCGCGGTCGCGGCATGTCCGGCGCCGAACGTGTCGTATTCGCTCTCGCTGCGCTTGAGGAACCCGGAGATTCCGTTCTCCTGTCGCAGTGATCCCATCTCGTCATTGCGGCCGGTCAGAAGCTTGTGCGGATATCCCTGGTGGCCAACGTCCCAGACGATCTGATCGCGCGGCGTGTCGAACGCGGCGTGCACGGCGACAGAAAGCTCGACCACTCCAAGACCTGCACCGATATGCCCGCCCGTTTGCGAGCACACTTCTATAAGACGGCTGCGCATCTCTGACGAGAGCTCGCGCAGCTCATCGCGGCTCATCGATCTCAGCGCTCCGGGAAATTCTCTGCTTTCCAGTATCGACATGCTTTCCTTTGTCAGTGACTTCTCGAAACAATGAATCCTGCGAGATGCTCCAGCTCTTCCGTCAGCAGATTCTCACGGCGCAGGCGCTCGCACGCCTGCTCGACGAGGATTGCCGCACGCTGAACAGCACCATCAACACCAAGCAGCGCGGGGTACGTGCTCTTGCCCAGCTCCGCGTCGCGGCCGGCAGTCTTGCCGAGTCGCGCAGTGGACGACGTAACATCGAGGACGTCGTCCATGATCTGGAACGCAAGACCGATCGATTCCCCATATGAAGCAAGTGCATCGAGCCTCGTTTCAGACGCGCCGGCAGCGATTCCTCCAAGGCGAACGGAAGTCGCAATCAGCGCACCGGTTTTTGAGCGATGAATCTCATCCAGCTCGTCGCGCGAAAGCGCGAGGCCTTCACCCGCCAGATCGAGAAACTGCCCACCGATCATACCCCCTGCTCCAGCGCCCTGCATCAATACCTTAACTATCGTACAGCCAGTATCCGCGGGCAACCGAAGCGCCTTCGCGGATCCGAGCGCTACTGCCGCTGCGAGCGGAATCATTGCGGCACCCGCTGCCGTTGCGACGGGAACGGAAAACTGCCGGTGAGTAGCGGGCCTCCCGCGACGCACATCGTCGTTATCCATGCACGGCAGATCATCGTGCACGAGCGAGTACGAGTGAACGATCTCGATTGCCGCAGCGAGTCCCGATGCGTCACCTGTTCCGCCGGCCGCATCGTATGCAGCCAGCACCAGCATTCCGCGCATGCGCTTGCCGCCATTCGAGAGCGCATACGCGATTGCCGAGCGAACCGGCTCCGGGAGATCACCACCGTAAGTCTCGATTGCGACCGCAACGGCTGAATCGACCTGCGCGCGGGTTTCGGTCGACCCGCGCTCCTTAACCTCCGAAATCGCGCAGCTCCAGTACGCCGTCGGCCCTTTCGACTAGCTCCTTGACCTTGGCTTCGGTCTCGTTGAGCTCCTCCGATGCCTGGCGCAGGAGCTCTACCCCTTCCTCAAAAAGGGCGAGCGATGCGCTCAGATCGAGACGGTCATTCTCGAGCTTGGCGACGATCTGTTCCAGGCGCGAAAGATTCTTTTCGAAGGACATTATCCTCAATATAGCGGGCGACAAAACGGCCATCGAAGCCGGAGCCGATCAGGCTTTCACCCGGCCACTTGACCCGGACATGTATCTATCCTATTATCCGGATATAGTGC
>DATEDH010000345.1:0-5135 GCA_035281765.1 Gemmatimonadaceae bacterium
GCAGTGGTCCGCTCGTCGGGACAGGTGGCCCTGTCCGTGGAATTCGTCCGAGCTATAGTGATCCGCGCGTGTGGGAAGCGCCGGGTGATATCGTCGCTGCGCCAAAAAGTGCGAAGGAAAAAATGGACAGCGCGATTGCATCGATCGTCGCGCCGTTCAACGATTCAATCGCGGCGCAGGGCAAAGGGCGACGTCCCGGCGACTGGACCGTAGAAAAAGACGGGCGAAAATACGGCATCGACGAAAAATTCATTCGCCTCGGAAAAATCTCGATTCCCACTGCGATCCTCGCGCTGCTCCCGATCAACACCACGGGCAACCCGACGATGAATGACCGCAATCGCCTGCAGAATCAGATGCATGCGGACATTTTCTGGAACGCGCAGCGCGGCATGAACGAAGCGGATTTCAAGAAGGCAGTGAAGAGCATCCGCGAGCGCAAGGAGCGCGAGAAGGCAGCGCAAAAAAAAGCGCAGCAGACTGACCAGTCTGCTGCGCAGGACGGTAAGAACTAGCTAGTTCTTCGACTGCTCGAGCGTCTGCTGCTCCATCGTTACGAAGGGGCGAAACACACCACAGACAACACCTAGGATTCCAAAATCCTGACCGGGCTGAATCTCGATCTCGCGTTCAGCGGGATTGGCGGGGGTGAGAAGAATTTTCCCGTTTGAGTGAGTCAGCGTCTTGACCGTTGCTTCTTCGCCGATGCGCGCAGCAACGATGTCGTTCTCCTTTGGCTTCGCGACTGGATTTACCATCACGAAATCGCCGTCAGAAATCGCGCGGCCGATCATGCTGTCGCCCTTGACCTTGAGGAAGTAGACCTCATCGGAGGGAATGAAGCGGCGGTCCATCGTGATGAATCCCTGGCGATTTTCCGGCAGGATCGATGGCTCCCCCGCATGGATCTTTCCATAGTAGGGCACCGGCTTTGTCTTTCCCCCTCCGGTGAATCCAAGAAGTCGAACGCCTCGCGAGCGGGCAGGGTCGCGCTCGATGTATCCCTTCCGCGCAAGCGACTGAAGCAGGTCGGAAACGGTCTTCGTCGACTTGATCTGGAACTTCTTTCCGATGTCACGGATGCTCGGCTGATAGGTGTTTTCAGCCGTGAAGTCCAGGAGATAGTTGTAGACTGAGCCCTCTAACGGGGTCAATGCCTCAGGCATGTGCAGCTCCAAATAGAAACAGGGACGGTGTTCGCCGTACCAAAAGTGTCCGATGTCCGAAATACAAATTTGTATTCCGGCAGCTTAGGCGTCAATTCGCTACGTCCGGTACCGGACACTTCTATCCGGGGTTGCTCCCAAGCCAGGCTAGGGCATTACGAATGTGATCAAGGGCCCGGTCACGGCCCTGCGCCTCGAGGATCTCGAAAATTCCGGGGCTCACCGAGAATCCTGTGAGGGCAACCCGCATAGGCGAGAAGACCTTGCCGGCTCCCACTCCCAGACTCTCAGCCAGCTTGCGGAGCGCAGGCTCCAGATGCTCGGCCCGCCAGTCGCCTGCGCTCACGGTCGAGAGAGTCTCAGCAGCCGAAGCGAGAATCTCGCGCGCTTTTCCCTTGTCGCTCCAGTTTTTTCCGATCGCCTCCGCGTCATACTGAATCGGATCGGAGCTCACATAAGGTCCCGACTGTCTGACGATGTCATCGATGCGGCGCGCGCGAATCTTCAAAAGGTCGATCACATGCCCCGGCAGAACGAGACCCGGGTTTGCGTTCGTGATGATCTGTCCAAGCTCGTCCGCTGATTTGCGTGACAGATGCTGGCCGTTCATCCACTCGAGTTTCTGCGGATCGAAGATCGCTGCCTTCTTCTGAAGTCCGTCGGGATTGAACAGCTCGACCATTTCTTCTTTTGTCATGATCTCGCGGTCACCACCCGGCGACCATCCCAGCAGTGCGAGAAAGTTGAGCATCGCATCAGCGAGAATTCCCTGATGCTGATAGTCGCCGACAGCGGTTGCACCATGACGCTTGCTCAGTTTCTTGCCATCCATTCCGTGGATCATTGGAAGGTGAGCAAATACAGGGATCTCAGCGCCTAAGGCCTTGTAGAGAAGAATCTGTTTCGGCGTGTTGCTGATGTGATCGTCACCGCGCATGACGATGGTGATTCCCATCGCGATGTCATCCGACACGACAGCGAGATTGTAAATCGGTGTGGCATTCGAGCGGAGGATGACGAAGTCCTCGAGATCCTTGTTGGGGAATGCGATCTTCTCGTGGACGAGATCGATCCACTCGGTCGTTCCTTCAGGAATGCGAAAGCGGACTGTGAACGGCTCGCCGCTCGCAACGCGTCGCTCGATCTCATCGGATGTAAGTCGATCGCATCGGCGATCGTACTTGAATGCTTCCTTTCTCGCTTCGGCTGCCTTGCGTCTTTCGTCGAGCTCCTCGGGCGTGCAGAAACAGCGGTACGCCGCTCCGGACTCGAGCATCTGATATGCGTCCTTCTGGTGTCTCTCGAGATTGGCGCCCTGATAGATGACGGTCTCGTCCCACTTCAGGCCGAGCCATTCCATCCCTTCGAAGATCGCGCGCGTGCTTTCGTCAGTGCTTCGGACCTTGTCAGTGTCTTCGATACGAAGCAGGAAGTCGCCGTCGAAGTGCCTGGCGTAGAGCCAGTTGAAGAGCGCGGTGCGCGCTCCGCCCACGTGCAGGTATCCCGTTGGGGAGGGCGCGAAACGGAGTCGGGGTCGTCTTGAGGTGTCGGGCATTGTCATCAAAGAAAACGGGCCCGCCCATTATGAAGCGGACCCGCGTACACGGAGAGAGAGGGATTCGAACCCTCGATACGCGTTTCCACGTATGCCGGTTTAGCAAACCGGTGCCTTCAGCCTCTCGGCCATCTCTCCAAGAGGGTCACGCAAGGTATTGGATGGCTGAACCTTGTTCAACCCCGTTCATTTGTGTCCGTTCGGCACGGCTGTTGCCCTTTTGACAGAGCAACTTACAAGGCGACACGATGATTCAGTCTTCTGCAGTCTCACGCGAAGCGACGATTGAGGATTGGAAAGCAGCCGCCGAGCCGGAAGGGGGCGAGAATCAGCTTCTCCAGAATCTCCCGGCCGAAGAAGCAAGAATGATCGATTCGATGCTCGAGTCGGTCGAGCTGGAATCCAGTGTCGAGATCGCGGGGCCCGGGGAGTCGATCGATTGGGTTTACTTCCCTGACAGCTGCGTTCTGTCGCTGATAACGGTTATGTCAGGCGGAGGAGGCATCGAGTCGCTGACTACCGGTCGCGATGGCTTGTCCGGTTTTGCGCTCCTGACCGGATGCAATACGTCGTTTCCGCGAGTGGTTTGCCAGATCCCCGGGCGTGCCCGCAGGCTTCCAGCGAAGGATTTCATTGAAGCGTTGTCCAGAATGCCTGAGCTGCACAAGCGCGCGCTGCGGTATTCGCAATTCGCATTCGACGTTGCATCGCAGTCGGCAGCGTGCAATCGGGTGCACGTGACTGAAGAACGATGCGCGCGATGGCTCCTCCTCTCACAGGATCGTGCAGGTAGAAGTGACTTCAAGCTGACGCAGGTTTTCCTGGCGCAAATGCTTGGTGTCCGCAGGCCTGCGGTAACGGTGGCGATTGGTGTGCTCGAGCGGAGCGGATTGATCGAGCACCGGCGCGGACGCATCAGGATTTCGGATCGCGACGGGCTCGAGAGGGCATCGTGCGAATGTTACGGGCTGATCCGCGCGCGGCAGAGAGAGCTGATGGGGTTCTAGCTCCACCCACCAAAACATATGGTTGCGACCAATATATGGGAGCCCATATATTATGGCTCGTATGAACAGTCAGGTGAACGCTGTGGGATCGACACCTCTTCCCGCAGGGCACCCCTCGCTTCCGACAGATCTGGTCTGCCGCCTGCGCGACGGGATAGCTACCTGCCGGACTACCCACGCACTTTCCGTTGAAGCGCGCGCGGTCATAGTTGACTTGTGCCGTGTCGCCCGGCAGAACACGTGGCCGGCAGAGCAATTGGTGATTGCAGTCAGGGAAGCATGCTACGCTTCACCCGAGATCACTCACCTCACAACGACGTCTGAGCGCGAGACGATGCTTTCGACCGTGGTCACCGGCTGCATCGCTGAATTCTACAAGCCGTCCAAGGCTGATTAATACCGCGGTATAGACGGATCTACTTCGTCGCTCCAGCGCAGTATTCCTCCCGACAGATTTCCCACCTTGGAGTAGCCGAGGTCAGCGAGATATTCCGCTGCGCGCTGGCTTCGTCCTCCGACTTTGCAATACAGAATCACCTCGCGATCACGATCGAGTGAGTCTGCTTCTTCGGCAAATCGCGACAGAGGCATGAGACGCGCGCCTGGAATGTTGCCGAGCTTCCATTCCCATTCTTCGCGCACATCGATCAGCTGAAGGTCGTCGCCCCGCTCAATCCGCTCCGCGAGATCTTTCGGTGCGACGTCACTGATCGTTTGATCGTCATCCATTGTTTTCACTCCGCAGAACGCTTCGTAGTCTATGAGCTCGCGTATCTCGCGAGTGCCGCACATCGGACACTCGGGATCCTTGCGAACCTGAATTGTGCGGAACTGCATTGTCATCGCGTCGATCAGCAACAATCGCCCAATCAGCGCATCACCAATTCCCAGCAGCAGCTTGATTGTCTCGGTTGCCTGAATCGTTCCAATCAATCCCGGAAGAACGCCGAGCACTCCTGCTTCGGCGCAGCTCGGAACCAGTCCGGCAGGAGGCGGCTCTCGAAAGAGGCACCGATAACACGGACCATCATCGGTTGCAAAGACAGATGCCTGGCCTTCGAACTTGAGCACGCTGCCGTACGCATTCGGTTTTCCGAGCAGCACGCACGTGTCGTTCACGAGATAGCGCGTCGGAAAATTGTCGGTGCCGTCGACGAGGACGTCGTAATCGCGTGCGATCTCGAGAGCATTCGTCGAAGTGAGCGCCGTGTCGTATCGCTCGACATGAACGTGCGGGTTGATCTCGCTGATGCGATCGATTGCAGAATCGATTTTCGGGCGGCCGATGTCACTCGTTCCGTGAATGACCTGGCGTTGAAGGTTGGTCAAATCGACTTCATCGAAGTCGACGATTCCGAGTGTGCCTACTCCTGCTGCTGCGAGATACAGTGCAGCGGGTGATCCCAG
>DATEDH010000346.1:0-4659 GCA_035281765.1 Gemmatimonadaceae bacterium
TACGACGACAGCGGTGCAATCGGCAGGCGCTATCGCAGACAGGATGAAGTCGGCACGCCATTCTGTATCACCGTGGACGGAGAATCGCTGACGGCGAATACGGTTACAGTGCGCGACCGCGACACATTGAAACAGGATCGCATCTCGACAGATGCGCTCCGCGAATACATCGCATCGCGCATCGCTGAATGAGTGAGATCACCCTCGAGCAGCTTCGCCGGGACGGACAGGCCTTTACGGAGGAGATATCGCGCGAGAGCTATCTCGCGCACTCGGGGCACAAGCGGAGCGCGGAATTCAGGCCGATATACGAACGCTATGCGCACGTCCTCGGAAAAGATGCACTCGATCTGACTCTCGACCTCTTCAAGAATTCCGTAAGCGGAACTGAAGAACACAGGTCGGCAGCACTGCTTCTCGAATGGCAGCTCGAATCGCAGGCCTCCAGATCACTGGCCGAGCTCGATGAACGCGAGATTGCCTGGGAAAGCTCTGCCTATATCGAAACCGCCGATGGCGAGCGAATCCAGTATCAGGCCGCAGCAATCGAAATCGCGAATGAACGCGATCGCAGCCGCCGGCTTCAGCTCGATGCAGCGCGCGCGGCAATGGTCGAGCGCGAGCACGCTCCACTCCGGCTCGAGCGGCTCCAGCGAGAGAAGGATTACATCGAGTCACTGGGCATAGCACCGAATTACAATTCGGCATTCGAGGAGATTACGGGCGTAGCACTTTCTGCGCTTGCCGCTGACTGTGCGGAGTTTTTGCGGGAAACCCAGTCGTTATGGGATGAGACGCTGCCGTACTATCTCAGGAAATCGCTCGGCATCACACCGGCTGAGGCGACGCGATCAGATGCGCTTGCCCTGTTGCGCGCTTCGGAATATGACGCGGCCTTCCCGGGCAGCACGCTGCAGGCCTCTGTATCGCGCCAGCTGCGCGATATGAACGTCGACCCGACTGCAGATGGCCGCATCATATACGATGTCGGCGACAGGCCCGGGAAAAGAGCGCGTGCATTCTGTGCGCCGACTCGCGTTCCCGAGGAAGTGTATCTCGTGCTGCGTCCGCACGGCGGTCAGAGCGATTACACGACGCTTCTTCATGAGGCAGGGCATGCGCTGCACTTCGCAAACGTGCGCGCGGATTATCCATTCGAGTACAAGTGGCTTGGCGACAACTCCGTCACTGAGTCGTACGCGATGCTGTTCGACCATCGTATGCAGGACAAGGAATGGCTGCTCCGTTACACCGAGCTCGGCACGTCGAAGGTCGATGCTTTCCTCCGCCTCGCCGGATTCGAGGAGCTGCACTACCTGCGACGCTATTGTGCGAAGCTCATCTACGAAGTCGAAGCGTACGGTGACAGTGCCGACTGGAATGACCTGCCTGATCTCTATGTCGAGACGTTGACGGGCGCCACGAATTTCCAGTATCGCGCTGCAGACGCGTTCATCGATTTCGATCCGCGCTATTACTCGACGCGATATTTGCGCGCGTGGCAGCTGCAGGCACTCATCAACGAGTCACTTGTCGAGCGTTTCGACATCGACTGGTTTCGCAACCCGTCTGCCGGGCCGTGGGTGATTCGCGAGCTGTGGGCCGAGGGTCAGCGTGAATCTGCGGAAGAGCTGGCGGCGCGCATTGCAATGAAAGAGGGGAAGCTTTCATTTGCACCTCTCATTCGTAACATCGGGAAGCTGCTTGGGAATTGACTGGACATCGGTCGAGTCGGAGACCGTAGCGAAGCTTCAGAAGCTCATCAGCTTCGATACGACCAATCCTCCCGGCAATGAGCTTCCGCTTGCGGAGTATATCGTCGCGGAGCTCGATCGCGCGGGGATCGAAAATCGTCTGCTGATGCCGCTGCCAAAGCGCGCTGCCGTGTATGCGTGCCTGCGCGGAAATGGCTCGAAGCGGCCGGTGATGTTGCTTGCGCACATGGATGTCGTCGGCGTCGAGCGCGACAAATGGTCGTGCGATCCATTCAGCGGAGTTGTGCGCGACGGATATCTCTACGGTCGCGGAGCGATCGACGACAAGGGAATGCTCGCGGCGAATCTCATGGCGCTGCTGACGCTCAAGCGCGAAGTCATCGATCGCGGCGCAACTCTTACTCGCGATGTTGTCTTTCTTGCGACGGCGGATGAAGAGACAGGTGGCGCATGCGGAATGCGATGGCTGGTCGAAAAACATCGGGAGCTGCTCGACGTCGAGTTCGTGATAAACGAAGGCGGCCGGACGAGAATCATCGAAGGTGGCAAACGCTACCTCGCGGTGCAGACCGCTGAAAAGATCTCGCACATGGTGACGGTGACTGCACGCGGGCCTGCAGGTCACGCCGCAATACCTCTCGAGGGCAACGCGATTTTCCGCCTCGCGCGTGCTGTTGCGCGCATCGCCGATTATCGCGAGCCAGTCACTCTCACGACAACAACGCGCAGATTCTTCGGCAATCTGTCACGCGTCTGGCCGAATGCGGATGAGGGCCGAGCGATGGCGGACCTCGTCTCAGGTGACGCCGAGCGGTCTGAGCGTGGCGCGAAGGTCCTTTCGGAGATTCCCGTTTTCAACGCTGTGATCCGCAACGGAATTTCAGCGACGAAGCTCGCGGGAGGCGTTGCCGGCAACGTCATTCCTGCTGAGGCAAGCTCGGTTCTCAACGTTCGTACCATTCCGGGAGAGGCAATCGAAGGAGTGATCGAGCGATTACGATCGTGTGTCGACGATCCCGGCATTGCGTTCACAATTGCCGCTCACAGTGACGAAGCTCCGTCGTCTGATCCGGACTCTGCAATGTTCGATGCGATTGCGACGGCGGCTGTGGAAATCGATCCGGAGCTGACAGTGGTGCCCTATCTGAGCACCGGCGGGACGGACAGTGCCCATTTGAGGCGCATAGGCATCGACTGTTACGGGATACTGCCTTTTCCTATGGAACAGTCTGACGAGGAACGCATGCACGGCCACGACGAGCGCGTACCTGTGTCGTCGCTGCACTTCGGTACGCGGCTCATTTACGAATCGATCAAGCGCGTCGCCTCCTGATCCGTTTCGAAAAACGCATAAGAAAAAAACATTAACAGGGAGCACAGTGAGCACAGTGAGGTTTTGAGGGTTGTCTGAGTGGCTCGATTGGCTGGCCTATCACGTACACTCCTTTCGGACCAGCATGTTCAGCCACTCAGACAACCCCTCCAACCTCACTGTGCTCACGGTGCTCACTGTTAAAGGGTTTGCTTCCACAACTTCTACGGTGTTCCGAAGCCTGCCGATGGCCGGTAGATTGCTCTCTGATTCACAGACTCTTTTCCGAATCAAATGAACTCGCAACTCAAACGCACGTTACAGGAAGCAACTACGACAGCGTCGCCGGCTGAGGTGATCGCCGCGGCGAAACAGTTCTTTGCGCGACGCAATGGCATCTACTCGGCGTTTCTCGAGAAGGAAGGTCCGGGCTGGGTGAACTTCCGCGGACAGGGCGGAGAGGAGATCGTCGTCGGAACTTCGCAAGGCGAAAACGGAACGCGTGTCTCGGCCTCCACTTATCTGTTCGACCAGCAGGTTGCACGATTTCTATCGACGCTGCCTGCTAAGGTCTCGATGGTCGAAGCAGGCGTCGAAGAAACGGCGGGAGTCTGAGAATGTCAGTTCCATTCGTATCGGAGCTCCGCACCACCGATGAAGTCATCATGCTTGGCGGTGGAAACGGCAACGTGATGCACCTGCGGGTTCAGGCGGCCGAGCTGTGGGATACGCTTCGTGTCGACGCCCCGGATTCGGCGAGCGTAAAAGACGTGAAGATCGCCGCACTCGACAAGTTTTTTCCGGATGGATATTCGCTCGGCGAATTTGTCGTGAAGCTTCGGGGCTTCGAGATTTTGAACGAGGACGAGGCACTCTCATCGTCGGGAGTGCGCAACGGCTCGACCCTGCTGCTGTCGCGGCGTCGTCGGAGACCGGTCAAGTAGCAGCCGACAACGATGTAATGCGCGTTGCGTTCATCTCGCACGCTGATTGCGGCCGTCATGACACGGGGTGGGGTCATCCCGAGCATGTCGGCCGTTTGCGCGCTGTCACTCGCGCACTTCGCAGTGAACAGGGATTGTTTGAAACGGTCGATCATGTTGAAGGCCGTCACGCCACAATCGAAGAGCTCGCGCTCGCACATGACAGGTCGTACATCGAATCGATAGAGCACAGTGCAGAGCAGGGCGGCGCGAGACTCGATCCGGATACGGTCGTCAGCGAAGGGTCGTGGGCCGCTGCAACTGCCGGCGCGGGATGCGTGCTGGATGGTGTCGATCGCGCGATGTCAGGGAGTAACCTTCGTTCGTTCAGCGCGGTGCGCCCGCCAGGGCACCATGCTCTCAGGCAGCGAGGCATGGGATTCTGCCTTTTTGGGAACGTTGCAATTGCAGCGCACTACGCTCGCTCGAAGCACAACGTAGCAAGAGTTCTCATCGTTGACTGGGATGTTCATCACGGCAACGGAACGCAGGCGCTCGTCGAGAATGAGCCGGACATTCACTTTGTCTCGATGCATCAATGGCCATGGTATCCGGGAACGGGCGCTGCGGACGATCGCGGTCCGCATCGATCCGTCTGGAACATTCCGATGCCCCCGGCTCTCAGCCCGCGCGACTATGTCGATGCCCT
>DATEDH010000347.1:0-18278 GCA_035281765.1 Gemmatimonadaceae bacterium
CTGATTCTCGAGGGCGGTATCAATTTCGAGATCCGCCGCTTGGCGGCAGAATGATCGTGCTGCAGTGTGCGGGAGCTGTGGACATTAATCACGGAGTGCTCGATGCCCCGGCGTTATATGTACATCCGCAAATCGACACGACCATCGATCTGTACGCTCCGAACATCGAGCCCTGCTGGCGGTCGCCACGACGGCACAAGATCGAATCTGGTGAAATTGCAGGACTCGAGCGCGCGCAACCACCTCATCCAACTGCTGCCGAGCTGGAGGTTTATCAAGCGGTCATTCACGGTGCGCGCGTTGATTCTACGAGCTTTCTGGCCGAGGCCGAGACGGCGCCGTGGTGCGATTGGAAATACGATTGCCCTAAGCTGAGTATCGCCCATCTGATCCGGAATCACGAAGTAGACTCGACAACTCTCTCGAGTTTCCGTCTTGTCGGGCAGGATACGGTTCCGCTCAATCCTGTGGCAATGCGCGCAATCGGAGCACGGTTATTCTCGAAAGGAGAACGCGCGTATCTCCTGCAGGAGTCCTCCCGCCTTAGTGAGCTCGGTCCGGATACGAGAACGACACCATGGTCGCTCCTCCGTGAGGTGTACGATGCAGATGCTGTCGTGACATTCACGCGTGTCGGGTTCAACGTACGCGGCGATGAAGCAATTGTAGCTTATCGGCTCAAAGCGGCATTAGATCGTGAAAGCGAAACGCTGCTCTTGAAGCGCCTGAACGGCAGGTGGACGATCACTCGCCGCCATCTCGATACAGAGCGGCCGAGCGCAGATATGGTGAACGGCTCCTGCGTGCCGGCAACTCGTGGTGCAAAGCCGTCAAAAGAAGAAATGCAATCGATAATTGGAGATTACGATTTAACCCTCATCTCCAGTGCTGTCGACAACCGGACAATTCCGTGGCGCATGAAGTTCCTCCGTGATTCAACCGGTGCAATCGTTTTCGAAGTGCTCGATCCGAAGTCTGGCGAGCGGAAAGCCTCTCTCGAGCCAGGTACGCACTTCGGCGGCGGCGATATCGGATTCAGGAACGCTGCACACCTGCTTCAGTTTGACGGGTTCGGATATGCATTTACCGTCGACCGCGTTCAGGGCGATCTTCTCTTCGGGGTATGGGAGCATTACTCGTTTGGAACTGCAATCGACAATAAGGGGAGACCCATTCCTGAGCCCGCGGGTCATTTTTGCGCCGTTCGCGGGAAGGCCTCTCAATAGAAGCAGCGCTATGAAAAAACCCGCTCTGTTCTGAACGGGTTTTTCTCTTGCTGGCGTCAGGCGCCGGTTCCGCCTGAATGCCAGAGCACTGCGAAGAAGTGGCAAGTGCTGCCTGCAAGCACAAAGAGATGCCAGACAGCGTGGCCATAGCGAACGCGGCTGTCCGTGGCGTAGAAGACCACACCGCCAGTATAAAAAAGCCCGCCTGCGAGCAGCCACCAGAATCCCGCAGTGCCAACCTGCTGAATGAGTGGTTTTGTCGCAACCGCGCAAAGCCATCCCATTACTACATACGGAATAGCGGTAAGCGCAGGGCGGCCGAAGCCATGAAACGCCTTCATGATGATGCCTGCTGCCGCCATGCTCCAGACAATGGCGAGCATCGAGTATCCGAGAGTGCCGCGAAGCGGGCCGAGCATGAACGGCGTATAGCTTCCGGCGATCAGAATAAAAATCGCCGAGTGGTCGATGACTCGCAGCGTTCGTCGTCGTGGCGAGTGCGGAAGCGAATGATAGACCGTCGAAGCGCCATACAATAAGACAAGCGAAATTCCGAATATCACTGCGCCTGTCACTCGCAGCGCGTCTCCGTCTCTAAGCGAAGCGACTATCAATACAGGAAGTGCAACCAGACTCGCGACGAATCCCAACCCGTGGGTCACGCTGTTGGCTACCCACTCGGCTGCATGGTGCGGCTTCACCTGGTCAATGCTCGTGTCCATCAGCAAAGTATAGTCAACTGCACGCTGCGCGGCTCGCTTACGTAAAGGCGATACACTCGACTAACATCGTGTGAAGTCTGTATTTTTTCGAGGCCCGCAACGTAAACCCAAAAAGGTGACAATGAAGCCAAACTTCGTGATTGCAGCATTCGCAGCCATCATTGCGAGCCTTATCGCTCCAACATCTGCAAGCGCCCAAAACGCGACGCTCACGGGCGTCGTTACCGCGTCCGATACGCACAGGCCGATTTCAGGAGCCCGCATCGCTATCGGCAACCCTGCGCGAGTCGCGCTCACTGACGAGAGCGGCAGGTATAGAATTCACGATCTCGCGCCTCGCAGCTATACCGTCTCCTTCAGCGCATTAGGCCGCATAAGTGAACAGCGAACAGTCGACCTCAATGCAGGACAAAGCGGTGAGCTGAGCGTGGAGCTTCAGCCGGGTTCGTTGATGCTGTCGAGTGTCATCGTATCCGCGACGCGTATGCCAACGGTTGCTCGACGCGTTGCAGCAACGATCAACGTGCTGACACCGGAACATGTTAAAACGTCTCCCGCGCGGGAAGTTCAGGACATGCTGCGCGAAATTCCCGGCGTCGAGCTGCCGCGCACGAGCAGCCAGGTTGGCGGATCAGCGCAGATCGTTTCAATTCGCGGAGTCGACGAAGGCCGCACGGTCGTGACGTTCGATGGAATCCCGATGACCGACGCCTGGGGTGAGTGGGTTGACTGGAGCAAGGTTCCCAAGGCGCTCGTCGATCATGTTGAAGTCGTCGAAGGTGGCACATCCAATCTTTATGGCAACGGCGCAATGGGCGGCGCGATCTCATTCTTCTCGCGGCCCGTCTCGCCGGGTTCATATCAGTTTCAGATCGATGGAGGGAGCAGAGACTCGCGTCACGTATTCGCGTCAGCCGGCGTTGGTCTCGGCAAATACCTGAGCCTGTCAGCGAGCGGCGACTACGGCGATGGTGGTGGTTACCAGATCATCGCGCCGGCAAATGCAGGTGCTGTTGACGGGGTATCGGAATCGATTCGTCGCAACGGTCTCGCGCGTCTCGAGTTCACGCCGTCGTCACGTCTCAGTGCATTCGTTGGCGCGCATCTCTTCAGTGACAACCGCAGTCTCGGCACGCCTCTGGGAAAGACAAACCGCGACAGCAGGAGCATCGATCTTGGCGTCAACGCCGGTGATTCGACGAGTGGCTTCTTTGCGCTTCGCGCATGGGATGGCCAGCAGCGTGAGGATCAGTTCGCAACCGCAATCGCCGCGAATCGCGCGACGGAGAGAAGATCGGCAATCCTCGAAATCCCCACGCACGACTGGGGCGGTGGAATGACATGGAGCAGGAATGGCATCCTGATGCTCAAGTCCCTCGCAATTGGTGGTGACTTCCGTCACATGAATGGATTCACCGGCGAGACTGATTTCGCCGCGAACGGAACTCAGAGCTATGTATTCTCCGGTGGCGATCAGGTTCTGAGCGGAGCTTTCGCAAATGCAGTCGCCGAGCCGATGCGCGATGTTCGAGTAGAAGCCGGGGCGCGCTTTGATCACTGGGGCAACAACAACGGGGTCACCGTCGATGCCCAAGGGAGAACCGAGTTCGAAGACAAGGGACGCAATGCATTCTCGCCGCGCGTGGGTTTGCGACTTGCGGCGGACCGGCCGCTCTCAGTGCACGGTGCAGTGTATCGCGCTTTTCGCGCGCCGAATCTCGCGGAGCTGTATCGCAAGTTCACCTCGGGGTCGAACCAGAACCTTCCAAATCCTCAGCTCAAGCCTGAGTTCGCGACGGGCTACGAGATTGGATTCGACTGGCAGCCCGCGACTTTCATTCAGCTCAAGGCAACCGGCTACAACGCTGACATGAAGGATCTCAACACGTTCGTTGTGATTGCGCCCGGACAGCGTCAGCGACAAAACGTGCAGAAGACCAGAAGTCGCGGTGGCGAAGCATATCTCGCGATCCGTCCCATTCACGAGCTGCTGGTAAGCGCAAGCGTGAACTATGACGATGCGAAGATCGTCAGCGGACCGGCGGGAACTGTTGTCGGTCAGCGTGTCGGCAGAGTGCCGGTGCAGAAGCAGGTCGTGCGTGTTTCATGGTCGAATCCGCTCGCCGGAACATGGACAGTGATCGGCCGGCACGAAGGTGTAGTAACAACGCTTCAGGGGGTTGCGCTCGAGCCGTACACTGTGGCCGACGCAAACGTGCAGAAGGAATTGTTCTCCGGCATCAGCCTGTTCGCCTCACTCGAGAACATCACGAATGAGAAGTATGAAGTTGGATTGTCCGCGGCATCGAATGGTATCGTCTCGCTCGGATTGCCAAGAACGTTCAGGCTGGGAGTGCAGGCGGTAAGGTATTGATGAGTCTTCGCCGCATCGGGATAGTAATCGTTGCTCTGCTCGCCGGCGCCTGCAAGCCGGGAGCAGAGGCGGGAAACAAGGAACGAGTAGTTTCAGTTTCGAAGCAGATCAACGAATACATGTACGACATCGGCGCTGAAGGCGTCCTGATTGGCCGCGATCTGACTTCGATTTATCCGGACCGGATTCGGTCACTTCCGTCGGTTGGATATCATCGCGCGCTCAGTGCCGAAGGAATTACGTCGCTTCAGCCGACGCTTTTTCTAACAGATGGGAACGTCGGACCAAACCAGGTTCTCGATCAGCTGCGAAAGGTCGGAATTCCGATACTCACTTTGTCACCCGGACGCTCGACTGATTCGGCGCAGGCACTGATGCTCGAGCTTGGCCGCCGCTTTCATCGGGAGAAGGCAGCGGACAGCATTGTCGCCGAATGGAGACGCGGGATGCAGGAGGCGATCGCCGATTCAGCGACGGGGCCTCGCGTGCGCGTGCTCGTGATGCATTTCGGCCAGCTCAACAACAATTATCTCGCAGTTGGCCGCGGCAGTCCGGCCGACGAGATGCTCCGTCTTGCAGGAGGAGCCAACGCAATCGATTCCGTGGGACGAATGACACGTCTAACCCCCGAGCTGATCGCGCGAACAGCGCCCGATGTGATCATTGCAACAGACGTTGGCTTCGATCGCGCGGGGAGTGCGGAGAAATTCGCTGCGCTGCCAGGAGTGGCTCTCACACCCGCGGGCAAGTCAAAGCGGATCTATCGCATCGATGAATCCGAAGTGATGTACTACGGTCCGCGAACGCCAGCGACGATTGCGAAGCTGAAGGACCTGCTGCACAAGGACGCTACGACCGCCGCGCCGAGATAGCAGAATGCGGTCATTGTCGGACCGCCAGCTTTATGCGACTCTACTCGTAATTCTGGCAATCGTTGCAGCGGTGTCGGCATCAGTGGGAGCGTACTCATATTCGCTTCCGCAGATGTATCGCTACATCGGAGAGGGAATCGGCTGGATTCCAGTGACGGCAGGCGACGAGATACAGCGAAACGTATTTCTCACTCTCAGGCTGCCTCGCGTAATCCTCTCGATACTTACGGGGGCGGTCCTCGGCTTGTCGGGTGCCGTTATGCAGGGGCTCTTTCGGAATCCGATTGTCGAGCCCGGGCTTGCTGGGACTTCAGCCGGCGCTGCGTTTGGCGCTGCGCTGGTTTTCGTTTTCGGCGGCACGACGATGGCGTTCACGTCTCCGCTCGGTACTCTCGCTGTACCGATTGTCGCCTTCATGGGAAGCTTCGCAGCGACGCTGCTCGTGTATCGGGTATCGTCAGCGTTCGGCAAGGTGAATGTCTTCACACTTCTGCTCGCAGGTGTTGCCGTCAATGCTGTGTGTGCGGCGGGCACAGGATTTCTCTCGTACATCGCGCGCGATCCTCAGGCGCGGAACATCACCTTCTGGAATCTCGGAACATTCACCGGCGCGGACTGGCGCAGCGTGCAGCTGGTTGGGCTCTGCTTTCTGGCAGCGTTCTTCTGGATACGCAGACATGCGAAAGCGCTGAACGCTCTGATGCTCGGAGAGGATGAAGCGGCGCTGCTTGGAGTCGATCCGCAGCGGCTCATTTTCTCTCTCCTAATCGCGAATACGATCATGGTCGCGACTGCAACAGCGGCGGTCGGTGTAATAGCGTTCGTCGGTCTCGTCGTGCCGCACATGATTCGCATCATCCGCGGGCCAAGTCACACATTTCTTCTCACCGGCTCTGCACTTCTCGGAGCGGTGCTCCTTGGCGCGATCGACGTCATTGCGCGCATGATAATTCCGCCGGCGGAGCTCCCGATCGGAATCATCACTGCTGTAGTCGGTGCGCCCGTATTTCTGATCGTCCTCCTGCGTGACCAACGGCGAGGTCTTCCCGGTATCTATGGTTGAGCTTTCGCACGTTACTCATTACGCGGGCGGCGCGACACTTCTCGATGATGTGTCGGTGGTTTGTCGAGAAAACAGATTCAACGTAATTGTCGGTCCCAACGGTGCAGGGAAGTCGACGCTGATGCGAATCGCCAGCGGTTTGATGCGGCCGTCTTCAGGACTCGTGAAGTATCTGGGAGAGGACATATCATCGCTGTCGCGAGAGGCTCTCGCGCGACGTCGCGCTGTTCTATCTCAGAACGTGGAGCTTGCGTTCGCGTTGACCGTTGAAGATGTGGTGCTGCTCGGACGTTTCCCCCACTATGGTGCGACGCCGGCTGAGGCTGACCGGCGGATTGTGTCGCGCGCGCTCGAGGAAATCGGGCTCGTCGATAAACGAAAGCAGCCGTATCCAACTCTCTCGGGTGGAGAGAAGCAGAAGGTACAGCTCGCTCGTGTGCTCGCCCAGATATGGCAAGATGATGCGTCTGGAGATGATCGCGTATTGTTTCTCGACGAGCCGGTCACTGGACTCGACGTTTACTATCAGATTCACATTCTCGACAGCGCGCGGGCGATGCTCGCCGCCGGGTGCACGGTGATCGCTGTGCTTCACGATCTCAATCTGGCGTTCGACTATGCCGATGCGGTGTTCGTGATGAATCGCGGGAAGCTCGTGCTGGAGACCAACGATGCGCGTGACATCTCCGCGTCACTGATAGAAGAAGTGTTCAACGTTGCAGTGCGTCAGGTAGGATCCGGTGAGTCTGCCCGGATGTGGCGATTTCTGCGGAAAGATTCTCTTTGACGGCGTTTAACAGGGAGACCGGGGCACAGTGAGGTTTTGAGTTTAGTCCGAGTGGCGCGAAATGCTGGACGCTCGAAACGGTAGATCATGTCGGCTCTTGAGAGAAACAACACCTCCAAACCTCACTGTGCTCCCCGTCTCCCTGTTAAAACGCCGTTGTAGACAAACGGTCAATGGACTAAAGATTGCTGGATTCGAGCATATGAAATTGTTGCCACCTGCGACTCTTGCACTGCTCATTATTTCCGCGTGCAGCAGCAATTCGATCGATCCCATCGGAAGCTCATTACCCGCGAAGATATCAGAGTGCGAAACCAACACTGCGCGCGTCTGCGGAGTCTGGGTTAGAAAAGAAGGAACCAACAGCTATTCGGCCACATGGTCGCAGAATTCCACGGCCATCATTACCGTGGTGCGATGGGACAGCAACCTGGTCGAGCTGTCGCGCCGTGACACAGGCGGCCCAACTCCGCGCATGGTTGCCCGCTATATCGCCATTCCGAGAGGAGAATCCGTCACCAAAGGGCAGGTGGAATGGACCAATGATGACCTGACCATTTACGGAACGTGGGACGCGAGCTGGTAACCTGATAAAGCACGGGATAGTGAATCGTTATTCACCCCGAATTGGAAGAGCAACAATTCCTGCTCCCCCTTCAAACGGCGCGGTCCGCGCGTAAATATTCGAGCGACTCAACGATTCTCTCCGCTTCGAAAAAAATGAAACGCACGCCATTCCTTGTATTTATGGGCACAGCCGTCGCTGCGCTCACTGCCGCTACTTCCTTCACTGCTGATCCCGTCATCGACCGAATAAAGAACATTGCACTCGACAGCTCTCATACCGAGTCACTCGCTCACACTCTGCTCGATTCGCTTGGTCCGCGGCTGACTGGCACGCCCGATCTCAAGCGGGCCAATGACTGGCTCGTCAGCACTTACAAATCGTGGGGCATCGAGGCGCGAAACGAAAAAATCGGCACATGGCGCGGATGGCGCCGCGGATACTCGCATATCGATCTCATCTCGCCCCGAGTTCGAAGCCTCGAAGGCACGATGCTCGGATACAGTCCTGGCACCGACGGAAAAAACATCGTAGCGTCCACGGTCATACTTCCCAGATTTGCGGACAGCACCGAATTCGTGAAATGGCTGCCGAGTGCCAAAGGGAAACTGGTGCTAGTAGCGCCGGCCCAGCCAACGTGCAGGCCGCGCGAAGACTGGGCGGAGAATGCGACTCCGGAATCACGAGTGCGAATGGATTCGCTGCGCGCGCAGACTGCCCGCGAGTGGTCCAGCCGCAACGTGCGCGGAACGGGCTACAATCTCGCGCTCGGCACCGGCGATCTCGGAATGAGAATGGAGAAAGCCGGAATCGCGGGCATGATCACATCGCGTCCAAAGAATGCGTGGGGCACGATCGAGATATTCGAGACATACAACACACGCGCTCCCGCAATTGCGCTGAGCTGCGAAGACTACGGTCTCGTGTTTCGATTGACCGAGTCAGGAGCAAAGCCGCAGCTCCGGCTCAATCTCGACGCGTCGCTTCTTGGCGAGCAGCCAATCTACAACACAGTCGCGATGATTCGCGGATCAGAGAAGCCCGATGAGTATGTCGTGTTGTCGGCGCACTTTGATTCGTGGGACGGATCATCCGGCGCGACCGACAACGGTACCGGTACGCTCACAATGATGGAGGCGATGCGCATTCTCAAGCAGGTGTATCCGCGTCCCAGGCGTACGATCCTCGTTGGGCACTGGGCAGGGGAGGAAGAGGGCGAAGTTGGTTCCCGCGCGTTCACCGAGGATCACCCGGAGGTAATCAAGGGTCTTCAGGCGTTGTTCAATCAGGACAATGGCACGGGGCGAATCGTGAGAATCTCCGGCGCCGGGCTTCCAAACGCATCAGAGCACATGAATCGATGGCTTTCCGCGATTCCGTCCGAGCTTCTCGGTGGCAACATTTACCAGGGACCGGGTCTGCCAGCCGGTGGTGGGAGCGACGACTTTGCGTTCGCGTGTTATGGTGTTCCTGCATTCAATCTCAATGCCCTGAGCTGGGATTACGGCAACTACACGTGGCACACCAACCGCGACACGTATGACAAGATCGTCTTCGACGATCTAAAGTCGAATGCAGCGCTTACGGCAATGCTTGCGTACCTCGCATCGGAGGATCCTGACTTCATCACCCGGGAGCGCATCGATCTGGAGGCAATGGCTCGCGCTCGCGCCGGCGACACGACGTCGGTTCGACGCAGAGGCGAATTCCCCACCAAGTGGCCGGACTGCACCAAGGCAGCCAGGGTGACCGCACCAAGACTGCGTTGACGATGGACGGCGCCGGGTAACACGTTATCATTGGAGGGCTGCTTCGCGAGGAGTGTGTCATGCGCCTGACATTGTCGATTTGTGCAGCAATTGCCGGAGTGAATGCGTGTGTGCCCGGAGGGTTTCGCCAGGTTTCATTTGCCGGCGAAACATCGACCGCTGGAGCAGAGCCGGCGAACGGAAGGTCGGTGCATGTGGTGCGCAATACGGAGATGAAGGATACTGTTCTCGAGGCGCGCATCCGGTACAAGCTCGAGGAATTTCTTCTCTCTCGCGGATATCGAATTACCTCTCCTGACACTGCCGATCTTTATGTACTCGCCACCTTCGGTGCAGGGGAGCGTCTTGTGGCATCGACGGCGCCGGTATTTCGAGAGGCGGAAGTGAGAGTCGAGCAAAGCAAGGATGGGCGCGCAGTGAAGAAGAACTATCTCCCGGACAGGATGGAGTATCTGCGATTGCCGCTTCTCAAGAACAGCGTATGGCTGCAGGTGCTCTCGTCTGATGCGCGATACTATCGGTCGACGGGAAACGTGCGGAATCTGTGGCGTGGCGAAGCAATGATGATTGGGTCGCCGGCGACTCTGGACAGAAATGCAGCTTATCTCCTGGTTGCCGCATTGAAGTACTACGGCAAATCGACGCCGGATATAATCACTGTCGATCTTGGCTCTCGCGACGCGGCCTGGAAATAACGATTGGCCATTGCTTCGCGCACGGTTCTCGTAATTGGTTCGACAGGTCTAGTCGGACGCGAGTGTGTCCGGCTGCTTCTTGAGGATGCAACCGTTTCGCGCGTCGTTGCCATCGTGCGCGCGCCCACTGACGTGTTCGGCAAATCCCCGAAGCTCGATATGAGAACGGTGGATTTCGACAAGCTTTCATTCCATGCGGACGTGTTTGCAGTCGATCAGATCATCTGCGCGATCGGAACGACCCTGCGGAAGACACCAGACCGGGATATCTATCGCAGCATCGACTACGGGTATCCCCTGACCGCAGCGAAACTCGGAAAGGACGGAGGCGCGCGTCACTATCTTGTCGTTACTGCACTCGGCGCCGATTCGGGCTCGCGCCTGTTTTACAACCGGCTCAAGGGCGAAGTGGAGGATGATCTCACAGCGTTGCGATTCCGAAGTCTTACGATTGCTCGTCCGTCGGTGCTCATAGGCGAACGGAGTGAAGCGCGTCGCTCCGAGATACTCGCGTGGAAGCTCGCACCAATAACGCCACGAAAATACAAGCCGGTACCTGCAGCGAATGTGTCGCGCGCGCTTGTGAATGCCGCGCGCAACGATCTTCCCGGCAAACGAATTCTCACGAACGCGGAGATGCTGAGCGTTGCTTCGATTTAACCTCGTACAAACAGCTGCACTGGTTGTCTTCACGCTGTGCGGTTGCGCGAGTGCTGCTACACCAGCGCCGGATGTCGCCACGGATGCGCAGCAGAATATCGACAGTCTCGTTATTGCGCGTGCGCAAGCTGGTGATTCCTCGGGCCTTGCTGCCCTACTCGCGAAGAGCTGCGGAAAGGACGCCGAGCGGACCAAGTGTCTCGAGACCGAGCTTTCTCTCGCGGCTGGGAAGGGTTACGTAAAGGTCGCGATGGGAGCGCTCAACAAGCTCGGCTCCGATCCAGAGATTCGACGCACCGGTCACGTATACGCTCATGCGATTGGAATCGCGGCAGGCACAGGCAGGCGCGATATCGCTGAATCTTTCACGCAGTGCTCCGAGTCGTTTCAATCAGGCTGCTATCACGGGATCATTCAGGCGTGGTTCGCATCGCTCGATTCGGTGAGTGCATCTGAGGCAAACGAGCTGTGTGCGCCATTCCGTACAAGTGAAGCACAGCGGTGGATCAGGTTCCAGTGCGTACATGGAATGGGGCACGGCCTCACCATGCTCTACAATCATGACCTCCCGAAGGGACTTGCAGGATGTGACCTGTTGTCAGACTGGTGGGATCGCCATTCATGCTACAGCGGCGCGTTCATGGAGAACATCGTTAATGTCACGATCCCGCATCATCCGGCAAGCGGGCTGGCGCATCATGAGTCCCACGGATCTGATGAGCACGCGGGCCACGATATGGCAGGCATGGAGCACGACACCGCCAAATTCAAGGCTGTGGATCCGAATGATCTCCACTATCCCTGCTCGATCATGGCGGAGCGCTACCTGAGCGCGTGCTACGAAATGCAGACATCAGTGATGCTTTACGACAACAAGGGCGATATCGCCGGCGCTGCAAAAGCATGCGAGACCGCGCCCGCCGCGATGAAGCCAATCTGCTTCTCGAGCCTCGGCCGCGATGTGAGTTCATACGCCGTGCAGGATCATTCCGAAGCGGTGCGCATGTGCTCGCTTGTAACACCGCAATATCAGCCCTGGTGCTACCACGGACTCGTGAAGAATCTGATAGATCTGGATGCGAAACCGCAGGACGGTATATCGATGTGCCGCGACGTGCCCACGCCAGAGGGAAAAACGCTGTGCTACAATGCCGTTGGCGAGCAGGTCATGATTCTGATGCCGGCACCCGAAGCGAGAAGGTCGGCATGCTCGTCGAGCGAGACTGAATACGAAGCAGCGTGTCTCTACGGCGCGCGGGTGAGCACGCAGGCTCCGGGCATTCTCCTCAAGGTGTGGGAGAATACCCGGAAGTAATTCCTACTTCTTTGCTACGGCAAACCCGTCGATGTGCACGTCGAGATTGTGATTCACTCTGATACCGGCAATTCCCCCGGTGCCTGAGTGACCGCTGCCGCTCTCGAGGATCGATCGCGGAAGCGAGTGCACCTCAACGCCGTTGACGAGGAAGCGCACTTTGTCCGACTCTGCAGAGATCGTCAGCTTGTTGCTCGCCTTTCCTGATTCGTCAATCGCCTTGATTGCAGGATTTGCAGTCCAGTCCACGATCTTGTGAACGGTCGCATCATCCGCGCGATGATTGATCAGGAACTTTCCATCCTGACGGACGAGGAAATACGCGTAGCTCTGGCTGGCGCTGTCGAGGCGCTGTCCGGCGACGAAGAGTCCGTATCCTTCCGGATGCGTTGAAGCTTTAGTCTGATTGAAAGTGGCCGAGACCGTGTAGTTCCCCGACGGCGCATTCGACGGGTTCCAGTAGATCGCAGCGGGTCCGGCAGTGACATGAATGCCGTCGCCCATCGAGATGAACTTCGTCTCGGTAATCTTGCGCCCCTGGGAAGCAGGACGGGGATCGAGACGTCCCGTCCAGCCGGCGACCTTCACGCCGCCGTCGGCGACGACTTTATCCGGATCGCTGTTCGCTGTCTGTGCGCCAAGCGCGGCCGCGCTGAAAGCGAGCATGGTCACAGCCGTAAGTGTGGCCCTCATCCTTCCTCCTCTGTCGATTCGCGTGAGTTGTATGAGCATGGATATTAGTCGGCGTATACAACGCGGCGCCAGTTCGGCCTCCCGGCGTTGCTTACCGTCCGCGTCTCCTGCACGTGTTCCATCGCCTGTCGAGCGGAGGCTCCAACAACGGGACGCATCTACTGCTGACGGGTACGAACGCTTCATTGTCCCGCCGCAAGGGAATCCATTGTTTCACTAATAACTGCACACTCAGATAACAATGGATACCCGAGGAGGGTTCGCCAATGAAAAGACTCACGCTCACCGCAATTGCCCTGGGATTCTCACTGGCAATCGCGTCGCCCGGCATTGTGTCGGCGCAGGCAAAGGCTCCCCCGGGTGGAGCATATAAGGAAGTCAGCACTCTCGTGCCGCTTCCGCATTTCATCCCTGGGCTTGGCACACTGTACGTGGATCCCGCAACTCTGCCTGCGGGACCGTTTCTCGGATACGATCACCAGGGCAACCTTGTGAGCTCGATCTACATGATCCCGCTCAAAGACATGAACGCGCAGAAGAATTTCAATGATCTGAAGGTCGCTCACGAGCGCGTCGATCATGTCGACATCGTGTACAACGCAGGTCACCCTGGAGTCGCCGAGCCCCATTATCACGTGACCTTGTGGTACGTCTCGCCTCAGGCCGCGGCAAAACTTGCGAAGTGATGAATACGTCGCGCCGCGAGTTCGTTAGAATGGGAGGACTGGCGGCAGCCGGCGTGCTCCTCCTTCCTGACCGTGAGCTTTTCGCGGCTTTCGCCCGCGCGAGCATAGAGATGCGCAGTGACGCAAGCGGCTCGCGCGTATGGTTCGACCCGATTGGGTTGTTCGTCGAGCCTGGCACGACTGTGCGCTGGATAGTGCGCCAGAACGTTCATACTACGACCGCGTATCATCCGCGCAACGATCATCATTCGATGCGGATACCGGAGCGGGCGAGACCATGGGACTCGGGTGTTCTCGTGAATCCGGGTGATCACTTCGAGGTGACGCTCACCGTGCCTGGTGTATACGACTATTTCTGCGCACCACACGAAGCAGCAGGAATGGTCGGGCGGATAGTCGTGGGGAGATCTGGCGGCCCGGGCTCCGAGCCATTTGACTATTGGGTGGGAAAGAAGGGAACATCGGAATGGCGTCATGTGCCGGCGGCTGCACGCAACGCTCTGCCTTCTGTCAGTCGCATCATCGCTGCGCACCGGATTCATGTTTCCGCGTCAGGGAAGAAAGACGATTGAGCGCGAGGGGGAGCTGTCGGCAACGATCAATCATCTTCGCGATAAGAGCGAGGTTCCGATGACTATCGTAGAGCAAATGGCAGACTTCGCAGTCCTGCCAAATCTCGAAAGCTTATCGGCCGGCGTACGAGCGCAGATCAAGATACGGATGCTCGATGCGCTTGGCTGCGCAATTGGAGCGACGGGCACCGACCGAATGCTGCGCCTGCGTCAGTACGTAGGTGATTTTGCGCAGTATGGCAAATGCTCGTTGATTGGAGGCGGTCGCAGCTCACCTGATCGCGCGGCGCTCATGAATGGCGCACTCGTGGCCGGTCTCGATTTCAATGACAGCTATCTGGCACCCGAAGAAACATGTCATCCTTCCGACAACTTCGCTGCCGTGCTCGCTGCTGCCGAGCTTGCAGACGCCGATGGGGGAACGCTTCTCACGGCGCTTGCTGTCGCGTATCAGGTGCAGTGCAGACTGAGCGATGAAGCGCCTGCGCGGACGGACGGCTTGCATCATCCAGCGCTCCTGGCGTATTCCGCTGCCGCCGGAATCTCCCGCGCGCTCTCACTCGATGCACCACACACAGCAAATGCCATCGCGATAAGTGGAACGGCTCTCAATCCACTGCGCGCCGCACGAACTGCAGCTTCTTCTGACTGGATATGCCTAGCAGCGCCGTTCACCGCATCGATTGCAATGCAGGCAACATTGCTTGCGCGCCGCGGCGTTACCGGTCCATCCGAAATCTTTGAAGGCAGCGAGGTATTGATGGACACGATCACGGGGTTTGGGATGATCGATTGGAAGAATGAGGGTCTTGACCGGGTTGAAGGGACGATAGTCAAGCGGCACCATGCGCACCTTCATGCGCAGACGGCGATAGAAGCAGCGCTCGAGCTTCAACTGGCCAATGACATCGACTCAGATCAAATCGAGAGAGTCGATGTCGACATATTCGACGCTGCCCGCCCGCTCGTCAGCGAGGGAGAGCATCACGTGTCGCGCACGTTCACCAGTGAGGATGCTTATAACGACCTGCACTATCTCATTGCGGTAGCGCTTCTCGATCGGCAAGTGATGCCCGGTCAATTCGCGGGGGAGCGCATCAGGCGCGCAGATGTACAGGCACTGCTCTCGCGCGTTGCCGTGCATCCTGTAGAGGATCACTCGCGTCTTTTTCCCGGGGAGATGCCATCGACAGTGAGTCTCACATTGAAGGACGGCCGCGTGCTGAGACGGGCTCTATCCGATTATCCCGGCTTCCGGTCTCGTCCTCAGACGTGGGATGAAGCTCTGTTGAAGTTCCACGTTCTTGCCTCGCCACATGCATCGGATGACGTGCTTGGAGAGATCGCCGGCACGGTGCAGGACATCGAAAAGGTAAGAGTCGCAGACCTCACGCGATTGCTCAGAGACTTGGGGCAGCCGGCGAAAGGCGACGTGCGGAACGTTGCGTGAGATGACTTATTCCACGGTATGAAATTCCTTCGAACTTGACGCGGGGCACGGCGAGCTCAGGTGCTGCGCCGATGGCCGAGCAAACGCTCGACCGTCTGCAGCGGGCTGCGTTCGGATATTTCCTGGAAGCGACCAACCCGGTCAATGGCCTGATCGCTGACACCTCGCGCGAAGGCTCTCCCTGCAGCATCGCCGTGATCGGATTCGCTTTGTCGTGTTACCCGGTGGCGGTTGATCGCGGCTGGGTGAAGCGGGAAGATGCAAGCGCGCGCGCACTGAAGGTGCTGCGCTTCCTGCGCGACAGCGATCAAAGCGGCACTCCCGAGTCAACCGGTCATCGCGGTTTTTATTATCACTTTCTCGACATGGACACGGGTACGCGCATGTGGCGCTCGGAATTGTCCATGGTGGATACGGCTCTCCTTATCGCTGGAGCGCTGACCTGTGCGAACTACTTCACGCGAAACAGCGCGGACGAAATCGAGCTGCGCCAGATTGTGGACATGCTTTACAGGCGCATCGACTGGCACTGGGTGCAGGACCAGCGCGGTTCGATCAGGCAGGGATGGAAGCCCGAGTCCGGATTTCTACACTACCTCTGGCAAGGGTACAATGAAGCCATCGTGCTTTACGTGCTCGCGCTTGGATCACCGACGTATCCGCTCGATGAAAGGGGCTATGAGGCGTGGACTGTCACGTATCAGTGGGAGAATCTGTATGACTACGATCTTCTCTACGCCGGACCGCTGTTCATACATGAGTTTTCGCAAGCGTGGCTGGATGTCCGGGGAATGAGAGATCGATTCATGCGCGAAAAGCGCAGCGACTATTTCGAGAATACTCGTCGTGCGATCATGGTCCAGCGTGCGTACGCAGTGCGCAATCCCAATGAACTTGCCGGATACGACGAATACTGCTGGGGCTTCACCGCGTGCGACGGTCCCTCCGGGGAGATCGACACAGCTTCGCGAGGACGCATGCATTTTTTTGGCTATGCTGCGCGCGGCGTCCCCTACGGTCCGGATGATGGAACGATCTGCGGATGGGCAGCGCTCGCGTCACTTCCGTTTGCACCTGAGATCGCATTGCAGACAGCAGCGACAATGCTGGCGCGGTACCCGGAAATACTATCCGGTGATCGTTACACGACCAGCTTTAATCCGACGCTGAAAAATGAAGACGGGACTGCGTGGGTATCCCCGGGCCACTTCGGACTGGATCAGGGATTGTTGGTGATGATGATCGAGAACTATCGCAGCGAGCTGATCTGGCGCCTTACGCGAAGTTGCAAATACATCCGGACCGGCTTGCAGCGTGCGGGATTCCGCGGCGGCTGGTTATAACGCCATGACAAATCCGGCAGTCCCTCAGGATGCATACGAGAGCGAGCGGCTCGATAACGTCCACCCTGCGGACTGGCGGAATCCACAACCGGCAGACCGCTACTCACTCATTGTGATTGGAGCTGGTACGGCCGGTCAGGTAGCTGCTTACGAAGCTGCTGCGCGAGGCCATAAGGTTGCATTGATCGACCACAACCTGTTCGGCGGAAACTGCCTGAACATCGGCTGTGTGCCATCGAAATCAATTATTCGCACTTCAAGACTCTACGCAGAGATGCGTAACGCTGCGCAGTATGGCGCTGTACGTCCCTCCGACATTCAGATTGACTTCGCCGCGGTTATGGAGCGAATGCGTTCGATACGCGCGCGTATCAGTCGAACATCGTCGGTACAGCGACTGGTCGACGCCAACGTACACGTGTTCTTTGGCCATGCTTCATTCACCGCGCACGACGCGCTGACGGTCGACGGAACCAGGCTGCGCTTCAAGAAAGCAATAATCGCGACCGGCGCGGGTCCCGACACGCCCGCCATTACCGGCCTCGCGGAGGCGGGTTATCTCACGAATGAAACGGCATTCAACCTGACTGAAGCTCCCCGCCGGCTGCTCGTAATCGGCGGGGGTCCACTCGGCTGTGAAATGGCTCAGGCATTCTGCCGGCTCGGAGTTCACGTCGTGATTGTGGAGGACCATCCGCTCTTTCTCCCCCGTGAAGAGCGCGATGCCGCTCAAATTCTTGCAGACTCATTTTCGCGCGACGGTATGGCAGTGTATCTCAACACGAGAGCGGTCAGAGTGCGCGTCGAGAATGGCGAGAAGCTGGTCGATGTCGTGTCAGATGATTACGGAGCCACTATTGCGACCGACGCGATTCTCACCGGCACTGGCCGGGTGCCCGCCGTGGAAGGCCTGAACCTGGAAGCTGCGGGCGTCGAGTATGACAAAGTGGTTGGAGTTCACGTGGACGATTTCCTCCGAACCGCGAACCCGCGCATTTATGCCGCCGGCGATTCATGTCTCGTGAACAAGTTCAATCATACTGCCGAAGCATCCGCGCGCATGGCGGTCCATAATGCACTCATGTCCGGACGTGAACGCGTGAGCGAGCTGGTGATTCCCTGGTGCACATATACTGATCCCGAGATTGCTCACGTCGGCATGTATGTGCGAGAGGCTATCAAGAAGGATATTCCAGTGAAAACGTTCACCATTCCGATGCACGAAGTTCATCGAGCAATCACTGACGACGACGAGATCGGCTTCGTGAAGATTCACGTTAAGGAAAACACTGATCACCTACTCGGTGCGACAATCGTTGCGCGGCACGCAGGTGAAATGATCAATGAGATTACGCTCGCTATGGTGGCGGGGGTCGGGTTGAGCACCGTTGCGCGAACGATCCATTCGTACGGTACTCAGGCCGAAGGAATCAAGATGGCAGCCGATGCCCACGAGCGAGCGCGCAGGCAATCAGCGATCACGCCA
>DATEDH010000348.1:0-33128 GCA_035281765.1 Gemmatimonadaceae bacterium
GTGCAGGCATCTCGATCGGCTTGTTCGCGATTCAATGGGTCGCGCGGAGAATCCTGCCGGCGAAATATGCGAGCCGTATTCCCGCTGCATCGATAGCAGCAGGAGTTCTGGTCCCCGCGGTGTATCTCGCAGTTGGCTCCGCGATTTATTTCCTGAAATTCCGCACAATTGGTGGTGCCGGCTGGTATCAGCGTGCGGCGCTCAACGCTGTGATCGCGACGGTTGCTGCTGCACTCATTGCAGTGATCTACGTTCGCTTCACAAGTCGCATGAGCGTACGAAAAAGCAACGCCGTGCTCGCTGTTGCGGGAGCGGCAATTGTCGTGGTCGCCGCCGCCACACTGGTATTTCGGTTTCCCCCGCTCGATCGACGCGTGACAAATGCGTACGCGCTCGAGCGAAGCGCTGAAGGCAGCAGGGAAAAGCGAAAGCTCCTGGTTATCGGAATCGATGGTGGCACGTGGCATGTCATATCGCCCCTTCTCGAAAAGCGGCAGCTTCCAACTTTCGATGCGCTCATGCGGAGCGGTGTACACGGAAATGTCGCAGCACTGTGGCCGCCGTACTGGTCGGTGGCGGCGTGGGCGGCGATCATCACAGGTCATCGCAGGCGCGATATTGGAGTTTTCGGTGATTTGCAGGTGACAGTAGCGGGGCTGCCGCCGTTTCAGTCTCCGATGGATCTCGAGCCGCAGCAGCTTCCACTTACGGCGCTCGAATATGTGCTTGCTTCGCGGCGGATGATTCGCGTCGAAGTGCCCGGGCGAAAATCGCTGAGACTGCCGCCTGTCTGGGAGCTGCTCGACAGATCAGGAATAGAAACCGCGGTCATACGATTCAACTTCACGCATCCTGCGACGGGCCAGGCTGCATTCGTAGTATCGAATCGCGCGATGTCCGACATCTGGCGCCAGGTTGGAGTACATGAAGCTGACAGGCGCGAGCTTGCCGAGCCGGCGTCGCGAGCGGATGAGCTGCTTGCTCCATTTTCGCGAGAGTGGGCATGGGATTCATCGGTGCTCGACAGGGTTCTTCGTGACAGAAGCTGGCCGAAGCCTGCAGATGCGACGGTCGATCCGGTGCGAACACTGCGCGGCGCGCTTCGCTTCGATGATGCGACAGCTATTGCAGCGTCGCGTCTGATGCAGAGCGATCCCTCTATCGAAGTGATGTTCGTGCATTTCGGCGGTGTGGACACAATAGAGCACACATTCTGGCAGTATCGTTTTCCGAACGAGTTCAAGAACAAGCCAGCGCAGGCTGATGTCGTTGCGCTCGGATCGGTGATCGATCGCTACATGGAGTTCGTCGATTCCGGAATCGCAAAGATCATCGCAAGTTTTCCGGAAGCCCCCAACGTTCTGATTGTATCAGATCACGGTCAGGCTGCGCGTGAAGATGGAGTTCCATTCAAGGGGTGGCATGCGTCACCCGGAATTTTTCTCGCAGCGGGTCCGGACATCGCGCATCGCGCGGAGCAGCTTGACGTATCGTACTTCGACATCGTGCCGACAATACTCGAGCTCAAGGGGTTCACACGCCCGCGAGACTTGCGGGGAAGGCCGCTGCTCGAGAAGGTGAATTAACCGGTTTGTCAGGAGAACATAAAATGAGCGCAGCAGCCCGCAGTATTTATGTGTTTGGTATCTACCTGATCGTGATCGGCGGAATACTGATGGGCTCACCCAATACGCTCCTTACCGTGCTTGGGATTGCGCCGACTACAGAGCCCTGGATCCGCATTCTGGGAATGCTCGTAATGGTCATCGGAATGCTGGATGTCGCATGCGCACGCGCGGAACAGACAGGATTCTTTCGTGCCACAGTCTACACGAGAATATTTGCACTGGTCACTTTCGTCGTGTTTGCGGCGGTGGGTATCGCTCCCGCGATTCTGATTCTATTCGGGGTGATCGATGCTGCCGGCGCGCTCTGGACCCACGGCGCACTGCGCGCGCAGGTCACGAGTCCGGGTCCTGAGCCTAAGGTCGCCCGATAGTAATCCGCCCGGTAGTAAAATCGAGCCATGTCTCGACTCCGTTTTCTTCCGCGAGCTTGAGCGCGCGGTTGGGAATTTCGCGGATGTCGATGCGCCTGATTCTGTGAGCCTGGTCCGGTGTCCACCCGTCGGGCGTGGAAAGCCCGCCGGGTAACTCACCGGCGAGCCATGCACGCGTAAATCCACCTGGCTCGCGATTCCATGCGAGCCAGAGACACTGCAAAGTCGGGCCATAGTGCTGATCGACGATCGCGAAGTCGATGAACTCATTGTCGTGAATGTCGGTCAGCCCTGCGTCGGTGAGCAGCTCCGCGCCGCGGTCGGCAGCATCGGTTGTGAAGTAGCTGAGGCACACGAGATGTGAGTCCGAGCAGACAGAGCGGTGCTCGAGCGAGCGCCGCGACGCCAGGAAGCACATGAACGCATCAGGCCCGCCCGGATATTTCCGTTCGAGAGCCGACCTGAGAATGACAACCGAGATTGCTTCGACGAGTATGCTCATTAGTGGTAAATGTCTGCGCTCTGTCTGACAGTTGATTAGACGGACAGGACGCGGGTATTTACCAGTAAGGCGTCAAAAAAGCGTCAAAAGGCTCATCAACGAGGGTTGTTTATTGAGACTGGCCGGAACCCGCGTAATAGTTATGAGTTCTTATAGTCTAATTGTGACCACTGTAGGCCTCCGTCCTACGCGGAACTACCAATAATCCCACAAGACAAGTAAGACGCACCGACTGATGATCGATGTGCGCTGTGGTATCCTCCCGCACGAAAACATCACAGGAAAGTTCTATGCGTCGAAAGTCAGCGCGGATTGTCTGCGCTTGTGTTCTATTGATTGCTGCAGCGTGCGACTACTCGGCACCCACGGGCGGTTATCCAAAGCCCGTCGACCCGCCGGTAGCGGAAGTGTTTCCCGACGGGCTGTGGACTGCGAGCGGTATTCCTGGAGAAATCCTCCGCCTCGAGTCATCGCAGCTCGCCACGACTGGTGCGCAGGAGCCTGCAACGAGACTCTCCACGTCGAGTGCGACACTTTTCAGACTGAACAGCGTCGCCTTCGACAGTAACGGGATGATGTGGGTCGCGAGTGAAGACGACTCACTGCTCCTCGCATTCACATCGGAAAACAACGGCGGCTCAGGATTCACGACGCCAAAGGTCGTCATCGGATCGGTCAATCGTTCCATCGCCGGCCCGACAGGAATCGCATTTGATCGCGACCACGGATTATGGGTTGCAAGCTTTGCAAGCGGAAAGCTCGTCCACTACAGCGCGAGCCAGCTTGCAAAAAGTGGATCGCCTGCTCCATCAATAGTTATCACCGGCATCAGTCAGCCAACGAGTCTTGCATTCGATGTATCAGGAGGATTGTGGGTTACCGATCTCTTCGCGAACACGATATCGCGTTACCTGCCCTCACAATTGCTTTCATCCGGCGAGAAGCAGCCGGCAATTGTTCTAAGCGCAAACGGAGTCTCCATTGCGCATCCAACAGGAATCGCGTTCGACGCCGCAAACAATATGTGGATCTCCAACTCAGCTGATAACGCGGTTGCTGGATTCAGGCCGCCACAGCTTACCACCAGCGGTGCTCCCAAACCGTTTGTCACGCTGAAGCCCACCGAGACGCCGATCAACGGTCCTGCCGGCCTTGCCTTCGATTCCTTCGGCAATCTGTGGGTCGTGGGAGCGTCGGGCGTGCTCACCAGGTTCTCGCTTGCGACAATTACCGCAAGCGGAGATGCCGAGCCGGACGCTCAGATAAGATTGACTGCTCATCTTCTCACATGGAGCGTAGCGTTCTGGCCAAAGCCCGTTGGATTCCCACTGAATTGATTCGCGCTGCGATCGATGGAAAAAAGAGCGCGCATCCTCGCGATATCAGGCAGCCTGCGGGAGCATTCGTCCAACACGGAGCTGCTGCGGGCTGCCGCAATCGTGATGGAAGGAAGCGCAGAGTTTGTCGTCTATAAAGGATTAGCGCGTCTTCCGCATTTTAATCCCGACCTCGATCGCGATGGCGCCGAGCTTCCACCAGCTGTCGCGCATCTGCGGCGTGAGCTCGATCAGGCAGACGCGCTGATAATATCGAGCCCCGAATATGCGCACGGAGTTCCCGGATCACTCAAGAATGCACTCGACTGGCTGGTCAGCGGCTCTGAGATAGTCGGGAAGCCCACAGGACTGCTGAATGCATCAGCTCGTGCAGAGCATGCACATGCTGCGCTCGAGGAAATATTGCGCACGATGTCCGCCGCGCTTGTTGACGAATCAATTGCCGTGATCGGTATAGATGGATTGCAAATGCAGGGAGAGCAGCTTGCTGCCGACTATTCGATTGCGGGACAAATCCAGGAAGCAGTCGCTTCACTAATTGTCTCGATAGAAGTCGAGGTGTAGTCCGCAGTCCTACGTTCTGGTTCGCACTAATCGCAGGGTGTTTCGACCATTGCGCCGATTATGTCGCGTTCGAGGAGCCTCTACCATTCCTGCTTCTGCACCAATGCACTTATAAAAACATGGAGAGGCAATGATTATGAACAGATCGATAACCTTCACAGCAGCGCTGGCAATGACACTGACGGCGGCATGCAGTGATGATTCAGTAACAACACCAATAACAAATCCGCCACCGCCCGCGTCGCCAACGATTGTTACGGCGACTGGTGACATCACCACGAAGGTCACCGACTTCCGCAACCTGCTCGGAGTGTCCAACGGCGGCACTGCGGGCGAGCAGGCGGCTGGACGCCGCGAGATCAACTGGGACGGAGCGGGCGCAAACCCGTTCAACAACAGGAACGATTTTCCTGCGGCGTTCTTCAACACCAACGTGAAGTCGGGAGCAGTGTTTACAACGGCGGGTACCGGATTCAGAAACGACTCGACTAGTTTCGTCGATATCGACCCGTCGTATGCCGCTGAGTTTTCGTTCTTCAGCGCGAACAAGATCTTTGCACCCGTTGGCAGCAATCTCGTCGATCAGATCTTCGAAGTCGCTGGTCAGCCCACACCAGCATTGGTGCAGTCATTCGGCATCGTGTTCAGCGACGTTGACGTGGCTGAAACCACAAGCATTCAACTTCTTAACAAGGACGGCGGGGATCTCGGAACGTACTTCGCGCCTGTCAGGTCCGACGCTGGTGGACTCTCCTTCATTGGAGTGATCTTCGACACGCCGAAGATTGCGCGGGTGCGCATCACCCTCGGTACAGGCGCCCTCGCGGCGGGCGTCAAGGACATCTCGGCCGGTGGAACACTTGATCTCGTCGTGTTCGACAACGTGATCTACAGTGAGCCGAAAAACGCCTTCTAAACACATGAGGAGTCGGGGCAGCAACCCCGACTCCTTGTTGGCTTATGGGAATAATGACATAGGTTACAGACATAGAAAGGAGCCCGGTAATGTCGTTTGCAGATGGAATCGGAAACGAACAGCTGCTCGAGCTCTTTTTCTCACAATCCATGGACGGGTTCTTTTTCATGATGCTGGATGAACCCGTCGAATGGAACGACAATGTCGATAAGGAGAAGGTGCTCGATTATGTATTCGGGCATCAGCGGATGACAAAGGTCAACGCCGCCATCCTCACGCAGTTCAACGCATCGACAGCCGACCAGCTGCTCGGCAAAACCCCTGCTGATTTCTTCGCGCACGATCTCGAGCTTGCGCGCGCGCGGTGGCGCAAATTCTTCGACGCTGGATACCTGCACAACGAGACTGACGAGCGTCGTCTCGACGGCTCGCCGATACGCCTCGAGGGTGACTACATGGTCATCCACGATGGCGACGGTCGCATCGCCGGGCATTTCGGTGTCCAGCGCGACGTTACAGACCGGCATCTCGCGAACGAAGAGTTGAGAACATCGAGGCAGCAGCTTCGCGCACTCGCGTCGCGGTTGCAGAAAGTGCGCGAAGAGGAGCGCACGGAAGTCGCACGGGAGATTCACGACGAGCTTGGCCAGGCGCTGACCGGGCTGAAGCTCGACATGGCCTGGGTGACAAACCGGGTTCCGCATGGAAGAGAGCTTCATTCTCAATGCGTGTCGATAACGCGCCGCATTGATCAGACCATTAATGCCGTCAGAAGAATCGCAACGAATCTGCGGCCGAGTGTACTGGATCAGCTCGGGCTGGAGGCGGCACTGGAATGGCAGAGCCAGGATTTTTCCGCGCGCGCCGGAGTCAAGGTGACCATGGAGTCATCGGTGAATGGCGCGCCGATATCCGACGAGCTCGGCAGCTCTGTGTTCCGGATCTTTCAGGAGTCACTCACCAATGTCATGCGTCACTCGCAGGCCACTGAGGTGAGGATCAAGCTCGTACAAACCAGATCGCTTCTAAAGCTCCAGCTGGAGGACAACGGAGTAGGGCTGCAGAGAAACTGTCTCGATGACATCGCATCGCTCGGGATTGTCGGCATGCGCGAGAGAGCGCTCGCGTGCGGAGGTGATCTCAGGATTACCAGTGGCGATGGGCAGGGAACAAGAGTGCTGCTCACCGTTCCGCTGGGGCACGAGGTGATGCCATGATCCGTCTTGCGATAGCTGACGATCACCCCGTAGTGCGTGAAGGGTTGCGCCGCGTGGTGACTGAAGATGCGGGCATCACGGTTGTTGGCGAGGCGGCGACTGCCGCCGAGCTCTTCAAGCTTCTTGCGGCTGCGGCAGTAGATGTGATCCTTCTCGATGTGAGCATGCCTGGCGCGACTTTCGTTGAGACAGTCGTGGAGCTGAGAGAACGACACCCAACTGTGAGCGTTCTCGTGTTGAGTGTTCATCCCGAAGACCAGTGGGCAATGCGCGCATTACGAGCCGGGGCATCGGGTTATCTCACGAAGGATCAGTCGCCGGAGCAGCTTGTTCGCGCGATCAGGAAGGTTGCGCGCGGCGGGAAGTATGTGAGTGAGTCACTCGTTGAACAGCTTGCAGGTCTTGCTGACCGCGGGAGAGCCCGGGCGCCTCATGAAAGATTGAGTGACCGTGAGTTTGAAGTTCTGCGCGCACTCGGCAGCGGTATGGCCGTGAAGGAAGTTGCCGAGCAGATGAAGCTCAGCTCGAAAACTGTGAGCACCTATAGAACGCGATTGCTCGACAAGATGGGATTTAAGTCGACGGCAGATCTCGTCCGTTATGTCGTTGGGAACGGGTTGTTGAAGTGACAACCTCGCAGGCAGCGTAGGACGCTGGACTACAACAGGTGTAGCAAAGAACTCACGCGACAAGTAACGTGCGCTGACTGTCAGGCCTGTATCACTGCGATATCCTACCGTCGTTCAACACAACAACAGGAACGACATAATGAATATCAGCGGCAGGGTAATGGTATATGCAGGTGTAACTGTGCTTGCGATTGCGGCAGCATGCAACGGCTCGAATGCAACGGAGCCCGGCATTCCGCAGGGTGTGAAGGATCTCAGGGCATCACTCGATGCATTTACGAGCTTCAATCTCGCAAAAGATGCGGGCTATAACACGGCGATCACGGATTGCATGTCGAACGGTGATGTGGGCGCGATGGGAATTCACTTTGCGAATCCGGCCTTCATAGATGCGACCGCGGACGCAGCGCATCCGGAGGCGTTGATCTATGAGCCGGGGACGAATGGTCAGATGAGTCTCGTGGGTGTGGAGTTCATCGTGCCCTTCGCGCTCGTTCCAAAGACGGCGACACCTCCGGCTTTATTCGGCCAGCAGTTTGTGCAAAACGATGTTTTTGGTGTGTGGGCGTTGCACGTATGGACGCATCGCACCAACCCAAGCGGGCTGTTCGCATCGTGGAATCCACGAGTGCACTGCTAACCCGGAGTCAAAGAATTGGGGGGGGAAGGGGGCGCTACTCTTCGGGGTAGCGTCTCTTTTCTTATTGGCCCCCTTGAGACTTCTTCGCTCTCAATCCGTCCGGCATCGCAATGGCTTTCACCTTGCCTGCATCATCGAACACGAATGTCATAGCCGCCGACTTTCGCTGCTCGATGTTATACGTGATGAACTCCGACCTGGACCGCGGGGCAAGCACAAAGCGGCTCGGCCATTGAGCCAGCGATACAGTGGCAACAAAGAACTTCCCGGTGGGTGACACCGGCTCCAGAACGCGGAGGACCCTCTCACCCTTCGCATACTTCACTGCGACATACGTTGCGTCGATTTGAACGTCGTCGCTGTTTGTCCTTGCAGTGCCAAGAACCTGCGTGCCCAGATAATTCCCGTACGTGTCCCGCCAGTCATTCAAGACCTCCTTCCAGAATTCGATTTCGCCATCGATGCGATAATCGCGGTAAGACCAGAAGTTATCGCGATACATCGCGTAATCATCCGATGCCATTGCACCGACGGTTTGAGCAATTATGGAATCAGCGCGATGTCGCAGCCGGGCTTGCGATGAGTCGCGTGCGCCGAGTGTTATGGATGCAACGACTTCTGCGGGAGCGCGTGTTATCTCGAGACTCTGACCGGACTTCCTGACCTCGAATTCGGCGCCCGATGGAGTGCGATAGCCACCGGCGTAATCATCGAGAGAGAACGCTGCCGAAGCAACTGCGGGAATCTCCTCCAGCTTTCGGCCCATCACGATCTCACCAATGTCGCGCTCTATTCCGCGATTCGCTTGATCGTTCGTCAGAAAAATCACAGTGACCTTGTCATCAGGAAGGTAGGTAGCGAGAGCGTAGAAATACCCGTTGCTGCCGTTGTGTGAGATCTGCGTCTTTCCGTTCGGCATTTTCGAGACACCCCAGCCATAGCCGTAGGAAAATCCTGCTTGTGGTGTGATGGCCTTTTTGTACGATGCTGCCGATACAATGCGACCGTTGTGAAATCCGCTCACGAATCGATAGAGATCTGCGGCCGTCGACAACAGTCCGCCATTGGCGCGGAGGTGCCATGACGGTCCATCGTCAAGCCATTGTTTATCGAGGGGCGTGCCGAATCGCGAGCTCCCGCGATAACCAATCGCGAGCGACTTAGCCTTCCAGTCCACCGAGCGATATCCGGTGGACGTGAGTCCCGCAGGCTTGATCACATGATCGCGCAGGTATTGTTCGTATGGCTGGCCTGACACCTTCTCGATTATTGCGCCGAGTACGGAGTAGCCCGCGTTGGAATATTCGTATTTCGATCCGGGGGCGCCTTGCAGTTTCGAAGAGAGAATCACGCGCATGAGCGAGTCGCGTGAGATGAGATCGTAGTCGCCGCCGAAGCCGTCCTGAAGGCCGGCAGTGTGCGTCAGAAGATGATGGATCGTGATGGCTTTCTTGTCGGCCGGGACATTATCGAAATAGCGGTCGATCGGATCAGTGACATGGAGCTTGCCTTCGTCTTCGAGCTTGAGAACAGCCGCTGCAGTGAATGGTTTCGTGATGGATCCAATGTCGAAGACCGTCGATCCAGTCACGCGCTCCCCTGTTTCGCGATTGGCCAGGCCGTAGCCCTTGTGCAGCACCACGTCGCCATTTTGCGCGACGATCACTACGCCGGCAAACCCGAACCGCTCCGCCCTCGTGAGATGTAAATCGATCCGTGAGGCGAGGTCGCCACGAGCAGTGCCGTCAGGTGCAACTATGTCCTGAGAGCGGGAAGATGAAGCAGCCGCAATCGAGATGAGTGCACCAATCGTGGCGAGACGCGAATGCATGACTGTGGTTCCCCGGAATGTCACACGGTTAATAGTGTCTAGTGTGCCTGCTACCTGACAGTACAAGAAATGCCGCGCCGGAGTTTCACGTCCGCTCTATGCGGGATTTGACAGCTGGTGATCCAGGCGGTTATTGAAGCTTGTCTAATCACGACGAGGATATATGCGCACTCTGGCGCGATGTGTTGCAGTGTTGATGTGGCTCGGGATAACGTCGACAGTAGAAGCGCAGGAAACTCCGCCGTGGGTGAAGGCTGCAGACACGGCGCCGGTCACGAGCAAGTCACCTGCGACATCACCCGGTGACTGGATGCTTGCAATTGTGGATGTCGAGACAACAGGTCTGGTTGCCGGATATCATGAGATGATCGACTTTGGACTCGTAATGACCGATCTGGATGGCAAGGTTATCGACAGTCTCTTTCTCAGAATTCAGCCGAGGCATCCGGAGAGAACGTCGGAGGGTGCCCGGCGCGTCAACGGCTTCGATGCCGTAAAGTGGAAAGCGATGCACGCACTCGCCGACACCACTGCGGTGGACAGTCTAGTGCGGTTTCATCGCCGGGTTGCCGGTAACCGGCCAGTGTTGCTCGTTGCGTTCAACAGCCAGTTCGATGCGGGGTTTCTCGATCATCTCTTTCGCACGCGCGGCTCAAGCTGGCGCACTCTGTATCACTACTTCGTGCTCGATATTCCGTCGATGGCATGGGCGCTTGGATACAGAGATCTAACAGGTCACGATCTCTCGCAGCGACTGGGAATCGCTGATGAGCCGCGCGTCGCGGATGAGCACACCGGTATTACCGGGGCGATGCTCAATGTCCGGATATATCAGGCGCTGCGGAAGCGGGGAATGAACCCCGTTCGATAGGTTAACTCAGAAGCTTGAAGATGATAGCTAATTAGCTATCATTATCTACATGACGAACGCTGCCGATATCGTTGCAGAGGCGCGCAGGTCAGCCGGAATGTCACAACGTGAGCTGGCCCGCCGGGCGAAGACTGCTCAGTCGGTAGTTGCACGCATTGAGTTGGGAGAGACCAGTCCTTCGTGGGACACACTGATGCGGCTTATTCGCGCGTCCGGGCATAAAATGCGGTCGACCCTGGCAAGGACAGTCGTGGACAAGTCGCTGCTCGATGATGTGCCGCGGATTCTCAAGCTGACACCGGAAGAGCGGCTGGAGGAAGTCGCAGCGCTGAGCAGGTTCATGGCAGAGGTGAAGCGTGCCTGACGTTGCGCCGTTCAACCCTGAACTTCTGCTGACGACTCTGGATAAGCACGACGTTCGCTTTGTTCTGATCGGCGCGCTCGCTGCGAGGCTGCACGGGTTTCCGCGACTAACTGCTGACGCTGACATCACTCCTGCCGATGACCAGACGAATGTCGAGCGACTGGCCCGAGCGCTGCGAAAGCTGCACGCCAGGGTGTACACGGAATCGGTGCCTGAAGGACTCGCTTTCGACTGCAGTCCGGCAATGCTGGCGCGTTCTGAGTTGTGGAATCTCGTCACCGATGCGGGGCGAGTAGACATTGCGTTCAGGCCCGCCGGTACGGACGGATTCAAGGATCTCGTGCGCGGCGCGGAAAAATTCAAAGCATATGGAGTTGCATTCCTGGCCGCTTCGGTTGACGATATCATCCGCTCGAAAGAAGCGGCGAACAGGCCCAAGGATCGCGACGATATAGCAATCCTCAAAGCGATGCGAAAAGTGCGCTAAGACGAGGCAGTTAGAAGTCATTGGAAGTGGTAATGAGTACAGGAAGTCTGGGCCAATGAAACCGTCGTGAGAGTGCGGGCGTATGTCGAAGAAAGGACGTTTCCTTTTATACCCCCACATGAGGACAGCGAGATGTCGATCCTCTACCGACGTGCTGCGCCTGCAGCACTGTTAGTCGTTTCTGCCGCTTTTTTTCCCCGCCCGGCAGCCGCGCAATCTCAGATAACAGCGAAGCTCGACAGCGTCATGAACTCGCTCATGGCAATGGACCTCTCGCCCGGTGCGGGAATCGTTGTCGTGCAGGGCGATCAGGTCATCTATTCAAAGGGCTTCGGATACGCGGATCTCGAATCGAAGAGACCCTTCACACCCGAGACGGAATTGTACATTGCGTCGACGACGAAATCATTTACCGGACTCGCTGCCGCACTTCTGGACAAGAAGGGAACGTTCAGGCTGGATGCTCCGCTGCATCAGTATCTGCCCTCTCTTCACCTGAAGGCGCCGCTCAATGCAGACTCGATCACGATCAGGTCGCTCCTGGCTCATACTCACGGCATCGGGAATTCCGGCCCGATGGTAATGCGTCTCGCATACACCGGCGAATACAATGGTGATGCTGATCTTGTGAAGTTCCTCGAGATGCACGACGCAGCAAGGGACGGGCGCACGTTCAGGTACGGAAATGTCGGATACAACGTCGCCGCGCTTGCGATGGATGCCGCGACGAAGAAGAGCTGGAAGGAAGTACTCCAGTCGGAAATCTTCACACCGCTCGGCATGAAGCACACGAGCGCCTACGTCTCAAAGTTTGCGCGTGCGGATCTCGCGACTCCGTATCAGCTCACACTCGATGGCTGGAAAGCCCGTCCTTATGGGAAGACCGATGCAAATATGCAGAGTGCGGGCGGATTGATCACGACGCTGCGCGACATGGGCACGTGGCTCACTGCGCACATCAACAATGGAAAAGTCGGCGGGCGACAGATGTTGCCTGCAGCCGCATTCGAAGAGGCGCACAAGAATGCAGCGGGAACGCTAGCTCTTCAGGCGATGGGTGGAACGCAGATCGGATATGCGCTTGGCTGGAACATCCTGGTTCGCGGCAACGATACGATCTACACGCACGGCGGCGGATTTCCCGGGTTCGCGACGCACATGTCATTTGTGCCAAGCCGTCGTCTTGGCATCGCGATATTTGCGAACAACGACGGGCTTGGGAGCGGGATTGCCGAAGTTGGATCAGCGATGATATATGCTGCCCTGACGGATAATGCGCTGCCTCTGCCGATTCCGGCGGATCGCGTACCCGCGTTGATCGCGCGCGAAAAAGAAAATATCAACAATGATCTCAAGCGTCGCGCAGCACGGCCGCAGACACTTCCGTTTCCGCTCGATGCTTATACCGGGACGTATGAGAATCCGCTGTTCGGCAAGCTCAAGCTGTCTGCAGTGAATGGAAAGCTCGAAGCGAACCTCGGAGCAGCGTGGAGCGCGGTCGAGGTATTCGATAACACGAAGAATCAGCTGCGCATGGCGCTGTTCGGTGATGGAGAGGTCGTGAATGTCGAGATGAAAGATGGAAAAGCGGTCATGCTTTCAATCGGCGGGACGGAGTACAGGCGAGTCAACTAAAATGCATTGCTGACACGGGCTCTCATCTTAAATTCTTCAGGGTTGATTCACAAACCTTGGAGAGAATTACGTGCAGACTGGATTGACTCACTGGTCGTCATCGATTGTCATCATCGCCTTACTCGGCACCGGCTTCAATGGAGCGGAAGCGCAGGCGAAGCCGGTTCCGAATGTCGTGCAGGGAACTGTTTCCACTATTGATGGAAGACCAGTCGCGGGTGCGACGATCCGCATTGCCGGCGCAACAGGCGCAGCAAGGGGAACGAGCATTACGGCAAAGACGGACGCGAATGGACGATATCGTGTAAACGTTCCGCTCGGACACTACAACGTCGATGGATTTGCGGAGCTCCAGTACAACGGGCAGACGTACAAGGAGCTGTGGCTCGATCGAGGCGATGCGCCATGCGAGCGTGTGATGTCCGACAAGGGAATCGTCCGCAACTTCGTTCTGCGATTGTCCGGGACAAAGCGCTGCACGAATGGCACCGATCTACGTAATCCCGACGCTTACTACGGTGCGTATATCACCGCGATGTCATCCGCATTTCCTGATGATGCCGTCATAACGTTCACGCTCACTCCGACCGGGCCTCTCGCAGACGGCACGAAGGGCCGCACCGTTGTCATCAAGCGAAGCGGAGCAGCTCTCAAGAAAGGTGGCGGACCAATAGGCGAGACAGCCTTCCTGCACGACATCCCACTTGGCCGCTACAAGATTGCTGCGACCGTTCGTTATGCCGATGGTAGTCAGCGTGCAACTATGGTCGAGCTTCGCGACGGCAGCTCGACGACGGCACGCGCGCTCGACATCGATTTCAAGGCGAATGTATTCGGCGGGGGAATTCGTTCTGTAGGAATCGGGGTGCTGCCGAGTGATGGTGCGGTTGCAACGAATGAGGATGCTCCTCCGGTTGTTGAAGAGCCCGCCGAGCCAGCGATCCCCGCTGAGCCTGCAGTCGAGAAGGAAGCTGAAACCACATCGGATGCGCCGCAGCCGGAACAGGTGCCGGCTCCGGTAAAGGGACCTGATCTTCCCGTGGGTCGTTATGCGTGTAGTTACCGCTCGCAGTACGCGGGCGATATCCCAACCGGAAAATTCATCGTGATCCGCGGTGGTGGTCAGTATGAAGCGTATGGTGTTTCGGGCACTTACACTGTTGAAGGTCATGTTGCGTCAGTCAAGTGGACCGGACCGCTCGGTGACGGTGACGTGCGGGCAGCGTTTGGCGAGAGAAATGGTCTGCCAACTATCACTGTGATCGGTGGTGGGGCCAGTGAGGAACCCGATCGCACGAATGTCTGTGTGTTGATCAAATAGTGGGCGTGGCCCGATCCCAGTCGTTACAGGAATTCGTGAATAGTCATTCGTAATAGATCTTTCTTTTGATTCAGCGGCCGCAGCGTAGAAAATCGTTGCGGCCGTTACTCGTTAATACATATGTTCGTCGCTCCTTCATGGTTGTTCATTCTCATTCAAAGGAGCTCGTTGATGTTGTTGAAGTACAGCTTCATCGTTGCACTGGCCGCATCGGCCGTAGTATCTGTGCGGGCGGAATCGCAGGAGGCGCTCGCGGTGGGCAATGGATCCACCAGTTATTGTGCCGTCAACAGCAGCGGCACTCTTCGCACAACCACGTGCTCGGGTTACTCTAATGTACTGCGTGCATCGTACATCTCGTCGAGAAACGCTGTCGTCCTGAACATCAGCGGACTGTGTGTCGACGTGTCGGCGGGCCAGGGTCAGCCGGCATCGCTCCGATCGTGCAACAACTCGAAGTCCCAGGATTTCTGGTGGACAGGCACGGGACAGCTTCAGAGCCAGTCGAACTCGAACCTGTGTCTCGATGTTGAAGGTGGTGTAGGAAGTGGGCGCCGTGTTCTTGCCTATGCGTGTGACTTCAACTCGAATGAAGCGATGCGTCGCAACAACCAGCGCTTCTTCCGCGGACAGGTCAGAGCTATCTCCAGCATTCCTAATGCGCAGGTCAAGGTTGCGGATGTCGCTCGTAACCTGAGAGATGGATCGCTGCGCGCTACGAGTGCGGGTGTCATTGCAGCGGGTGGCGGAAATGCTATCGCGGCAGGTGGTGGCAACGCGATCTGTGCCGGCGGTTACAACTAAACGGCTCAAGTGAAGACAGGAGACGCTGCGAGCACACCAGCGTCTCCTGAACTGCTCACTTCACGATTACGTCGATCACTGTCGAAGCTATCGGATGTCCAGCAACGACAGGCTTTCCGGTGCGATTATCGATCTGAACAAACGTCGTCTGCACCCAGCCGCGCGTTTTCGCTTGCGCAATCTGCGCCTGATTCCAGTCGGCGATGTCGTTTCCATCGTTCCAGATTGGCGCAGGCAGACGCCAGTTCGTCCCTGAAACGAAGTCTTCCACGTTACCCTCGGCGTCGAAGGCGAATACTATATAGTATATGCCATATGTTTGCGGCGCCGTGAAAGTAATGTGCGCGCGCCGCGGCTGATGCTCTGCAGGAGTGAAAAGAGGCGCGAGATCCAGAAAGTTCTTCGTGCGGTCACCCCACATCGCAACAGCACCGAGAATCACGGAAGCAGAACCCCAGTAACTGGAATACTCGAGTCTCACATCGCCTGTAATGCTCGCACCCGGGCTGACGATGATGGATCTATGCTCAGAATTAATCGCCTGACCATTCACAACTCCGGAAACGAGACGAAGCGTCGGTATGTTAGTCTCCGCATTGATCCGATGCGCTAAGACCTGCTTCAACCCTTTTGCCTTGAAGAGAAGCTGCACCGGACCCTCACGGGTAACAGATAAATCTCTGAACTCCGCGCGGCCGTCGACGGCAGCAACTTTCAACGTGCCCGTGATAGGACCGCTTCCAGGCGCAGGTTCGACTGAGACGGAATCGGTCCACCCTCGAACACGACGACCCCGTTGATCGTCGATTTCGACCACTGGCGGTGGAACGATCAATGAATTTCCTGCGAGCGGCTGCGTTATTATCGCAAGCTGCGACGGCTTCGTTGACTGGTTCCACAGCGCCAGCAGAACTGCCGCGCCAAGCACCACGACGATACCAGCGATTCTCGAAATCACCGACGACTCGAACCGCTGGCGAAGAGGAAGTGATGCAGCAAGTCGCGAGGCAGCATCTGTCGGAGCAGCCTCACCAAGTACAGCTGCCGCAAGCTGAATATTGGATCTCATGTCACCAGCGTTGCGTGCACCGGTGACGAATCTGCCGAACACAGCCTCTACGTCGGCATTACGCTCAGCTGCCTGAAGGTGCCGTATGGTTGCGCGGGCATGCCTCACATCGGCGATATCAGTTTCCGCGAGCGCGATTCCGATGGCCGAGTGCATCGATGTGCGGTCATGAGGAGGTGCGAGGCGCAGGATTGCGTCCGCAATAGAGTCATGTGAGCAGCGCCAATGATCGTTCTCGGATGCAACGAGCGCCTGTTGTTCCAGCGTGAGCAGGTGGGTTTCGAGTACAGGTTGCTCCATCCCAAGCGCCTTTGCAATCAACGACGCGCTTACCGGCTCCTCGGCGATTGCCAGAAGGAGCAAGATGCGGAACAGCCGATCGTCGAGTTTTCGAAGACGCTGCTCGAGAACGTCTCCTCGCGATATAGACTCAATCAATGCAGCTGTGTGTGGCATGATCCACTCGCCGTCGCGGAGCTCGAGGAGTCCGCGCTCGATCGCCAGATGAAGGTTCTCGAGCACGAGAAGCGGCGATCCGCCTGTGTGTTCATGCACGGCATGGATGAAAGCGGTTGCGCTGTGTGGATCGGCGAAGGAACCAAATGACGTAATCAGCTGTCCGACTTGATGTTCATCGAGCGGGTCGAGTGTGATCGCTTCTGTTGCAGGCAGGTTCAGGCTTCCATCGGGAACCGTGCGCGCACTCGTTACGAGAAATATCCGACAGTCGCCGATGCGCGAGAATGAGCTTTTGAGAAGCTGGCGCGATACAGTATCGGACCAGTGCATGTCGTCGATGAAGACAGCAATTGGAGTTTCGTCAGCGAGTGCCTCGAACAATTCTGTCACGGCATGTACGCGGCGACGGAAGGCTTCGTCACCTACTGCTCGTCCCTGCGGGGCCGCGAAACTCGATGAGAGTTTGGGGTTGAGCGCGATGAGAGAGCTTGCGGCTGCAGTGGAGATGCCGCTCGCACCGGAAAGATTTGCTGCCTTGCCGACAATATCACTGGCTAGTGCGAATGCGAGACGCCGGTCGCCCGCAAATGCAGTGATCCATACTGCGCGTGCGCCTGATGCGCGAAGGCGTGTATATACATCGCGCATCAGTCGCGTCTTGCCAATGCCAGGTGAGGCCGTGATATGCGCGTGGCGGAAGTGCCCCGATTTTACAGTCGCCCACAATGATGTAAGACGGGAGAACTCGCGGTCGCGCCCGGTCAGATCGGCAACGAGACGCGCTGTTGACACATCGTCATGCTGCGCGGCAGGTTGAAGACGCTTCGCTCGCGTTATTGCAGAGCGGGTGAGACTTTCCGGCTCGCGGTCTTCGGCTTCGAGGAATCTTTGAAGCTCTTCGGCTTCTGTAAGTGATGAGACTTGATCGCCTGATGATACCAGTGCTTCCAGAAGAATTCGCCAGCTCGCCTCGCGGTCGCGATCGAAATCGCGAAGCCGGCGTGCTTCGCGTATTGCCATGTCGTATTGCGCGTGATCGAGTCGGTCGCGAATTACTGATTCGGCAGTTCGCACATATGCAGCGTGTAACCTGTCACGCTCGCGGTCGGCCCAGTGCTCGAACTCAGCGCCTCCCGGAACACCGAAGTCGGAGAGGAAGAAACCTGTATAGAGCGAGACTGCTGAGTTGTTGTCACCACTTGCGACGGCAGCGAGAAAATCATCGCGGTCGCATTGCAGTTTGAGATCGAGGCAGAGCTCGCGTCCGCTGCTCGCGATTGAAGATTCGCCAAGGAGCTGACGAAGCTGGAAGATTGTTTGACGAAGTGTGCGGAGGCCGCGATCGGGATCGACATCAGCCCACAGGAGATTGATGAGATGCTCGCGTGATGACGTTCTCGCAGGGGATGATGCGAGATAGATGAGGAGCGCGAGTGGCTTCCCTGGCCGAAGGATTGTGGAAGCCGGGATGCCCGGAGCCGCAGCGAGAAGTTTCGCGCTGCCGAGTGTGACGAGGCGAACGGTGTTTGCGGGTTCGACTGGCTCCGGGTCAGTCATTAGGCATTAAAGTGTAGTGCAAAGGTGTGCTGGCGCGAGTGGCACATCGCGCCAACACAGTTGTCGTTACTACTTGCCCTTCGCAGTACCCTTGCCGAGCTGCACGTTCGTGATGTTGAAAGTGCCCGGTGCGTCGACGATGATGAACGTGACCGCATTCTTCGCTACGCGATAGTTCGGGTTTGCTGTTACGAAGGCTCCCCAGTTCTCATACGACACGTTGTTGTACCACACGGTGCATGTGGGGTCGTTGATTGCGTCGAGAGTTCCGACGTTCGCGTCGCCGGTGTTGCATCCCTGCGTGTCGATGTAGGCATACCCTTCGGTGTCGCCATCGTTGTCTTCGTCGATGGGAAGGCTGATGCGCGGTGATCCGCCGGCTGCGCCGCTACCGTCATAGTCAAACGAGAGCTTGTTGACATCGCCGAGGAGTCTGCCGCCGAGGTTGCTCGGGATGTAGACGCCAGCGTAGTTGTTGTACGGGTCGATGTCGTTATCAATGGTGTTGAGCGTCGCGCCGTTTGTGATGAGTGTGCAGGTGCCAGTGTAGCCACCGTCCGTTGTGCCATCGAAGCACTGGAGCTTATTGCCGGAGCTTTCGCCTTTGGCTGCTGCATAGGAAGGACTCATATCGGAGTTGGTGCCCGTGGGGAGGGAATCCGAGCACGCGCCGACGAGTAGAAAGCCAGTTGCGAGTAATGCTTTTTTCACTTCAACCTCCTGAAATGTCTGCTGGGGTCTTGAGCTCGCGATCGCTCCAGCACGCGACCGTGGCGTCGATGTGCTAACAATTTGTTTATCGACCGTCAAACTGGCGTCAAACCAAACAGCCAATCATCGATCGGGGCTCTTTCGAGTTTATCGAAGGGGTCTGACAGCGTCGGAGACTTTCAGTCTGATCTGAGATACAGGTTCGAGCAGACACATGCCAAGTGGCACGAGAGGTTTCGATGAATTGGCGAAAGGCGCGGAAAAGTTCAGAGCATCCGCTGTTGTGGCTTTCGCGGCATTACCCACCAGCGTCAAACCAGCGTCAAGTGGACGATAGAACGCTGGATTAACGATGGATTCTTAGCATCGCGCAATCTTTTCTATGTGGAGATCTAGATGCGCTTGCGAAGAATGGTGATGTTCGGACTATCTCTCACCGCGCTGCAGGTTGGTTGTACCACAAGTCCGGATGATCCGATTTCCGGCTCCTGGACACTTCAATCCTGGAATTCGCGCACTCTGTCAGCCATGACTTACGGAGTCACTGACGGCTATCATGAAATGCTCGTGAGCGAGCAATTGGCGGTCAATGAGGATGGCACATTCACGTTGACGCGGAGCACCCGGACGATGCCTCACGATAACCTGATTGTGGAGCGAGGATCCGGACAGTGGTCGAAGGCGGGCAGCGGTTATGTATTTGGCCGTGGCCAAGTGCCGGCCGAACTGCACAACGGGGATCTTATGATTAAGTGGTCAGGTGACCCGACAATCATATGGAGCTACCAAAGGTGAGTCGGATACCGCAGCCACTGCACTTCTGCTTTAACGCGACGCGTCCTTCAGTCGCGCGCGAACCTCGGCAATCCAGTTGTAGACGACGACCGCGTCGCTCTTTGGTGTCGATTGCAGAAAGAGGAACGACGATCCGTCGCGACTAACATCGTAGTTGGCGTGCGGGAGAGATCGCTTCACGAACACGTCGGGGAAAAGCGGCTGACGTCCGGTTACCTGGAATCCGGACGTCGCATTGTACGTCACGACCATGACGTTCTGCTCATCACGGTAATACAGCTTCGATCCATTCGGTGACCACAGCGGCTCATCGCCGCCGCGACTCGATACCTGAACACGTGCACCTGGACCGGGAAATGGCTGCACGAAAATTTCGTTCGAGCCGGATTCATCGGTGACATATGCGAGCCACTTTCCATCCGGCGAGACTCTCCCTTCATTCTCGACGAACTGACTCGCAACGATTCCCGTCTTCTTTTTGTCGCCTGCGAGAGAGAGCGCACCGATGTCAGCGCCCGCTGTGTCCGACTGGTATACGAGCCACTTTCCATCTGGAGTGATCACTCCTTCGTAGTAATCCTCTTTGTCATCGTTGAGGAGCGAAGTCTCGTTGTCACTCTGATCTGCGGAGCGCCACCAGATCGACGATCGGGGTGTGCGACTTGTGCGATATAGAATGCGCTTGCCGTCCGGAGTCCATTCAGGGCGGTCGTTGATGGACCCGCCGGAAGAAAGACGTGAGACTGTCTGCCCGTTGACGTCGACCACCCATATGTCGCGCTGACCCGCAGTAGCAATCGCAACGGCAATCTTTCGCCCGTCGGGAGAGTACCGCGGATACGCGTACGCTCGCTCGTCCGTTAATAACGGAGTGGCCTGTCCCTTCGAGTCGACTTTCACGATGCGATTAGCGCCGCCGGCAGCGAGGTACACAAGCGACCCGGTGGCTGACATTCCGGCTTGAGCGGATCCGGTCGTCTGATTGATGTCCACGTCGCTTACGAGAGGGACAGCTGTGCCTTCAATAGTTCTCGCTCGCGCGTTATAACGGGCACCCATGATTGTGCCGGATGCGGTTACATAGGTTACGATGTCATCTGCCACACCGAGTGGCTGAATCGCAAGCTGGTCGAGAAGCTTGCACTCACCCGTCTTGAGAGACGCAACTGCGAGCCTGCTGTCATTGATCGAAGTGGCGGTCGATCCAGCAAACAGCACGGTTTCTCCATCTGCAAGAACGACGGGGCTTATTTGAGCAAGTATCGAATCGCCGGACTTTCCGCAAAGCTTTGTCTCAGGTCCGCCATTTTCCGGGATGACATAAAGCCGGCTGTTGTTCATCGATGCCACGAGCCGGCCGTCGCCAGCCCACGACGCACCTCCATATATACCCTTGTTCGGCGCAATCTGAACCACATCGCGAGTTGTGAGCGATATCTTTGCGAGCCCGGTCGGTGTTGCAAAGCCGAGCCAGCGCGAATCGGGCGAGAACCAGGCGTTGAGTGAAAGATTCGACGTGCCCGGCAGAGGTATGAGCTCAGGGTTGTCGACTGATCTCAGATATAACACGCCCGGATTGGGCCCGACTCGCGCGCGCACTACAATCCATTTTCCATCCGGCGAAATTGCGAATACCGTTTGAGTAGTCGGTGTGTACTCAGCTCCGCGCGGAGGTGAAAGAACAAACCGGACAGTTGGCGATTCTTGCGGAGCTTTGCGGTTGACCATCGATGTAACAGCAACTGCTGATGCGATCAAGGCAACTGCAGCAAGCCCGATCGTTACCGGATGTCTTAATATGCTCGTCCTTGACGATGCGCTCGACTTTCGTGGTGCAGCGATTGTGTCGCGACCTCCAGTACCGCTGCGCACGATCTTCCCATCGAGTGCATTCTCGAACTCGTCGATCGAGTTCCATCTGTCGGCCGGAATTCTCTCGAGAGCAACATCGAGAGCGCTCGCTACATGATCCGGAACACTCGGCCTCAATGACCTGACACTTCGCGGCCGCTCCGTAAGCATTCGCGCGATGACCGCCTGCATGGTGTTGCCCGTGTGCGGCGGCTCGCTTGCAAGCATCTCATATGTCACTGCAGCGAGTGAATAGAGATCACTTCGTGCATCGATCTCTCTTTCACCTGTTGCCTGCTCGGGACTCATGTATTGAGGTGTGCCGAGTGAGAGGCCTGTCTGCGTGAGTCGTCCGCCGCCTGCCGATGTTACGGCGAGTGCAATTCCAAAATCCGCAACGAGTGCGTGTCCGTCGTGGAGAAGAATGTTCTCCGGTTTGATATCGCGATGAATGACGTGATGGCGATGTGCATAGCTCAATGCGCTTCCGACTTCGCGTGCAATTCGCAATGCGTCATCGATGGGGAGCTGCCGCTCGCGATCAAGTCGCGAGCGAAGCGATTCGCCTTCTACATACGGCATCACATAGAAGAGCTGCCCATCTGCCTGGCCTGAATCGAACAATGGCAGGATGTGCGGATGCTGGAGCGCCGCAGTGACGTGAATCTCGGATAGAAACCGCTCGGCACCGAGTACAGCGGCGAGCTCGGGAAGCAGGACTTTTACCGCGACTTTACGACCGTGTCGCAGGTCTTCGGCTAGGTAGACGGTCGCCATGCCGCCTTTGCCGAGCTCGCGCTCGATGCGGTAGCGGTCGGATAGGGCAGATGTGAGGCGCTCGGGTGATCCTGTCATTCAGGTCCCACTCGGGTGAGGCGCAAATATCAGGGTTGAAGGGAAGCCTGTCGATAGAGTTTTCCCGTGCGAATCTATACAACAGAATAAGTCATCCGTTTGGACTGGCCGGGCAACGGGGCGTCTATACCTTATCCATCCATGGCGCTCATCGACGAAGTGCGATCGAGCCTTGGATCCACATACTCCATAGAGCGCGAGCTTGGTGGAGGCGGCATGAGCCGCGTCTTCGTCGGCGAAGAAACGGCCTTCGGAAGAAAAGTCGCCATCAAGATCCTCGCACCTGAGCTTGCAGCGGGAGTCAGCGCCGAGCGTTTCCAGAGGGAGATCAAGCTCGCCGGGCGGCTTCAGCATCCGAACATCGTTCCTGTTCTCACGACGGGTGTCACGGCAGGGCTTCCCTATTACACGATGCCGTTCGTCGACGGCATGTCGCTTCGCTCTCGTCTCGCGCAACACGAAGGGATTCCGATTGCCGAAGCAATCCCGGTCCTCAAGGACGTTGCGCGCGCCCTCGCATACGCACACGATCACGGAGTTGTTCACCGCGACATCAAGCCCGAAAACGTCCTGCTGGCAGACGAAGCTGCGGTCGTCGCCGACTTCGGCATCGCCAAGGCAATTCGAGATGCTCGCACGGACGGCGTGGGTGACACCCTCACCGGAACCGGCATAGCGATCGGCACACCTGCGTACATGGCACCTGAGCAGGTCGCCGGCGATCCGACCATCGATCACCGTGCGGACATATATGCCTTCGGCTGTGTTGCCTACGAAGTCCTCACGGGATCGACACCGTTCGCAAACCGAACACCGCAACAACTCTATGCGGCGCACCTGATACAGAAGCCTGATTCACTTCAGGATCGGCGACCTGATTGTCCTGACGCAATTGCAGCTCTCGTGATGAGCTGCCTCGAGAAAGAGGCGGCACACCGTCCGCAATCTGCGCGAGACATACTTCATGCCTTGAGTGGCACTGGCTCGCTCGAGGGTCTTTCAATCTCTCGAGCGCGCTTCAATCGCAGGCACACCGTGCTCGCAGCGGTTGCGGGAGTCGCCATCGTTTCGGCCATCGGGGCATACGTCACCCGGAAGCCCGCCGAGGCGCAGATTCACTCACTCGCGGTTCTTCCTTTTCAGATCGTCGGTGGTGACACTGCCAATTCGTATTTCGCCGAGGGTATGTCGGATGAGATCACTACGGAGCTTGCGCGCGTGCCGGGGATTACACTCGCGTCACGCAATAGTGTCGAGAAGTATCGCGGTGCGGATCCGAAGCGAGTTGGAAGAGAGCTCGATGTAACGGGCATTGTCGATGGAACGGTGCGCAGGGCAGGCGATCGCCTCCGGCTCACAGCGCAGCTGACCGATGCATCGAGCGGCAAGGTTCTCTGGACTGATTCGTATGAGCAGCGAGTGCAGGACGTCTTCGAGGTACAGGACTCTGTCACGAGAGCGATCGTCAATCAGCTCAAGCTGAAGCTCGCCGGTGTACGGTCTGCCGCGGGAACATCCAGTGTTCAGGGGACGAGCAACGTCGAAGCATACGATCTCTACCTTCGAGGCCAGTATCTCCTCGTGCGGCGTGGACGGCATCTGTATCAGGCACTGCATCTATTTGAAGAAGCAACAAAAAAAGATCCGCGCTTTGCTCGAGCATACGCAGGTTACGCGATGGCGGCTTCGGTCCTGCCGCAATACACGGACACGCCTACCGATTCCATAGCTCCACTCGGTCTCGCCGCGGGGCGGCGTGCAATCCAGCTCGACCCCAATCTTGCTGACGCACATCTTGGTGTTGGCAACATGGTGCAATACGACTTCAAGTGGAGTGAGGCAGAGTCGCACTTCAAGCGCGCGATCGGAATCGATCCGAACAGTGCGCTGGCACATCAGTGGCTTGGCGACATGTACTGGATCACCGGCCGGGCTAGCGAGAGCATTCCGGAAATAAGAAAGGCCGTTGCCCTGGAGCCGTCCACCGTGGGACTTCGTGCGGATCTGGCGGGAACGCTGTTCAACGTCGGCCGTCTGGACGAGGCGCTCGAGCAAACGCGCAGGTCATTCGAGATCGACAGTACGTTTCCGTATAACACTCCGAACATCGCCGTCATTCAATACCTGCGTGCCCAGTACGATTCCGTACTCGCAATCAAGACCGATGCTTTTCCACCGTGGGTAACGATTTTCAGGATGCTGTCATACCGGAAGCTCGGTGACAACAGGAATTTCGCGCTGCTTCGCGACAGCCTTTCGACGGAGCTTCGGAAGCCGGGCAAGGACAACGATGGATCGCGGCGCGCGTTGTATTTCGCGACGGTGCAGAACGCGGACTCGACGTTCACGTACATAAATCGCGCAATCGACAAGCGGGGCGGGCTTGTCTACAATGCTGGTATTCCCTGTGTGTTCCTGTTTCGATTTCTCCATGACGATCCGAGGTGGGATGCTACGCTCAAACGCATGGGTGCGCAGCGCTGCAGGTTCGGATAACCGAACGGAAGCCCCCGAGGCTTGCGGAGATGGCCGCGCCACCCTCTACATTTGATAGTATGCGAGGGAGAGTCGATAGCGAGCTATACTCTATAGTATATGAGGAGCTCAAGAGAATCGCGCACCGGCACCTGAATGAGTCCGGCGGCGCGGATACGCTCTCCACAACAGACCTCGTTCACGAGGCGTATCTCAAGCTTTCAAATACCCGCAGCGAGTGGGAGAACCGCGCACATTTTTTTGGCTCAGCATCGCGCGCAATGAGGCAGGTTCTCGTCGACTTCGCCCGAAGGAAGACGGCGGAGAAGCGAGGCGGATCTGCAGAGATAGTCACATTACACAGCTCGGATGCAGCGCTCGACATTCAGCTCGACGAGATGCTTGCGCTCGACTCCGCACTCGACCGCCTGAACCAGATGGACCCCAGACTTGGGCAGGTGGTCGAGCTCAGATTTTTCGGCGGCCTCTCACCCTCCGAGATCGCCGCCATGCTCGGCGTCACCACACGAACTATCGAGCGCGACTGGATAAAGGCGCGATTATTCCTGCTCAAGGAGCTCGACCCGGGACGGGGGTGACTGACGCCTAGCGACCCTGTCTGCGCGGACGCACTTTTTGACCGTCCTGTTTCTAGAAGCTGGATATGGACGTCCATCGCTGGCGCAAGGTTCAGGAGCTGCTCGACATTGCACTGGAGACAGATCCGGCGCGATGGCAAAGCGTGCTGCGCGAGCGGTGCGGCGGAGATGCAGCGCTTCAGCGTGAAGTCGAAGACCTTCTCTCGCGATTGAGCTCAGCTGAGAGTTTTCTCGATTCCCCACCTTCAGCGCTCGCTGCCGCAATTGTCGCCGAAAGCACGGACACTGCGGAGAGCGATCAGTACATCGGTCGCCGCCTTGGTGCTTATCGACTCGATCGGCAGATCGGGCACGGCGGAATGTCACGCGTGTATCTCGCGGAGCGAACCGACGGCGAATTCGATCAGCAGGTTACAGTCAAGCTTCTGCGCGCAGGACTTGACTCGCCCGGTGACCGTGAACGCTTCCGTCGCGAGCGGCAGATTCTCGCGAGGCTCAATCATCCCAACATTGCAAAGCTTCTAGACGGTGGTGTTACAACGGACGGTGTACCGTACCTCGTAATGGAGTATGTCGAGGGAGAGGCAATCGATCGCTATTGCAAACGCCTCGATCTCAATCTTCGCGACCGCCTCGCGCTTTTCCTCACGATACTCGACGCCACGCAGTACGCTCATCGCAATCTTGTCGTTCATCGCGACCTCAAGCCCGCGAACATTCTCGTCACGCGCGACGGAGTGGTGAAGCTCCTCGATTTCGGGCTCGCGAAGATGCTGGAGCTCGATCCATCATCTCCCGCCGATGCAATGACGGGAACGGCGCAGCAATGGATGACACCTGAGTATGCTGCACCCGAGCAGATCCAGGGCGAGCCAGTATCGACACTCACCGATATCTATCAGCTCGGCGCAGTGCTGTATGAGCTGCTCACCGGCACTTTGCCTTTCGGACGCCGTGGCAGAAGTACATACGAGCTTGAAAAGGCAATACTGAACGACGACCCTCCCGCGCCCGCACTTGGTGGTGATCTCGATGCAATCATTCTCAAGGCGCTTCATAAGGAACCGGAGAAGAGATATGCATCGGTGGACGCACTTGCCGACGACCTGCGACGACATCTCTCATCGCATCCGGTGCATGCGCGTGCGCCCAGCGCAATGTATCGAACGCAGCGTTATCTGAGGCGGCATCGGATCGAAGCGATAGCGGCAGCCGGAATCGCGTTTGCTCTGCTCGTGGGCTCAGTGATTTCGCTCGGTGCGGCGCAGCGCGCAATTGCAGCGCGCGATCGCGCGGAAGTAGCGTCGAAGGAGTCTGAGGCAGTTACAACTTTTCTTCTCGATCTCTTCGCGGCAAACGCTCCCGACGAGCCGGGCACCGATTCCATCACGGCGCGTGAGCTGCTGCGACGCGGTGTGGCACGAGCCGAAGAGCTAAGCAATCAGCCCGATGTGCAGGCGCGATTGTTCGAGACCACGGGGCGCATCGATCAGCGCCTTGGGAGTTATGCGGAAGGGCAGGCACTGATCGAGCGAGCGCTTCAAGTGCGCCGTCGCGCGCATGGCACGATGTCACGCGATGTAGCGAACACTCTGCTTATGGTATCGGAAGGGCTGCTCCGACTGGGTCGAATACCAGCCGCTGATTCCGCTGTGCGTGAAGCGCTCGCAATTCAGGAACGTATTCTTCGACCTGACGATGCATCGATCGCCAACACACTCGATCAGCTCGCGACCGTTGCGATGTATCGAAGCGAATTCTCCGCGGCCGAATCCTACTCGCGCCGAAGTCTTGAACTGCGACGGAGCTCATTAGGGCCAAACGACACGCTGACGGCGCTCAGTCATCTCAGTTACGGGTCGATACTCTTTCGCCTTGGCCAACCGGCGCGCGCGGAGCGGGAATATCGCGATGCGCTTGCGATCTACGAGCGCGCACACGGTCCCAATCATCCTCAGGTTGCCCAGAGCGTGCTCAAGCTTGCGTACGTGCTCGAGGAGGATAAAACGCGGTGGAATGAAGTCGAGCCGCTGTATCGCCGCGGGATAGCGATCAGGCGCCGCGTCTATGGCGACAACAATCTTTGGGTTGCAAACACGCTCCATGATTTCAGCGAATTTCTCTCACGCCGCGGTGATCGCGATCAGGCCCTTGTTCTTGCACGCGAGTATCTGAAGGCGATGCGCCTGTCGTATAAGGGAGATCATTCCGCCGTTGCATTTGCGACGAGCCGCCTTGCGGCAATGCTTTTCCGGGTGGACTCGCTTGATGAAGCGGAAAGGCTGTTCAGAGAAGCAATCGCAATGGAGCGACGAGCACGTGGGCCGAATCACGGCAATGTTGCCGGACACGAAGTTGAATTTTCGCGACTGTTGATTGCGCGCGGTAAGCTCGACATTGCCGACTCGCTGCTGCGAGATGCGATTCGCATTCGCGAGAACATCACTGGCCCGCGAGATCCTAATACTGCAGTCGCGCGCGCGATGCGCGGGGTGATTCTTACCCGAAAGCACGAGTATGCTGCAGCGGATTCAACACTTCGTGATGCAATCGGGATTCTCGAGCGAACTACCACGCGCGCGTTTCCTGAAGTTCGTGAGATGTACGGATGGCTTGCAGACCTGAGTGACGCGCGCTCGCGGCCCGATGAGGCGAGGCGGTACAGGGCGATTGCAGCCGGGCGTGTCGCAACCGGGCAGGTTTTTTCGAATGAATAAAGGGAGACTGTCACCACCTTTTATTTCTTCGAGGACCTGCCATGAGGAACCTGGTACATAGGACACCGCGATTAGCCCTGGCATTTGCACTCGCGCTTGTCGCCGGCTGCGACAACGACGTTACAGCGCCAAAGCAAATGCATCCGTCAGATCAGACGGTTGCGGGGAAAGCGGTGAACAAGAGCGTGATCGCGCTCGAGCCGCTTCCCGGAAGCTCGGGCTCCTACTCGGCGGCGCGTGGTATCAACGACCTTGGCCAGGTTGTGGGAGAGAGCGCCTCCAGTAGCGGAAATCGTGCGGTGATCTGGGACAACAGCACAATTCCACAGGATCTGGGCACTCTTCCAGGCGACCTCGCGAGCGGGGCGGTGGCGATCTCAAGCGATGGGCGCATGATCAGTGGAAACTCAACGGGACCGACTGCGCTCTCGGCGGTTCGATGGCTTCGGTCAGGTGAGCAATGGCTGATCGACGCGCTACCATCAGGGAGTGGATGTACTGTGAATGGCATGTCGTCTGACGGCACTGCGATCGCCGGGACATGCGGCGCACTGGCCGTCGTGTGGGTGAACGGGAGCCGCATTGTGCTCGGAAACGGCAATGCGGGTGGAGTGAATTCAAAAGGCCAGGCCGTCGGCACGAACTCTACGTTCAACCATGCAATCCTCTGGGACTTCTCATCCGGCGTGGTGACGGCAACTGATCTCGGGACTCTTGGTGGCACGTTCGCTGTGGCGACAAACATCAACGATGCGGGCGAGGTGACCGGATGGTCGGAGAATGCGAATCAAGTGTCACACGCATTTCTCTGGACCCCGAAGAAAGGCGTCATGATCGATCTTGCAGCGAATGGGCCGACGAGCGGCGGCTACGGCATCAACGCATCCGGAAAGGTGGTTGGTGACATGTTCCCGTCAACTCAGCATGCCGGTTACTACGATGGCCACAAGGCGATTGACCTCGGATTTCTGCCGGGTTACGCGAGTGCGATTGCTGTTTCATTGAACAACAATGGTCAGGCGGTGGGCTGGAGCTCCACGATCTTGTCCCAGACGCGCGCTACGATGTGGATTGTGAAGTAACTCAGTGGATGATCACGGTGCACCACAATCGAAATTGACCTGCTCAAAGTCCGCCGACGCGACAATGTTGTTCTTGTTGTCGCGTGCGACTGCGGCGATCAGGCCGGTTGGAGTTCGGCCTGTCCCGCCGTAGAAGTCGTTTGGATTCCACTGCACAGTTGATGAACGGGGCGGTTTGTCCGGAGCGACCCTGACAGCGAGGCTCGCTCCGCCTTCGAGCTCGACGTAATGCTCGACCAGCGCTATTCCGCCCCGCTCCCACTCGACTCTCGTTACGCATGGCGCGAATGAGCTGAGGGTGAGAGTTGTCACCGGCTTCGACGTAGTCGTGACATATCGAGGCGCAGCCGACTGCAATTGCGTGGATGTAGGCTCGGCGCATCCTGCGAGGATGCATGTCGTGATGCAAAGGGCAACGATGTGTTTCATACGATTCTCCGCGTCAGGGAATAGTCAGCGGCCGGAAAACAGATATTGAACCGCATGACGCCTCTGGATTCCGAGTATACCTGTCTCTTATTCATACGAAATCCGGAATCCGATGCCGACATTCGATGTACGCAACGGCTCGATGTGATAACGATTGCGCGGATGGGGAGGCAGTCCTAGTTTCGCCCAACCATATCCCGGGCAACAATGCGACTCCGCCTTCCCCATCCGCTGGTTCTACTGCTCGGCGGCGTTGCGATGGCCGCGGTGCTCACCTGGGTCTTACCCGCAGGACAGTACAAGCGGCAGCATGACCCGAACACCGGCCGTGACATAGTCGTGGCTGGGACGTATACGAGGACCGCTGCGTCTCCTCTTGGACCGGCGCAGACCGTAATGGCCGTGCCGAAAGGCATAGTCGCGGGCGCCGAGATTATTGTGGTAGTCATTTTTGTCGGGGGTGCATTCGCACTGCTCGACACCACGGGCGCACTTGGCCGGCTCGTCTCTTCGCTCACGCAGAAGTCCGCGCGGCCGGAGATCATCGTGATAGCAGTGAGCCTGACGTTCGGGGCATTCGGCGCTCTCGAGAACATGCACGAAGAGATCATCGCTCTGATACCCGCTCTCCTCGTGCTGAGCCGCCGCCTCGGCTACGGTGCTGTGACTGCGGTCGCGATGAGTCTCGGCGCGGCAGTAGTTGGATCTGCATTCGGACCGACGAATCCATTCCAGACCGGCATTGCACTGCGTATCGCGCAGATGCCGGCGCTGAGTCAGGGCGCGCTTCGATTCTCGCTGCTCGGTGCGGCGATGACGGTGTGGATCATGTACACGCTGGCGATGACGCGCCGCGACGATGTAAGACCGGAAGTGTCGGATAACACTGAGCCCGCAACGCGTCGCGATTTTCTGCTCCTCGCGATCACGGTGATTCCATTCGTTCCCTACGTCTACGGCGTGCTCGAGTTCGACTGGGGATTCAACGAGCTGTCGGCGCTGTTTCTTGTAGTCGGATTTGCGATTGGAATGATTTCCGGAATGAGTGTCTCCGGAAGTGCTGCTGCGTTTCTAAAAGGAATGGAGACTATGCTCGCGGCGAGTCTGTATATAGGCGTCGCGCGTGCAATCAGCGTCGTGCTCACCGAAGGGCATGTGATCGATACGATCGTGCACGGGTTGTCTGTTCCACTGTCGACTACACACGGTGCAACTGGCGCGGTTCTCATGATTCCGGTTCAGGCATTGCTGCATGTCGTGGTTCCATCGGTGAGCGGGCAGGCCGTGCTCACGATGCCGATCATGGCGCCGCTTTCCGATCTGCTCGGGTTTTCGAGAGATGCTGCAGTGCTCGCGTATCAGACTGGAGCGGGGATGAGCGACATGATCATTCCAACGAATGGTGCGTTGCTGGCGATTCTCGCGGGGGCGCGTCTTCCGTTTGGGCGGTGGATGCGATTCGCCGTTCCGGGATCAGTGCTCGTGGCACTTGTCGGACTGGCGGGAATTTTTCTCGCTGCCTGAGGGGCTGCAGTCATGCAGCCCCTTGTCTGTTCACTGGTCTTCTATCGATCAGGTCTCGGTGACATCGACAATCCGGTTATTCCGATAGTCAATAACCATGGCGCGGTTCCTGAAGAAATCGCTTCCAACAATCCATCCATCAGCACCAAGGACGAGGCCGAACATCATCTGAAGCATCGGAGGCAGAATGCCCGCGCGAATGGTGATCGCGCGCCCGCCGATTTCTGTGCGCATACGCCACACATCGGTCTCGAACTCACCGAAGCCAGGATAGAAATCAGTAGACTTCCCAACAGGCGTGAGTCCCTGCACGACATCGGCAGGTACGTATGATAGAGCTGCACCGCTGTCGATCACCGCGCGCACTCTTCCGCGACTCGAGCGTCCCGTCACCGCTGGAACTCCCATCACAAGATCGATAGGAATTGCAAAACCGCGTGGCGTTGGTTCGTTCGGATTGAGAATGCGAGCCTGGCGTGCCGGCCAATCGATGACGATGCGATTCTGCGCGAAGAAATCGTAACCGAACAACCAGTCGACACGGCGTCCGATGTGATTGCCTGCAGCCTCGAGCACTGACTGCATTGCGGTAGACGGATTGAACACCTGACCTGCGACGCGATACTCAGCGCCGCGTCCAATGCTCATCGGCGAACCAGTGTCGAGAATTGCGAGACGACCGTGACCACCGCGAAGAAGAATATGACCCTTGCGAACGATCATCGGGCGAGTGGAGTCACCTTCACCATCAGGTCCACGAACCGGCTGCGGCAGCGCAGTGTGAAACGCAGCGAGATGAATTACACGACCTTCGTGCGCCAGTGCGCCTCCAGTGATCGTTGGTGAGTCGATGCGGAGATCGTCTCCGAGCCCAATGGCCGGAAACGATTTCGCATCGAGCTCGAGAATGGAATCAAGAAGACGTTCCGCTTCTGCGTCACTCGTCTTCACAGGCGCAAGTGCCTGATTCGCCAGCGCATCGAGTGCATAGCTGCGCAGGATCTTCGGCATGTAAGTGCGAAGAGTATCGGGCGAATCAAACAGCTCGAGACCCGCGGGTGCACCATTGATGGCGAAAATCACTCCGACCTGCCCGTCGGCGACTGTCACTCCGTTCAGGTACTCTTCAATTGAAGTGCGACGGTTCGTATACACGTCCTGCATCGCGGAAGTGGGCGAGTTAAAGCCGAGCTTCGACGAGATTGCGTCGATGTCATCCCACACCTCGCCCTGGTCACTCACGCGCGATCCGCTCACTGCAAGATTGCGCGAGACTGCGCGCGCCTTCTTTGCCCGCGCCTCCCGATACATGATGTCGGGCGATTCGGCGAACTCGCGGCTGCGATAACTCCAGCGTCCTTTCTCGACGCACGAGACCGGGAGGGGAAGCGTCTTATTACCGGGTGCGAGAACGGTGAGGTTGGAAATCCTGTTTTGCCGAGCTCCCAGAAGCTCTTCGCCGTCGATGATGAGCACGGGGATGTCGGTGAGGTTCTCGAGGCTGAGCGTCGGGACGCTGCCGCCTTCGGAAACCTCGGTGATTTTGGCCGAGCCGGTGCGCAGCGCGTTGCCAACCGTGGCATAGCGCGGTGCGTGCACCACGTCCTCGGCGAAAAGGGGAAAGATGGAAAGGTTCTGCCGTTCGATCGGCGTTCCAATCCGTACGCCGGGTGTGACTTCCTTCAACTTGGGCATCAGGTCCTCCAGGACGATCTGTCGAGCTCCAATCGTATCAGGGGGGTCTGACAGTCGGTGGAATCTTGACAGTGTCTAGATTCTACCATATATTCTAGACAGTGTCAAGATAGGGCGGTAGTTTGGAGGAATGACGAGGAAAGAGTCGTATCACTGGGGCGACCGGCTGCGTGGCGACCTCATAGAGGAAGCG
>DATEDH010000349.1:0-10372 GCA_035281765.1 Gemmatimonadaceae bacterium
GCGCGCACGCTCGAACTCGCGCTCCATCTGCGTGCGACCCTGATAGTACTGCACCGGCCAGCGCACTCCCTTATATCCGAGCTGAGCCGCGGCGCGCAACGTCCACTGCGGATCAGAAAGATGCGGACGACCAATCGCGACAAGATCTGCACGACCGGCAGCAATGATCGAGTTCACCTGATCCGCCTCCGTGATATTTCCAACAGCAATTGTCGGAACCCGCCCCTCGTTGCGAATGCGATCCGAATATGGAGTCTGCCACAACCGGCCGAACACCGGCTTCGCATCACTCACTGTCTGACCTGTCGACACATGTATCACATCAGCACCGGCAGCGACAAACGCCTTTCCAATCTGCACCGACTCGTCAGTCGTCAGACCATCCTCCACCCAGTCAGTGGCCGAGACGCGCACTGACATCGGCTTCGCATCAGGCCACGCCGCTCTCATCTCCGAAAAAATCTCGAGCGGATAGCGCAGCCGGTTCTCGACAGATCCACCATACTCATCAGATCGCCGATTACTCACCGGCGTGAGAAAACTCGACAATAGATACCCGTGAGCACAATGCAGCTCGATCATGTCGAATCCGGCTTGATCCCCGAGCTCAACTGAGCGCACGAACTGCGACCTGATCATCTCCATGTCAGCTCGCGTTATCTCACGCGGAGGCGGAAGCGTCGGACCGTACTCGAGAGCAGACGGACCAACTCTCTCCCAGCTCGTATCTAATGGTATATCGGTCCCCTCCCAGGGAAGCTTGACCGATCCCTTGCGGCCCGAATGGCCGAGCTGAAGGCAGATCTTCGCATCGGTCCACTCGTGCACAAAGCGCACTATTCGCGACCACGCCTCGAGCTGCTCTTCGTTATAGAGACCGGTGCATCCAAGAGTGATTCGCGCCTCAGGTGAGACACACACCATCTCTGTCATGACCAGAGCAGCGCCGCCAAGCGCGCGCGCACCAAGATGAACGAGATGAAAGTCGTTCGGCACGCCATCCACCGCGCTGTACATATCCATCGGGGAAACGATGACCCGATTGTTCAGCGTCATCTCACGCAACTTGAACGGCGTGAACATCGGCGGTGGCGGCGTCTCATCGTCACCGGAAATCGATGCCCTGCTCGCAATCCACCGTTCCATGCCGTGCACATACGTCGCATCGCGCATGCGAAGGTTCTCATGACTCACCCGCTGGCTGCGCGTCAAAAGGCTGTACGCAAACTGCTCCGGCTCGAGATGGATATACCGCTTCACGTTCTCGAACCACTCCATCGAATTGCGCGCGGCATTCTGCAGTCGCAGCGCCTCGGTCCCGCGATCTTCCTGGTACGCCTTCAACGCGACGGTCAAGTCGTCATGCGATGACACCGCATTCACGAGACCGATTGCATCCTCCATCGCAAGCTTCGTCCCTGACCCGATGGAGAAGTGCGCCGAGTGAGCGGCATCACCAACTAGAACGATGTTGTCATGATGCCACACCTGGTTTCGCACTCGAACGAAGTTCACCCATGGCGACTGCGCTCTGTGCGCCGCATTGGACATCAGATGATGTCCATCGAGCCACTCATCGAACATTGCCTCGCATGCCGCAATGGTTTCATCGACACCCATCCGGTCGAAACCGGCGGAACGCCATGACTTCTCATCGCATTCGACGATGAACGTCGACGTCCTGTCATCGAACCTGTAGCAATGCGCCTGAAAAACGCCGTGCTCGTTTCCTACAAAATAGAAAGTGAATGCGTCAAACGGATACGTCGTGCCGAGCCAGATGAACCGCGCCGTGCGGTCATCGAGATCGGGCTTGAAGTGCTCTGCATACTTCCGTCGAATTGCACTGTTGATTCCATCAGCCGCGACGATCAGATCTGCATCGAGCTCCGCGTCATCACGTATCTCGGAACAGAAATGGAGATCGACGCCAACTTCCGATGCACGCGACTGCAGAATCTCCAGCAATTTCTTCCGGCCGATTCCGCTGAAGCCATGCCCACCCGATGTAATTCGGCGTCCGTGAACAAAGACATCGATGTCGTCCCAATGCGCGAAGTTCTCCGTGATCGCCGAATACGTCGGCTCATCGGCCGCACGAAAGTTCTCGAGAGTCTGATCGGAGAAAACGACTCCCCACCCGAACGTATCGTCCGCGCGATTCCGCTCATACACCGACACCTGATGACGCGGGTCCGCGTTCTTGAGAAGAAGCGCGGTATAGAGACCAGCTGGTCCGCCGCCAATGATGGCAACTTTCATTCAGTGACGCCCGGGATCATACTTTAGAATATGTCACTCCGTCGAGGTCTTTGATGTCGGCAGAACCACGCCCACGCAGCCCGGGAGTTTTCTTTCCACCGCCCTTCCTGTACCTGCTGGGGCTTGGAATCGCGTGGGTTCTCGAGACCAAAGTCAGCCGCATCCGCCTCGTCGGCGGAAGCGCATCCACAGCTCCGCTCGAGACTGCGGGCGTCGCGATCATGCTCGCAGGCTTCGTCCTGATGTTCTGGGGGCTGCTGACATTCGCGCGCGCGAGGACCGGCATTATCCCGATGCAGCCCGCGACGCAGATCGTAACTCACGGTCCTTACCGGTTCTCCCGCAACCCGATGTACAGCGGGATGGCGCTCGCCTACCTCGGCGGCTCGCTCATCGTCAATTCAGGATGGGCGCTGCTTGTTTTCCCGCTCGTCATACTCGGCATCTATCACCTCGTGATCAAACGAGAGGAACGGTATCTCCATTCCGCGTTCCCTGCTGAATACGGCAATTATAAAAAGAGCGTCAGGCGCTGGCTTTGACCGGCTCTCGCGCTGACCACACTGTCAGCGCCCAGACCGTTGCCGCGTAGACCACGACGTGCATGATGTAGAGCACGATCGTGAGCGATCTCGTAAACGTCTCGATCGCGAGTGGTGCACTGAACGACGCGATGAGAATGAGAAAAGCGAGAAGCCGGAATTTCTGCACAGGATCGGCGGAAAATCGCTTGATGATCTGGTAAAGAAGAGCGCCGCCGAGTGCGCCTCCTATTGAGACGAGGATGACGAGTCGCGGGGTTATCGAGACGCCGCGTCCGGGACTCAGCATGTTCCACGGAATTATCCCCGTCACATACGCGATGACGTAGACGATCGCATTTCCAATCGCCGCAATCAGTGCGCCGGCGAGCGCGCGCTTCACGACGCCCATGAATGCGAGAACCTGAGATAGGGTACCGAGAACGACATCGGGTGCATGTGCTCATCGAACCAGCGAATTGCCAGCGAGCACATTTCATCGAGTGTCCCTGGCTCTTCGAAGAGATGCGATGCGCCGGGAACCACAGCGATTCTTCCTTCGCCTTTCATTCGACGCAGCGCCCATCTGTTGAGCTCGAAGATTCGCGCATCCCGGCTGCCCGTGATGAGAAGAGTTGGCGTGTTGAGCCGGTGAAGATCGATCGCAGCAAGATCAGGCCGCCCACCGCGACTGACAATCGCGCTGATCAACCCCTTCTCACGAACTGCAACGACTATCGCCGCGCCACTTGCAACTCCGGATGCAAGAATACCAACCGGAAGATCTCCAATTTCTGATTTCGCCCAGTCGGCCGCCGCTGTGAGCCGCTCGGTCTGGAGCTTGACGTCAACCTGGAATACACCGGTAAGCGTATCCTCGAGCTCTTCTTCATGAGTGAGTAGATCGACGAGAAGCGTCGCATAACCTGCGTCGTAAAGTGCCTGTGCTACGTCGCGATTGTGTCGGTGAAAGCGGCTGTTGCCGGTTCCGTTGGCAAGTATCACGGCTCCCTTCGGATGAAGGGGAATCGACCAGTCAGCCTCGATCTCCGCATCGGGAGTGGATATGGTCACACCAAGGTCAATCGGCCGGTCCTGCATGACGGCGGTCATTTTCGCGGGCTCCCTCAGAAAGTGTTCCGTGGAAGTATCGGCGCTCGTCACGCGGGATTCAGTCCGATTTTTGCCCCGACTGTGTAGGCAAAACTCCGACACTCACGACCCAGACGCGCCCCACGGGCCTCAACGCGCCACATGAGTCGATTGGCGATACATGTTCCGGCGTTCGTAAATTCTGTCGGACATGCTCGCCCCCATTTTATTTGCAGCTGCACTCGCCGTTGCCGATTCGACGCAGGTCTACGATGGCCTCGGCAATCATACGAAAGTCGATGTTCCGCGCATCGACTCGGTTGCCACTGTCGATGGCATCCTCAACGAATCTGCATGGGCTCACGCCGCGCGTCTCACCGGATTTTCGCAATACCAGCCGGTCGATGGACGTCCGGCGGAAGAACCCACAGAAGTCCTCGTATGGTATGCGCCTGATGCAATCTGGTTCGGCATCAAGGCAAAGGAGCTTCACGGCAACGTTGTGCGTGCAACGCGCGCCAATCGTGATGACATCGCAAGCGAAGATCACGTCCAGATTCTTCTCGACACCGAGAACTCACGACAGCTTGCATTTCTCTTTGGCGTAAACGCACTCGGCGTACAGCAGGACGGCACACGCAGCGCGCAGTTTGCCGGTGGCGCCGGGGGACAGTCTGCAACGGGTGGAGGATTCCGCAACATCAATCCGCTCGACGGCAGCGTCGATCTCAATCCGGATTATGTGTTCGAGTCAAAAGGCAGGCTCGTGCCCGATGGCTACGAAGTCGAGATCCGAATTCCGTTCAAGAGCCTGCGATATCAGGACGCGCGCGTGCAGGCGTGGGGCATTCACATTCTGCGGCGCATTCAGCATTCAGGATTCCAGGACACGTGGGCTCCCGCTGTCCGCGCCAACGCAAACTTTCTCGCTCAGTCCGGAACTCTTGAAGGCCTGCACGACATGCGGCGCGGACTTGTGCTCGAAGCAACTCCGACGATGACAGCGCGCGTTGATGGAACGCCGCGAGCTGAGTCCGGACATACATATAAAGGAAAGAGCGAATTCGGCGGCGACGCAAAGTGGGGAGTGCGCCAGAATCTCTCGCTCAACGCCACGATCAATCCGGATTTCTCACAGGTCGAAGCTGATGTTGGCCAGGTTTTGCTCAATGAGCGCTTTGCTCTTTTCTATCCGGAGAAGCGCCCGTTCTTCCTTGATGGTCTCGAGCTTTTCGATTCACCAAACCAGCTCATCTACACGCGCCAGATAGTTGCTCCCAGGGTCGGCGTGAAGCTCGCGGGAAAAATTGCCGGTGCGAACATCGCGGCGATGACGGTGCAGGACGATGAGCCGTATTCGTGGACCGGCTCGCACAAGCCGATGTTCGGCGTCGCCCGCCTGCGACGTGACATCGGACGCACATACACACTCGGCAGCGTTCTCACGACTCGTGAAGACGGCGATGACTACTCGCGTCTCGCAGCCGCTGATTTTCGTTTCTATCACTCGAAGCTGTACTTCATTCAGTTTCAAGCCGCACAGTCGTGGACGGACAGCCTCGGCTCGAGTGGTGACGGTTCGCTCTTGCAAGCCGATTGGGATCGCACCGGCAGACGATGGGGCTTTCATTATACTGTGCGCGGCGTGGAGCCCGACTTCAGGGCCGCGGCGGGATTTGTGAATCGAACCGGCCTGATCGAGACGCGCACATTCAACCGGTTGAGCTTTTACGGCCCGCGCGATGCACTGGTTCAGACTTATGGATTGTTCATCCAGGCATCACGCGCGTGGGATTATGGGTCGGGCCGCCCGCTTATCGAAAGTTTCGAGTCGCTCTCACCAACTGCCACGCTGAGGGGTGGATGGCAGCTCTCAGGTGCACTTGCTCGAAGCGGGTTTGCTTACGATCCGGATGCCTATCGCGGCTACTCGAACTTCGTCGTCCCCGGATTCGAGGACGATCAGTACAGTGGCTCACTTAGAGTGACGACACCAACGCTGCAAAAGCTGAGCGCAACGGCGGGGGTCACCTACGGACGAACTCCAATCTTCCGTGAGGCGTCCCCCGGCACGAGCACGCGGATCGATGCCGCTGTCGACCTTCGTCCGACGACTGCGATCCGTACATCACTTCAGTTCTCACGTCTCACTATCGATCGTCGATTCGACGATAGCCGCTTTTCTGCGGAGACAATCCCGCGGCTCAAGGTCGAATATCAGATGACGCGCGCGATTTTCTTCCGGCTTGTCGGACAGTACGCGGCGCGATCGCGCACGGCTCTCCTTGATCGCGACGGCACACCGATCGTTATCAATGGAATTGGAGACACGGGATCGAAGTCGAACGAATTCACGACGGACTGGCTCTTCAGTTACCGGCCGATTCCCGGAACACTCGCCTATTTCGGATATGGCTCGACAATGACTGAGCCGCATGAATTTCGCTTCACTGATCTCGAGCGAACGAGAGACGGCTTTTTTGGAAAGCTCAGTTATCTCTTCCGCTTTTAGCGGTGCATGCTTGCGACGTGGCCATCTGACGTACGGCGCGCGCGCGATCTCGTCATCGCTCACGGCTGGAACGCAACTGCGTATCAGATAGTCAATCCCGGAATTCAGCACTGGTTCTCGGCTCATGGCGATGCCGTGGTTGGATTCGTGGAGTACACGGGGTTTCGCGTCGTTGCCGGTGCACCGGTTTGCTCACTCGAGCGATTGGCTGCAGTCGTCGAGGAATTCGAGAGCAACACCACTGAGTCAGGGCGCCGCGTTTGTTACTTCGGTGCCGAGGCACGCCTCGATTCCACTCTCGCGAACAGTACAAAGCATTCAAGAGCATTACTCGGCGCGCAGCCCGCATGGAATCCAGCGACCTGGAACGAATCGATTCGCGCCCATAAATCGCTGAGAGCCCAGCTCAATCGCGCGCGTAACAAGGGTATAAGAATCGTCGAGTATTCTGCGGATCAGGCAATGACGTCGGCAGATCTCAGAAGCGTGTTGTCGAGATGGCTCAAGACGCGTGGATTGCCGCCACTGCACTTTCTCGTTGAGCCCGACACGTTAAAGCGTCTCGATGATCGCAGAATTTTCGTCGCACGAAATGAAGACCCGATGTCTGAGGAGCGCGTTGTTGCGTTTGCCGTACTTTCTCCTGTACCTGCGAGAGATGGCTGGCTCGTCGAGCAATTCCCGCGTCTTCCAATCGCGCCAAACGGGACGATAGAGCTGCTCCTGTCGACAGCAGTTCAAACAGTTTCCGAGTCGGGAGCGAAATACGTGACTCTGGGGCTGGCACCGCTTGCAAGGCGCGGCACGGTCGGGAAAGAGGATGAGCCGTGGTGGCTTCGTGCAGCGCTGAATCTCGTGTCGTTTCACGGTAACAGGTTCTACAACTTCCGCGGCCTCGAGGCCTTCAAGACGAAGTTCTATCCCCAGGAGTGGGAGCCTGTGTATGCAATCCAGAATTCTCCCGGCTTCACGCCGGGCGCTTTGCTTGCGATTGCCCGCGCATTCGTAGCGATTTGATACTAATATCACCCTGCCGTCCTTAACAGCAACCTTACATGTCAATCGGTTGACATAGTGTCAATGCATTGACATGTTGAAGTCGTAACCGGCAAGGAATCGGGAGTGGAGAATCTGGCGCCGCGCGAGCGGCAGATAATGACCATCATCTATCGCCTCGGGCGGGCGACGGCATCGGAAGTTCAGGCGGAATTGCCTGACCCGCTGTCTAATTCAGCGGTCCGGGGAATGCTGCGACTGCTCGAGGAGAAGGGTCACCTCGTCCACGATCTCGAAGGCCCGCGGTATGTCTACAGGCCTTCCGTCGATCCGGCGCGAGTGAGCCGAACCGCCGTGAAGGATCTCGTCAAGACTTTCTTCAACAACTCGGCAGGCACCGCAGTGACCGCAATGCTCGGCATGTACGAAGGGCGGCTCAAGGACGAAGACCTCGACCGCCTCGAAAAGGCAATCGAACAGGCAAGGAAACGCGGAGCGGCAAAATGAACGACTTCCTGATTCAGCTCATCGTGCGCAGCGTCGTGATTCTGCTCCTCGCATTCGTTATCACCGCACTGCTGCGCCCCGCGTCGGCATCGAGCCGGTACCTCGTGTGGGCCGTGGCGCTTGCAACAATAGTTGCTCTTCCAGTTGCGCTGATCATCGTGCCTCAATGGAAGGTGAAGGTAGAAGTTCCCGCGACCGTGTCATCACTGTCGCGACCTGTAACTCCAACAGTTGACGACGTTACGCCTGTCGCCCCCATCGTAACTACCGATCAGACTATTGAAGACGCGGTGCAGAACGCTGCAATCTCGATCAAGACATCGAGACCAGTTCCTCCTGGAGTTGGTCTCGTTGTTCTATATCTGCTCGGCGTAACTATTACCCTCGGACGAATTGGTGCCGGCAGGTACTCGCTGAAGCGAATCGCCCGCAATGCGACTTCGCTCGATGCTCATGAGTGGCAGTCCCTACTGCATAGTGAAGCGACACGTCTCGACATCTACCGGCCGATACGTTTGATGACAAGCGAGAGAGTGAGTACTCCGCTCGCGACGGGAATTCTCTCGCCCGTAATTCTTCTCCCGGCTGATGCACGACAGTGGAACAAGGAACATCGCGAAGTCGTCATCCGTCACGAGCTCGCTCACATCGCGCGCAACGATGCTCTTATCTGTCTCGTCGCTGGAATTGCGTGCGCGATCTACTGCTTCAATCCGCTCGTCTGGATCGCGGCACGGAGACTTCGCACCGAGCAGGAGCGCTCGTGCGACGACAAGGTCATCACACTTGGAACCAACGCGGCTGATTATGCCGAGCATCTGCTCACAGTCGCAAAATCGGCGAGGAACATTGGAATGCAGTCCTTCGTTTCGGTTGCAATGGCCCGTCCGTCACAGCTCGAGGGCCGCCTTCTCGCGGTGCTGCACGCAAGGCGCCGCAATCCCCTTACGCGTCGCGGTGCGTTCGCTGTGAGTGCGCTTGCCTTCCTGATGCTTGTCACGATCGCTGCACTCCGACCGGTCCCTGCAGAGGCAATCGTCGTCGCAAGCCAGGCGGAAGTGCCGGCAAGTCTCAGAGTGATGCCGGCGATTGTCATGGCATCGGAAGTCCCCATCGAAAAAGCAAAACCCGCTTCACGTTTCGATTCAGTCGTAATCGCTGACGTTGCGGCATCGAGCGGCGGGACGCTCACCCTCGATCTCAAAACCGGAGCAGGTGTTCGCATTACCGGCACTGACGAGAATCGCGTGCGCATGCGCGCTGAGCTCGGCGGACGCGACTGGCGCGGAACCGAGATATCGCTCGTCGGTGAGGGGGGCGACGCGCGGATCACATCGCGATATCGCATCGATGAGGGAAACACAAGCTCGTCACATCGAATCACCATCAGCGTTCCGCATCGGTACAACGTGAGAATCGAATCGTCGGGTGGGGAAATCGTGCTGCGTGGTATCGAGGGGTCATTCACCGGTATGACCGGCGGCGGTGAGATCGACATTGCCAACGCGAGTGGACGCGCGAGTCTGACAACCGGCGGCGGCGAGATCAGCGTGAAAAATTCCAGGCTCTCGGGTTCCGTTGGAACAGGCGGCGGATCCGTCCTGATACAGGGAGTTACAGGAGGACTTCGAGGCAGCTCCGGAACCGGCGACGTGTTTTATGGCGGGAGTGGATCGAGCGGAGGATTAACCTATTCTGAGGCGTCGTCTGAAGGTGCACGCCGTGGCAGCGATGGAAAAACATACCTTCGCAAATCCGGAGGCTCAGTTAACCTCGGCGACGTCGGTGATGGCGCGTCCATCCACACTGGCGGCGGTGATATCACTATCGGTGAATCACGTGGTTCCGTTGAAATCGGGACTGGCGGCGGCGACATCACGGTTGGTCCGCTCTACAACGGAGGCGTGCTCACAACGGGCGCCGGGAATCTGCGAATCGAAATTGCCGAGGCAGGCGGTCCGCTTCGCGCGTCAACGGGAAACGGAACTGTGACGCTGATCGTTCCCCGCAACCTGAATGCTGACCTCGAGCTGGAAACCGCATTCACTCGCAAGCATGGCCAGACTCGCATTCAAAGCGATATCCCGCTCACAACAACCGTGACGGATAACTGGGATACCCAGGGCGGCACACCGCGGCGCTACGTTCGCGCTAATCAGTCGGTTGGATCTGGTGGGCCGACAATCCGCATCAAGACCGTCAACGGCAACATCATCGTGCGGCAGAGGTGATGACGAAGAACGGCTGACCGGCGCGAGTGTGACGGTCAGCCGGCTTGCCCCCCCTCGCATTTCAGCATTGTGAATACTTATGTGGGGGTCAGTGGTTGCACAATTATTGGCGCGCTGTGATTTCGATTCATGATGAGCTCGAGTAATATCGCGTAAACCAGCGTAAGTGCGACGAACATCAGCCGTGGTCGCGGAAGCAGCGCGTTCACTGCCCGCCAGGTGAAGAACACCGCAATGATCGCGAACACGAC
>DATEDH010000350.1:0-2745 GCA_035281765.1 Gemmatimonadaceae bacterium
ACGAGTACGACTACGCGATTCGAGATTCGCTGCAGATAAAGCTCGGTCCCCGGACGCTCGATGTTTACGAGGTGCGCGTGCGACCGAAGAACGATCGGGAGCCTCGCGCAGTGGGGGCGGTCTACATAGACCGCGAGAGCGGCGAAGTCGTGCGAATGGCTTTCAGCTTCACTCGCTCAGCGCTCAAGGACAAGGAGCTCGAAGATGTGAGTGTTGTGCTCGAGAATGGCCTGATCGAAGGACGTTTCTGGCTTCCGCGGCGACAGGAGATCGAGATTCGTCGCACTGGCACATGGCTCGACTATCCGGCGCGCGGGATTATCAGAGGCCGCTGGGAGATTTGCTGTTATGAGGTGAACGTTCCGATCAATCCTGGCCTCTTTGCTGGCCCGGAAATTCAGCTTGCACCTCGCGGAACACCATCACCAGTTCCATTCGCAGGCAATGTTCTGGACTCGCTCCCGCCTGATGTGCGTGCTGTTACGGACGCTGATGTAGCCAAGGTGCAGGAAGAGGCACGCGCACTGGTTCGCAGTCAGGCGCTGGCGCGCACGCGAAGCACATCGTTGTCAGCGCGAAGCGTGTCGGACTTTGTTCGAGCAAACCGTGTGGAGGGACTCGCTCTTGGTGGAGGAATAACTCGGCGACTTGGTGAAGGTTTTTCGGTAACTGCTCGTGCGCGTTACGGCTTGTCTGACGAAAAAGTGAAAGCGCGCGGAGGAATCTCGTTCAGGCGGGCGAGCGGCGCAGGCTTCGATCTCGCTGGTTACGATGATTACTCCGACGCCGGCGACATTCGTGAGACATCACAGCTCGTGAGCAGCATTGCGGCGCAGGAGTTTGGTACTGACTTCACCGATCCGTACGGAGCGAGGGGCGGAAGCCTGACTGTTCGAACCCGGCCGCTGCTCAGCTGGACTCTTTCGCTCGAAGGCGCGATCGAGAGACAACGCGAACTGACTGTACATGCGACGCCGGCTTCCGGAAGATACGAGGAAACTCTTTTCGCGACGCCGATGCGTGAGCGACGTGCGACTTTGTCGTTCGATCGACCGACGCGACTTGGGCCCTGGGGGCTCGAGACGCAGCTTCACGTCGATGGATCGTTGATTCAGTACAAAGCATTCGACGATGACTATCGCAACATCTCGCGATTCACGGTGCGCGGAAATTTCGAGCGGCCTGTCGGCAGGTCGCGAATAGTCTTCCGCACGTTTGGAGCGTGGCTGGCGGCGGGGGATGTAATTCCAGCTCAGCATCTCGTTTTTCTCGGCGGGCCAACCTCGGCGCCGGGCTACAGATATCATCAGTTCATGTCGCGAGCGGGTGTTTCGCAGCGAGCAGAGATTCAGTTCCCGGTTCCATTCCCGTCATTCTCTCTCGGGCGGTACGGAAAGACTCCTGCTTCGATTACGCTCGCTCCCTTCGCCAACGCCGCGTGGGTTGATCGATCCGGTTGGCATCCTTCGGTGGGAATCGGAGCGTTGACGATTTTCGATTTGCTGCGCTTTGACGTTGCTCGCGGACTGCGGGATGGGCGCTGGACGTTTTCCGTAGACGTTTCTCGTGATCTCTGGTCGATTCTTTAATCCGTAGTTAACGCAATAGAACGATAAGAGGAGTCAAGCCGCGGTGAACTAATCAGCGGAAAGCGGGCGAGACTTCGCTGATGCTTTCAGTCGATAAGTGAAAACCACCATTCGCGACGAATGGGTGGTTCCGATAATCGCCGAGCTGACGTCCGCAGAGATTGCGGAGAGGGCGAGGGAAGCGGCGAGCAGCAGTGTGTGGGATGCGGCACTTCGTCTCAAGCTTGTAAGTCGTGATGCATTGATCGATGCGATATCGCGCAAGCTGAGCACGCCCATCGCACCCTCGCTCGAAACTAGAGCTGATTGCATCGCACTCGTACCCGAGCGCATTGCGCGACGATATCAGATCCTTCCTCTCGCCGCCGCTGCTCATACCCTGGACATAGCAACCGCAAATCCGTGGGATCTCGACGCGGAGCGGCTGATCGCGTTTGTCAGCGGTCGCTCGCTCCGAATGTGGCTTGCTTCGCCGGATGAAATCGCGGAAGGCCTCGACGAAGCGTACGGCGCGACATCCATATCATCGCGGATCGGTAAGCCCACGCTGGCTGCCCTCGCAGGCGAGCCGGTTGTCCGACTCGTCGATCGAGTTGTTTCAAGTGGAATCGAACAAGGAGCCAGCGACATTCATCTCGAGCCTGAAGAGGATGGCATCGCCGTACGTTACCGTGTCGATGGGATCCTGCGACATGTCATGCTGCTTCCCAAGGCGGTGGGCATTCCGCTCGTCTCCAGGATCAAGATCATGGCAAAGCTCGACATCGCGGATCGGCTTCGCCCTCAAGGTGGTCACGCGTCCGTTGGAGCAGGTCACAAGCGAATCGATCTGCGTGTATCGACACTTCCCGCGTCGCATGGTGAGAAGGTAGTGATACGAATTCTCGATCCCGCCACCGCGATAAGGTCAGTCGATTCGCTCGGACTCGATGAGCTCGATGCACGACAGATGAGAAGGCTGCTGGACGTCCGCGAGGGTCTGGTCCTTGTGACAGGACCGACAGGTTCCGGGAAGACAACAACACTCTATGCAGTGCTTCGCCAAATCCAGCAGCGCGGCCTCAACATCATCACCGTCGAGGATCCGGTCGAGTACCGTATTCCCGGAATCGTGCAGGTGCAGATAAACGAGAAAGCAGGGCTTAGCTTTGCTTCA
>DATEDH010000351.1:0-4987 GCA_035281765.1 Gemmatimonadaceae bacterium
ATGCAGGAGGCAACATGCGACTCCGAACACTGGGAGCGGTTGCCGGTCTGGCCCTTCTGCCCGCCATGATGTTCGCGCAGACCCCGACGCCAACGCAGACACCAACTCCAACGCCCACACCCACGCCGGTCCCCACTCCGACACCGGAGCCAACGCCGACACCGACGCCCGTACCAACACCGACTCTCGCTCCAACTCCAACGATCAACACCGATTCAATGGTCACCAATCCGGTGACAGGCACGAACCCCATCAACGCTACGAATTCGAACACCACGAATTCCGGCGTCTCCACCGGCAACCAGAATTCGATGAATCCGGTGAACACAAATACGACAACCACGACGACGGATACCAACGCCACGAGCGCGCCGACTACGCCGACGATCGAACAAGCTCCAACGACTACAACAACAACCGATCTCACTACGAGCTCGAACATGTCGACTTCGTCGATGGTCACTGCGCCAATCGTGAGCAACGGCGCAGCACCGGCAGCAGGATCTGCCTTCGCTATGGGCAACCGAAGTGCTGCCCGCGATTCGCTGGTTCAACCGAAGGCAGTGCCTCCGAGCGATGGCACCGACTGTCCATGGGGCTGCCCCACTTCGAAGGGAACCGCTGGTCTTACCGGTCCACAATTCCTCGCACTTCAGCAGGAGCTTCGCGATGCGAAGTGCGGTCTCGGACACGTTACTGGCCGGCTCGACGCAGCCACGCGCACCGCAATTCGCACGTGCGCAAACAAGATGGGAGTGGCCAACAACGCAGCGGCCGTTCTCATTGGATTCGACATCGGCTTCAGCTCGTCCGATGTAAAGCAGGAGGAATAGATCCACGTTCAGGTGAGGCGGTTCTCGCCGCCTCACCTGTTTGCTCCAGTCACCCTCCTTTCCAGAAAGGTTCGGCCGGATAGCTTTCGCGGCCTGTGGTTTGCAATCTCCGTCGCCGTCAGGACGGACAATCGATCACTCGAAGGAGGATAGGATGAAGCTCAAGATGCTGGCTGTTGCCGCCGGTTTCGTAGCACTGCCGGCGATCGCGGGTGCGCAGGAAACGACGACCGCCCCAACCACGACGGTCTCTGCAGTCAAGGATTCAACACTCGAACCGAAGCCCGTTCCTCCATCGGATGGAACGACCTGCCCGTGGGGCTGCCCGACTTCGAGCGGTGCCGCCGGACTTTCCGCTGCACAGTTCCTGGCGCTCCAGCAAGAGCTGCGTGATGCCAAGTGCGGCAACAATCACGTGACCGGCCGTCTCGATGCCGCCACCCGCACCGCAATCCGCAACTGTGCCCGCAAACTCGGCGTCGCCAACAATGCGGCAGCAGTTCTCGTCGCGATGAACATCGGCTACAGCGACTCCGATGTGAACATGAAGCAGGAAGAGTAGTACGATCTAGAATCCAGGCAGCATCAGCTGCTCCGGGGGGATGAGGCGCTCAGGCGCTTCATCCCCTTCGTCATTGTTCTGCATCCTGCTCCAGCTCTCTACGCGGTACTTGGCGCATATGCGATCGAAGAACTGCGCCAGCCCCTCGCGATATTTTGCACCCGCATTGTAGCCGCTCGAATACGTGTTGCGATATCTCTCCTCGAGATGCGGGAATTCCTTCGCAATGAACGGGAGATAACGGTTCCGCGCTGTTGCGCGCAGCCGCAGGGCGCACGCGCCGACGTACGTTGCGCCTGCTTCACTCACTGTCCTGACGAGAGACTCCAGATCTCGGGGATTGTCCGTAATTCCGGGGAGAACCGGCATGCAGTTGATACCTGCATCTATTCCGGCTTCACGCAATCTCCGGAGAGCACGCACTCGTGATTCTGGAGTCGGTGAGCGCGGCTCGAGTCTGCGCGCAAGATCCCGCCTCAGCGTGATGAGCGAGAGATGAATGTGCAGCTCGGAAATCCTGTTGATGCGCGACAGCACGTCGATGTCGCGCGTTATCAGCGGACTCTTGGAGATGATGCTCACCTTGAGTCCAGGATGGTCGGCGAGAACTTCGAGTATGCGCCGCGTCACTCTGAATTTGCGCTCACCCGGCTGATATGGATCGGTCGCAGTTCCGATTACAATCGTCTCGCCCTTTAACAGTGCGAGGTGCTTGTCACTTCCATGGCGAAGCGTGCGCGCGAGAACTTCAGGAGCATTGTGCTTGACGAAGATGTTGCGCTCGAACGCGAGCCATGGCGGCATCTGCTCGTACCGGTCGTTGAGAACATCCTCCATGCGATCACCGTCGTGCGCGCGCTCCATCACGAAGCGGTGGGTGTACCGCGCATAACAGTACGCACATCCGAACGCGCATCCGACGTAAGGGTTGATCGACCAGAACCCCATTCCGGTTACTTCGGGGCCGTTCAGAACATTCTTCGCCGCTGACGCGTAATAGCGGATGTCCTTCTGCTCACCGATGATGGGAAGCTGCCGTGACTCGCGCTCGTACAGCTCGCCGAACAGCGGCTCCTGCTTTGCAAATCGTCCCGTTATCGACTTTCGAACGCGACTACCCATGACCCGAAGATACACCGAAGTAAAAGCAGGCGGTAGTTTCTGCGCTATCTTCCCGCGCGTGAGCGTTGTCTAACTGATGAGGTGATACATGGCAGACCTGCTATCGGACATCGCGATACAGCGAGAGCTGGGAAACCTTGCGGGCTGGTCGCGCCGCGGGGACGTGCTCACGCGCACCTATACATTTCGCAACTTCACGCAGGCGATGGAATTCGTGAATCGCGTCGCCGGTCTCGCGGAAGAAGCAAATCATCACCCCGACATCGATATCAGGTACTCGAAAGTGACCCTGACCCTGTCGACTCACGATGCGGGAGGAATCACGTCGAATGATCTTGCCCTTGCGAGGGCAATCGATGCTGACTCGACTGAAGAGGTATCGCCGGAGGGAGACTCTCCCGCATAGCAAAAAAAAAGCGCGTCGACGGGTCGACGCGCTTTTTCTGCTTCAGTCCCTAGTTCCGTCTGCCGCCCAGTACGCGAAGGATCGCAAGGAACAGGTTGAGCAGGTCGAGATAGATCTGAACTGCTGCGGCGACGTAGTCATCGGGCCCGTAGACGTTGCGAAGGCGCCACGTATCGAACACGAGCAAACCCGAGAAGACGAGTATCGTTATCGATGCGAGAGCGAGATCGGCCCCGGGATTATGGAAGAAGAACATGTTGAGCAGCATCCCGCCGATGACGACCCACAGTCCGACCATGAAGAAGCTGCCCCACGCGCTGAAATCACGACGCGATACAAACGCGTACGCGGTCAGAATTCCAAACGCGCCGATCGTCAGCATTGCCGCCTGGGTTATCAGGCCCGGCCGGGTTTGCCCGTATACATAAAGAAGAGGCGCCAGCAGCACGCCCTCGGCAAACGCAAATACAAATACCAGCGCAATGTTCACCGGGAATGCATGCTGGTACCGCATCGCGAGCAACAGGGGCGCAAAGATGGCGATTATGGAAAGCCACGTGTGCTGTGAGATCCAGCTCAACAGTCCGGGCTGGGAAAGCGCGAACATCGAGCCCGCAATCGTCACGAGCACGCTCACAAAAACCAGAGAGTAGGTCCGGCGCACGAGCGTTGCGCGCTCCTCGCCGGTGCGGACGATGGTTCCAGCGGAATACGAGACACCCATTTTCTGATGCTCCATCTGTGGGGGTGGTTCAGGCAGGATTATACACCATGGACCGCACTTTGGTGCGGCCCGTCGCACTTCATTTTTCCCGCTGCAGCTGGTCGACGAGCGCCGGTAGATCAGTGATTCGCTCGAGATAGCGGGTGGGCGCATACGGCTCGAGCTGCTCCCGGGTGAACGGACCCCACAACGCGGCGACCGAGATCACGCCGGCCGCGTTGCCCGATGTGATGTCGTGAGGAGAGTCCCCAAGGAAAAGCGCCTCGTGCGGCTCGTACCCGAGATCCTCCAATGCCATTCGAACGGGAAACGGATCGGGCTTGTGCAGCTTTGCGTTGTCCATTCCAATCCGCGTCTTCATGTGCTTCATGATGCCGACCCACTCGAGGCCGCGATCCATCATCTCATTCGATTTGCTCGTGACGATTCCCATCGGGTGTCCACGGCGCTCGAGTTCGTCGAGTGTTTCCAGAACTCCGGGAAACGCGTTCGTCAGGCGATCATGATGTTCGCGCTGAAATGTCCGGTACCGCTGAGTGAGCTGCTCGATCTCCTCATCAGTCGTTGTGAATGCCGCGAACTGCTTTCTCAGCGGAGTTCCAATTCCTGCAATCCACTCTTCATCGGTCGGAGCGGGGGTGCGGCCCTCAAACGTGTGTCGCGCGCATGCGAGCAGCAGGTCGATCGTATCGATAAGAGTTCCGTCCAGATCGAACAGCACTGCCAGTGGTCGGTGTGTCATGTAGTCGTATGTGCTGTGATTAATTCTTATCCGGGAGTGCAAAGGCAACGATGCTGTCTCCCTTGCCCCAGTCTTCGTTGCCGCCTGCTGCAATCACGACGAACTGCTTCCCGTTTATCGCGTAAGTCATCGGAGTTGCCCGTGCGCCGGCGGGCAGCTCACCGCGCCACAGCTCGCGTCCCGTTTCGATATCGAATGCGCGGATGAAAGGGTCCATCGCTGCACCGACAAAAACGAGCCCGCCGGCAGTGATTATCGGGCCACCGAGATTGGGCAGGCCGAGTGGCGGATTCGAAAACGGCTTTAGCTGAGGGGCCTTCGTCGAAGGATCACCAAGCGGAACACTCCAGGCATGACGACCGGTGTTGAGATCGACCGCGACGAGCGCGCCCCATGGCGGCGGCGAGCAGGGAAGCCTCTTATCGGATACGAGAATGCGACGGCGCATGACGTACGGCGTGCCATGCATGCGTGTGTATTCGTCACCAAGCCGGGATGCATTTTTCCGCACATCTGCGGTGTCCACCTGATCGACCGGAATCAGCTGCACCATCGAAGCGAAGCGGTTCACCGGCACGACAGCAATGTTGCGCGTGCG
>DATEDH010000352.1:0-4846 GCA_035281765.1 Gemmatimonadaceae bacterium
GCGCACCTCACCACGTTCAACGAAGTCGACATGACTCAGGTGAACGCGCTGCGTGAGCGTTTGAAGGAAAAAGTCGAGAAGGAGCACGCGGTCAAACTCACGTTCATGCCGTTCTTCGTGAAAGCAGCATGCATGGCGCTCGAGAAATTCCCCATGGTGAACGCGCAGATCGACGGCGACAGCATCATCTACAAGCACTATGTGAACATGGGAATCGCCGTCGCGTCGGACGCAGGACTTGTCGTGCCGAACATCAAGGATGCGCACGCCAAAGGAATGATCGAGATCAGCCGCGACATCTCCGAAGTCGCAAAGCGCGCCCGTGACGGCAAGCTCACGATGGATGATCTCACCGGCGGAACATTCACCATTACAAACGGCGGCGTCTTCGGCTCGCTCGTTTCGACACCGATCATCAACTATCCGCAGGTTGGCATCCTCGGGCTTCACAAGACACAGGATCGCCCGGTTGCAATAGACGGGAAGATCGAGATTCGTCCGATGATGTACATCGCCCTGTCGTATGACCACCGGATCGTCGATGGACAGCAGGCAGTCCTCTTCCTCGTTCGCATCAAGGAGCTCATCGAGGATCCTGCCGCGATGCTGATCTCCTGATGAACGCTGACGTCGTTGTAATTGGCGGCGGCCCGGGCGGTTACGTCGCTGCGATCCGCGCAGCCCAGCTCGGGCTCAACACGGTTTGCGTCGAGATGGACAAGACACTCGGCGGAACATGCGTGAACGTCGGCTGCATTCCGTCAAAGGCACTTCTCACTTCGTCCGAGCACTACGAATGGGCGAGACAGCATTCGGCCGAGCACGGTGTGAAGATCGATGCGGTGTCGCTCGATCTCGCGACGATGATGAAGCGCAAGGACGCGGTTGTCGGACAGAACACCAAGGGCATCGAGTTTCTGTTCAGAAAAAACAAGATCACGTGGGCCAAAGGCCGCGGAACTCTGAAAAAGGGAAACGTTGTTGACGTCACCGCGGACGACGGCACGGTCACGACCTACGAAGCAAAGAACGTCATCATCGCAACGGGGTCAGTGCCCATCGGGCTTCCGTTTCTCAAGTTCGATGAAGATCGCGTTCTCTCCAACATCGGCGCTCTGAAAATTCCCGAGGTTCCAAAGCGGCTAATCGTGATTGGTGGCGGCGTCATCGGACTCGAGCTCGGATCGGTCTGGCGGCGCCTTGGCGCTCAGGTCACAGTCGTCGAGCTCTTTCCAACGATTCTTCCCGGCAACGACGAAGAAATCATCAAGGAAGCGGACAAGATCTTCCGCAAGCAGGGACTCGACATTCGTGCAGGAACGAAAGTCACCGGCGCATCACAGGAAGGGAAAGTCGTGCGCATCGAGGTCGAGAAGGACGGCGCAAAGGAGACTCTCGAAGCGGACTACGTTCTTGTCTCAGTCGGAAGAAAACCGTCGCTCACCGGAATCGACGCTGCTGCACTTGGTCTCACTCTCGGTAAGCGCGGCGAGATCGCCGTCGACGCTGAAATGAGGACGAATCTTTCAAACGTCTTTGCAATCGGCGATGCAGTCGGCGGCAAGCTCCTCGCTCACAAGGCGGAAGAAGAAGGTGTAGTAGCCGCTGAAGTCATCGCGGGTCATCATGCAAAGATGGATTACAAGTCGATGCCGTCCGTGGTCTACACATGGCCGGAAATCGCGAGTGTTGGATTGGCCGAGCACGAAGTGAAGGAGTCGGGCCGCGAGTACAAGACGGGCAAGTTCCCTTTCTCCGCGAACGGACGCGCGCGCACGATGGCCGAGACGAGTGGCTTCGTGAAATTCATCGCTGACGCGCGTACTGATGAGCTGCTGGGCTGTCACATCATTGGAGCGAATGCATCGGACCTGATTCAGGAAGTCGTCCTGGCGTTCGAGTATCGCGGATCGTCCGAAGACATCGGGATCACCGTTCACTCGCACCCGACCCTGTCGGAGACAGTAAAAGAGGCCGCACTCGGCGTATTGGGACGGCCACTACATATATAGGTAGTGAGCTCTGTGCTTGCTCCCGCACTCAAGCGACTCGAAGTCCGCGCGGCGCGCGAAGGTGATCTCGCGGCCGCGCTTGGATTATTGGAGTGGGAGCTGCCGAAGAACCCGTGGATGGAGAGGGTTGGCGACCTGTTCAAGGATGCAGTGCGCGAGCGCTATCCCGAATACAAGGCATGCGTTGCCGAGCGCGATGGAGAGATTGTCGGGTTCGGTGTGTACGGGATTGTCGCAGGAACAGTCGGGACAGGAATGATTCACGCAATTCTCGTTGCGCCCAGGTCGCGCCGCGCGGGAATCGGACTTCGCATCCTGGAATACGCGACTGCAGATCTCGCTTCACGCCGGATCCGCGTGATATTCGCCGAGATGCCGGCTGATCCATATCTCGTTCGATATCGCGCGCTCCTCTTATCGTATGGATTCTTCGAGGAAACGAGAATCGACGATTACTACCGCGATGGGATTCCACAGATAATCTCGCGCAAGGACCTCTGAGAAATTATCGATATGCTGCTTGAACCTGTTTCGTTTGACGATGCGCTCGAGCTGAATGATGATGATGCGGCACGCCCCAAGTCTCTCGATAAGGACGAGATAAAGAAGAAGCTCGACAAAGAGCTCGAGAAGCTCGGAGAATTACAGAGCAGATTCTACGCCGATGGCCGCCGTGCACTTCTGATCGTACTTCAGGGGCGCGATGCATCGGGCAAGGATGGGGTTGTCCGCACAGTGATCGGTGCATGCAATCCATCAGGTGTGCGAATCAACTCCTTCAAGGCGCCGACATCGACGGAGCTCGCGCACGATTATCTGTGGCGCATCCATCAGGTAATGCCCGAGAAAGGAATGTTCGGGATTTTCAACCGCTCGCATTATGAGGACGTGCTCGTCGTGCGGGTTCACGAGCTGGTTCCAATGGACGTCTGGTCGAAACGATACGAACAGATCAACAATTTCGAGAAGATGCTGGCTGAGAGCGGCACAGTGATTCTCAAGTTCTTTCTCCATGTCTCGCGTGATGAGCAGAAGGAGAGACTCCGCGAGCGCGTTGAGGATCCAGCCAAGAAATGGAAGTTCAACGCGGGCGATCTCGATGAGCGGAACCTGTGGGACCAGTACACCAAGGCGTATCGTGATGCGCTCACGAAATGCAGCACGTCATGGGCCCCGTGGTACGTTGTGCCGGCCGACAGCAACAAGGCACGGAACTACCTGATTGCAAAGCGAATCGTCGAGACACTCGAAGGGCTGGATCTCGAGTATCCGAAGCCGAAAGTGGATTTGACACAGTACCTGAAATCTCTGGAATGAGGACGGACGCGTTGGACGTTATTGCTTAACGTCCTTAACAGTCCCGTCGTCCGGGTCGTCTCACCCCTTAAACCGCCGTTACTTTATGAGACTGACCTTAAAAGTCCTTTTCTCCTCTGTTGCATTGGCCACTATTGCCAATGCACAGCAGCCACTCGATCATCGTGAGCTCGCTGCCGACCAGCAGATAATTCACGCGCTCAACCGGCTCACCTTCGGCCCGCGGCCGGGTGATGCACAGAAGATCCGCGCGATGGGACTCGACAAGTGGGTCGATCTCCAGCTTCATCCGGAACGGATCGACGATCGGTCGCTCGAAAAGTTCGTCGAGCGATACAGCATCCTGAAACAGGATCAGAATGACTTGCTGCGCGAGTTCAACATGGCGCAGCGTGAGCGTCGCGAGGTCCGTCGTGATGCTGGCGACACAGCAATGCGGCCTGCACGAAACAATCCCGCGCTCCAGGGAATCGCGCTCAATCGTCGTCGCATGATGGGTGAGCTCCAGTCGTCACGCGTTGCGCATGCAGTCGCGAGCAACCGGCAGCTCGAAGAAGTGATGACCGATTTCTGGCTCAACCACTTCAACGTTTACGCGCAAAAAGGTCCGCCGGAGGCGTACTATCTGGCGGAGTACGAACAGGATGTGATACGACCGCGAGCGCTTGGCAAATTCCGCGATTTGCTCGAAGCCGTCGCAAAAAGTCCTGCCATGCTTTTCTATCTCGACAATGCGCGCAGCATGGCGGACACTTCACGCCCGCGACTCACTCGCATGAGGAGAATGGCCGCGCGACCCAATGCGCGCGCTCAGGGCTTGAATGAGAATTACGGCCGCGAGCTTCTCGAGCTCCACACACTCGGAGTTGACGGCGGATACACGCAGCAGGATGTCATCAATGTTGCGCGCGCGCTAACCGGCTGGACTATCCGGCCGCCAGCAACAGGAGGCGGGTTCATCTTCCGCCCTGAGATGCATGATGCCGGCGAGAAAATCGTGCTCGGCCACAAGCTCAAAGCCGGACGCGGAATTGAAGACGGTGAGAACGTGCTGGACATTGTCGCCCGGCATCCCTCGACTGCGAAATACATCGCGACAAAACTCGCGCGCCGGTTTGTTTCGGATAATCCACCGCAGGCAGTGGTCGATCGCGCTGCACAGGTATTTCTGAAAACCGACGGTGACATTCGCGAAACGCTGCGCGCAATTATTACATCGAACGAGTTTTATTCGCAGCAGGCATTCCGCGCAAAAGTGAAGTCGCCGTTCGAAGTTGTTGTGAGCGCGATGCGCGCAATGAGCGCCGAGCCGGATTCGACTCCACGCACTGCGCAGATGATCGCTTATCTCGGCCAGCCGATTTACGGGCACCAGGCGCCGAATGGATATCCTGAGACCGGCGATGCCTGGATGAATACAGGTGTGATTCTGAACCGCATCAACTTCGGGATCGCAGCAGCGGCGAACCGCATTCCGGGTGCGCGCGTAAATGCTATTCCAGGACTCGATACGCTCG
>DATEDH010000353.1:0-3157 GCA_035281765.1 Gemmatimonadaceae bacterium
GACTGAAAGGCCGAATGATCGCTGCGCTGACTCAGTCTGACGGCGGCTGGCTTCCAGAAATTTTTCCCGCCGCCAACCTCGAGCGGGCGATCGCAGCCACAACTGACGGAACGCGGATACTGCTCGACGCAGCGGCGGAGACTTCGCTTTTGTCTCTCGATTTGAATGGTCCAGTCGCCATTGCGCTCGGACCTGAAGGCGGACTGGATCCGAGGGAGCGCAACGAAATGATTGAAGGCGGCTTCACTCCCGTATCGCTCGTGGGTGGTACGCTTCGCTTTGAAACGGCAGGTATCGCCGCCCTGGCGATCGCGCGCGCAATGCTGGGGACAGTTTCGGCGGATGCAAACCAGGTCGAGGGACTCTGATGTCCGGCAACTGCATTTTCTGCAGGATCGCGCGTGGGGAGATTCCGTCGACCAAAGTCGCCGAGTCTGAGACGATGTTCGCGTTTCGTGATCTCAATCCGCAGGCACCGACGCACGTTCTGGTAATTCCGCGCGCACATGTTGCGTCTCTCGCCGCAGCGAACGATCCCAAGATGCTGGGAGATCTTCTCTCGTTTGCCGCCTCAGTAGCTCGGTCGGAGGGACTCGAAAAGGGGTACCGCGTGGTTGCCAACACGGGTCCAGATGGCGGTCAGACCGTCGATCATCTTCATCTGCACGTGCTCGGCGGGCGTCACATGACCTGGCCCCCTGGATAAGAAAGGGAGCATTCCGGTTGCTCCCCCCTCTTTAACCATCTAAATTGACGGTCTATACCATTGCCGGCGCCACAAACGCCATGAAGGGGGGAAGTAGATTTTGTCGGAAGTCATTATCCATGACGACGAGAACTTCGAGCGCGCACTCAAGCGCTTCAAAAAGAAGTGCGAGAAGGCGGGCATCCTCTCCGATCTCCGCAAGCATCGTCATTACGAGAAGCCGAGCGAGCGCAGAAAGCGCAAGCTGAATACGGCGATGCGCAAGAACCGTCGCACGCGCAGAGTCTAATCTCATGTCGGAGCTTAACGCGCGGTTGCAGGGTGACCTGAATGCCTCGCGGAAAGCGCAGGACAAGGCAGGCACCCTCCTTCTCGGAACGGTTCTGTCGGAAATCAAGAACCGCCGCATCGAGCTTAGGCGCGACCCGAACGACGATGATGTCATCGACGTTCTTCGCAAGGCGATCAAGAAGCGCCGCGAATCGATCGAGATGTACGACAAGGCTGGCAGGGCCGACCTCGCTGACAAGGAACGGAGCGAGGCCCAGGCCCTGGAGAAATACCTCCCGCCGCAGGTGAGCGACGAGGAAATCAGGACTGCAGTACGCGCCGCGATATCATCAGGCGCAGCCAACATCGGCGCGGTGATGGGGAAGGTTCTTCCGCAGTTCAAGGGAAAGGCGGAGGGCGGAACCATCAACGCAATCGCGCGCGAGGAGCTCAGCAGGCAGGGGTGATCAGCAGATGAGGCAGCACGAGACCCGGACTCGCGAATTCAATCGCAGGTTCGGGTTTTTGCATTTATGAACGCACACGCACTTGGCGTAATCGAGTTCGATCGGGCGCTCGAGCTCGTCGCAGGATTCGCATCGTCGTCACTCGGCGGCGCGCGAATTCGCGAATCATCTCCCGTGTCGGACCGCGACTGGATCGAGCGGGAGCATTCGCGCGTTTCCGCCATGCGTGCCGTAACCGGCGGAGAAGCGCGATGGCGACCGCAGAACGTAATCGACATCACGCCCGCGCTCGCGCGCTTGAAAGTGCAGGGCGCATCGCTGTCGCCTGCTGATTTGCTCGCGCTTCGCAATTTTCTTCGATCGTCGCGTCTCACTGTCGACAGTTTCAAAGGCGACAAGATCCCTGCTGTCACCATCGCGATGATTCGTGCGGAGATCGACGGGCTGATTGTCGCGCCGAAGGAAGAAAAGGCGCTCGAGGCAGCAGTCGATGATGAGGGCAACATCCGCGACGACGCTTCGCCTGCATTGCGTCGGATTCGCCGCGAGATGCGCGGTGCCCAGGGTGAGATCGTGCGAATGCTCGAGCGCATCGTCGCGCGACTCGAGTCGCGCTTTCAGGTGCCTGACATGTCGGTCACTGTGCGCAACGGTCGCTTCGTCATTCCTGTGCGACGCGAAGCGCGCTCGGTGGTGGGTGGAATTGTTCACGATACGTCGAGCACCGGGGGAACACTTTTCGTTGAGCCTCCTGCTGCAGTAGAGGCAGGTAATCGCATACGCGAGCTGGAGTCGGAAGAATCGGAGGAGATCGAGCGGATTCTTCTCGAGCTGACTGAAGTCATTCGTCCCGCGCGCGCAGATCTCGTCACCGCGCTCGAATCGCTGATTGTCCTTGACTCTCTCTATGCGCGGGCGCAGTTCGCATCTCAGCTCAAGTGCGGGAACATCGAATTCGGACCGGCCGAACAGGGATTCAACATTCTCGATGGCCGCCATCCACTTTTGATCGCGCAGGGAATCAACGTCGTTCCATTCGATCTTGCGCTCGAGCCGAAGGAGAGAACGCTTCTCATATCGGGTCCCAACACCGGCGGCAAAACCGTTTTGCTCAAATCGATCGGCTTGTTTGCAGCGATGGCGCAATCGGGTATCCCTGTTCCGGTGAGCAACGAATCGCGTCTTGCGATATTCGACGATATCTATGCAGACGTAGGGGATGAGCAGTCGATCAGCTCCAGCCTGTCGACATTCAGCGCTCACCTGAAAAATCTTGCCGAAGTTTTGCGCTCGGCGACTTCATCGAGTCTCGTTCTCATCGACGAGCTTGGATCGGGAACCGATCCTGTGGAGGGCGCGGCACTCGGTGGAGCGATCCTCGAGGCGCTCACGACACGCGGAAGTCTTTCAATCGCAACGACGCACCTTGGAGCGCTCAAGGAGCTGTCAGCTGAAGTAGATGGAGTAGTCAACGCATCACTGCAATTCGATTCGGCTGCGCTGGCACCAACGTACAGACTCATCAAGGGAAGTCCCGGCCGCTCGTACGGCATCAGCATCGCGCGCCGGCTGCAGCTGCCCGAAGATGTTCTCGTTCGCGCAGAGCAGCGGCTTCCAACAGGTGAGCGTGATGTTAATGCATTGCTCGCTGAGCTCGAGGCGCGCGAGCACGCATTGACCCACCGCGAGAAGGAAGCGGCAGTGATCGACGAAG
>DATEDH010000354.1:0-5941 GCA_035281765.1 Gemmatimonadaceae bacterium
TGGCAGATGTCCCGTGAGATACACGAGCGGATACTCGAGTATTCGCTCGGATCCGAGCGGAACTATTACTCCCACGGGGGCACATCCAATCTCCGTGTATCGCGCTACTGAATCGATCAGGTTCGCGGGAAGTGTCGGGGCGCTGTCCCAGTCGCCCGATTCATATCGGCCGGTGCAGAATACGAAGTCACTCACCATCCACCCGACCATGCTGGAAGACCAGGCGCCCCAGTCGGATCACCGGCAATTGCACGTCGCGCACGAAGAAGCGGCAGCGTCGCATCGCGTCCTTTTCTGAACGCATCGATCGCTTCGCCAAGTGCGGTTGCGGCCTGCGGTGAAACCGACAGTGCTTCGACCTGCATGAGCGTAAAGGCGCGAATTGCATCGGCTGGCTTTTTCTCGATCAGCTCGACCGCGTCGTTGAAGCGGCGATCGAGGTTCGCACGCGCCGAATCCTGAGGTGCGCGCGGCGTTCTGACATTCGTTGTGCCCTTCTCTTTTCCGGACATCCTGACACGCGCAATGTCGACAACAACTTTCGGCGGCATGCCACGCAGATAGAGCCGGTTTGCGAGTCTGGCACGGTCGAGTGCCCGCAGCGCTATGCGCATGTGCGGGAGCGCCGAGTCCGGCTCGGCGATTTGCAATGAGCGCACAGATGACCAGAGCTCGTTGAACGCTTCGAACAAGTCGGGATTCTGCACTGCGCGAACCTGGTCCGACTCCTCGCCTTCTAGTGTCGCGGAGGGATCTGGGGGAGTGCCCGGCGCTTCTGCTTCTGCTCCTTCTTCGCCGCCTTCGAGCTCGTATAGAACTTCCTCGACGCGCTTCCTGATCTTGTCCTCGAGATCACCTATCTCGCCCGACCTGCGTACGAACTCCTTGCGCGTAATCTTCGGCGTTTCCTTCACGAGCTTTTCCGTCATCATGATGAGCATGCGCTGGCTCATCGCTGTCGTATCGATCGGCAGCGGCGCTGCTGCATCGACCGCGATCGAGTCATACTCGGATGCCATCGCGATACGGAATGTTCGTGTGTCGGATGTTGCGGTGCCCGGCCCGGACAACGTGTTGCCATCCTGCGCGATTGCGCGAATGGACACGACGTCACCCTGATTCAGTTTCAGCGATGCGAGATCCAGCGTTGCGCTGAGGGATCCGCGTCGCGCGCCACCAAAACCGACAACCGGAGTGTTGACAGTGCGCGCACTGAATATTTCTCCCGAGCCAGTCGTTATCAGGTATTCGAAGTAAGCGCCACGCAGTCCGATATCATCCGTCGCTGTTGCCTCGAGTCGGATCACGAGCTGTGCAGCGCGAAGCGTGGAATCTCTCAGGGGAGATGAAAGGACAATCTTCGGTGGCGTGTCCGCGCGCGGATCGAGTACGACGATTCGCTCGTACGATCTGTCCTTCAACGTGAGCGCGGCCGGCTTTGAAGGCATTACCATCGACATGGTCCAGTCGTTGCCCGAATCTCTGACGTCTACCTCGAGACCCGGAATCGATGCAGTGATGCCGGAGGAATTACCCGTTCCGCGAATTTCGATTCGACTGCCTGTGAGTGCAGGAATAGAGGTCGGATCATCGAGCTCCGACGATCGCTCACCCGTGTACGCGGGCGGAGTGACTCGTGCGCGAATAATCTCGAGACGACTTCCCGGCGGCCCGGCTGGTCCCTTCGCACCGACACCGAGCCTTGTGAGCAAACTTCCGTGCCCAAACGCCGCGGATGGCGATACATAAAGGAGCAGCGCAGCAACTGCGAGCGCCCCGAGGGCATAGCCAACAGTGCGACGAAGCGATGCGATGGTGACAAAACCGACGTTTGCCTTCTCGATAATCGCATCGAGTCCGGCTACAAACGGAGATCGCGAATGCTCCATCGCAGTCACAAGCGCGTATTGCAGCTTCGGCTCTCGCTCTTCGATCCATAGTGCGACGCGATTTCGCGATGAGAAGTGCCGTGCGCGCCACAGCAGAGTCAATGTGACAATGGCGCCGAGGGCATCGGCAATCGCCAGGTGTGATGACTGGTTCGATTTGAGCGCCGGTACAATCAGCGAGCCGAATGACATCAATGCGAGCGCGCCGAAGACAGTTGCAATGCCCCAGCCGAACGCCTGAATGATCGCGGCGGTTCCGAGGATGCGCTGGGTGCGCGTGACGCGCTCCATCGCTGTCATGCTGCGCGCTTCTCCGCTCTCGAGCTGCGTGCTGAAACGCTGCGCACTTCGAGCGCGCGCCGCCGGCGCACAAAGAGCTCCACAATTGCCAGCACAGCTGCAAGGCCAATCAGCCACGGTGCGAGATCAGACGTTACATCACCGCGTGGCGGAAACGCTTCACGCGGAACAAGTCCCCCGTTCCCTGCAAGACGCGCAAGCTGCGGTGCATCAACAGGCTGTGCTGACGTAGTGGAGATGCAATCACCCGAAAGCGCACCGACAAAGCGAATGAAATCGCGGCGAATAACCAGATCGCCGGCAGACGCTACCGGTATGGCAACTGATCGAGTACACGATGAAGCGCCGGGAAATTCAATCGCAGCGGGCTCACCGTCGATCCATCGCGCAACAATTTCAGCATCGCGAATTGAATCAGGCGGATAAGCCCACCGTCTCTCAAATGATGCAACCACAAGCGCGCCGTGCGCCGTCAATCCGCCGATTGTATCTCGCGCCGCTCTTGCTACAGCGCCGCGCGGGCGTTCGTTGACCGGCCATTCAATCGTCGCACGGCCAGGAATCTCCTCGGTCGAGCTGCCAGATCTGGTGATAAGGCCAGTCGGGTCAGTATTTGATTTCGCTTGAGCGACAGTTACTGCGAGTGGATCACCCTGTTGAGCCCTTATTTCGAGCGACGGCTTTGCGCTCGTGGCTAACTCATTTGCTCGCACCGTTACCAGCCTGGCGCGACCCGGCCACAACGCGCGAATACTATCGGTCGCAGCGTCTATCTCTTCACTTGCAAACGGAGAAACAATCACGAGCTCGACACTGTCGGCTCGATCACGCAGACCGCTGCCCGCTCTCAATGCGGCGATCAACGCTGCACTGAGATTTCCCCGCGAGCGAGCGCTACGCAGATGCGATACAGAATCCGCTGCAACTGGTCGCGCGGATGAATCGAATGCGATTACAACATCGTGACTGCGAGAATAGGCACGAACACTGTCGTTCAGCGCGCCAGTATCCTGAACAGAGCGTGATACATCAGCGAGTATCACTCGCGCCTCGACGCCGCGCGACGGTTTGATAATCGGCTTTGCGAGTCCGGCTCCTGCCGCGAGAACCAGCAGGACTCTCAACAGCATCAACGGAAGGTCTGACGGACGAGTTGCGCGAGCGGTTGCGGTCGCAGGCAGATCAGGTACAAAGCGCGCCGTCGGAAGAACGCCCGCCCTCGGCTGCCTCGTCACTATGAAATGCAGCGCAACAACCGCAGCGGCTACAGCGAGCGCACCGATGAAAAATCCGGGGGCAAGAAACGTCATGCGGTCGCTGCGATCCCGCGCGGCGATGTGAAGCGTCTCACGAGATGATCGGGGGCTTCCTCGCCGACAATTGCAACCGAGTATGCGACCCCTGATTCGCTCCATTCATGAGCGACCCGATCGCGCCAGGCACCGAACGCGAGCAGATACGCATCGCGGGCATCACCCGTCAGGGGACGGCGAATGTCAGGCCGCTCGGGATCGGAAACCAGGACCGTCTCGCGCGGAGGATCTATTTCCTCAGGTGCGATGACATGCAGTGCATGAACTTCCTTGCCCGCGACGACAGCGCGTGACGCGGCAGCAAGGAGATCATCACCTTCGCCGAGAAAATCGGACACGATCACAATGCGTCCGCTCATTCGTGCCGCGGCATCGAACGCCGGAGTGAGAGGATCATTTCCTGAGGGCCGCGTATCCTGCACTGCGCGAACCATCTCATTGATCACACTCTGCCGGGTGCGCGGGGGAAGCTGAATGAGGTCGTTCTCGCGAGCGACTACGAGACCCACAGGATCAGCAGAATTTCGGGCAACTGCAGCAAGTGCCACTGCCGCTTGCGCCCCGAGCGTCCATTTCCCCAATGACCCCACGGGGAACGCCATGGATGCGGATGCATCCAATACTATAGTAGTGGGCAGGATCGCCCGGTCATTGGACAACCTTATATATGCGCGGTTGCTGCGGGCGAAAAGCTTCCAGTCGATGCGCCTCAAATCATCGCCCTGACGGTACGGCCGATACTCCGTAAACTCGGCGGAAGCTCCCCGCATTCTCGAGGTGTGCGCGCCGGGTATTCCACCGCGGACGGCAGACCGGGCCGGCCACCTTATTCCACGTACGGAATCGAGGAGCGCTGCGTAATCAGGCTCCTCGAATCGAGCGGCCGCGCTCTGGCGGGCCTCCCTCCATAGAGCCATCGACTGCTAGAGCTTGATCTCGCTCTTGGGCGGCTTCACGTCCTCGAGTAGACCGTCGATGATCTGGTCCACAGTGATTCCTTTCGCTTCTGCAGCGAAATTCGGAAGCACGCGGTGACGCAGCACCGGCCGCGCAACGCGAACGATATCGGAAGGCGAAACTGCGAATCGGCCGGCAAGCAGCGCGTGAGATTTTGCGCCGAGGATCAGCGCCTGTCCCGCGCGCGGGCCCGCGCCCCATCTCACATACTTCTTCACCGTATCCGATGCGTCATTTTCCGCAGGACGCGTCGCGCGGGCGAGTCGCGCAGCGAATCTCAATGCGGGATCTGCCGCCGGGATGTCGCGCACGAGTCGCTGGAGCGCGCGAGTTTCTTCACCGTCGATCACAGGGCGCAGCGGCTCGAAATCAGCGCCCGTTGTGGAGCGAAGGATTCCGACTTCGGCGTCCTCATCCGGATATCCAACGCGAATGTCGAACAGGAAACGGTCGAGCTGCGCTTCAGGAAGCGGATACGTTCCTTCCTGCTCGATTGGATTTTGCGTTGCGAGAACGAAGAACGGCTCGGGCAGCGGCATCGTCTCGCCCGCCGCGGTTACGCGATGCTCCTGCATTGCCTCGAGGAGTGCGGCCTGTGTGCGTGGCGGAGCACGGTTGATCTCATCCGCGAGGACGATGTTGGCGAAGATCGGACCTTTTGCGAATCGAAACGAACGACTGCCGGTTGCCGTATCTTCTTCCATGATCTCGGTTCCAGTGATGTCGCTCGGAACGAGGTCAGGTGTGAATTGAATGCGGCGGAAATTCAGGTCCATCGCCTCGCTCACACTTCTGATCATCAGCGTCTTTGCAAGACCAGGCACTCCGACGAGCAGCGCATGACCGCCCGCAAGGAGAGCCATGAGAATTTCCTCGATGACCGTCTCCTGACCGACAATTCGCTTTGCGACTTCTGCACGCAGCCGTGCAGCTGCACCGAGCAACTCTTCGCGAGAGTTGAGTGACTTTGTTGATATGGACTGTAGTGCCATTTGGAGTAACCTATCCCGGCGTGGCGGCTAAAGCATCCCAAGGAATCTGTAATTCTTTTGTAAGATCAGCCCTAACATCAGGTTACGCGATATCCCGCAGATTGCGAGCCGGGTGTTCCGCTCCGATATTCGGAGTCTACCCCAACCCAACAACCTAAAGTGAAAACCAGGCGAGACTTCCTCAAACAAGGCGGAATAGCCGCGGCGGGAATTGCTGCCGCAGGCCTGTTCAATCCTGCCGAGGCGATGCCAGGCCTGATGATGCCAAAGGGCGCGGCCGAGATGCCGACCGATGACACCATCAAGGACCTCATGATGGCCGCCATCAACACAGCGAAAGGCTTGGGCGCCAGTTACTCTGACGTCCGTATCGGGCGTTATAGAAATTCGATCGTGTTCACGCGCGAGCAGCAGATCGTGAACACCGCGGACACCGATTCCATTGGCGCGGGAATCCGCGCGCTCGTTGATGGGACCTGGGGTTTCGCTG
>DATEDH010000355.1:0-4427 GCA_035281765.1 Gemmatimonadaceae bacterium
CTGCGCGCGTCAGCCGTTGCCGAGCTGCGACGAAAAAACAATCTAATCGGTTCGGCTGCCGGTATGGAGGTGAGGGGAATCGAACCCCTGACCTCTTGAATGCCATTCAAGCGCTCTCCCAACTGAGCTACACCCCCAACACTGCAGCTACCGGCTGCCTGCTAACTGCTGCCTGCAAAACGTGAGATTTCGATGACTCGAAAAATCGCGCGATTTCACTCGAAAAAACTACAAAAAACAAATTTGTTCGAGGAACCGCGAAGGATATCCGCGAGTATATACGAAAGTCAAGAAACACCCCTAGCAATCTTCGCCACGGCCGGTAATTTGCAGCGCCCAACCGCAATGAAATTTTCAATAGTTGGGTCACCGAATTTCGCAAAGCGATCAAATCGCTTCACGATATTCTCCGCTGAGCCCGGCCGTGCGCCGCGTCTAATACATAGTAATAACCGAAATACGGACCCTGAGGTGTCCCGAAATGGCTGAAGTCAAGCGCCGTCGTAAGACGACGGCCGCGACCGGAATCGCCCCAAGCGAGCCCGAGCGCGACATCCTCGATCAGTACCTATATGAGGTAAGCACATACCCGCTGCTGAAAGGCAACGAGGAGATCGAGGTTGCCCGTAAGATCCGCGCAGGTGACCAGGATGCGCTGCAGGAGCTCGTCAAGCGCAACCTGAGATTCGTCATCTCCGTCGCAAAAAAATATCAGAACCGCGGACTGCCCCTCATCGATCTCATCGGTGAAGGCAACGTCGGTTTGCTCACTGCTGCAAGAAAATTCGATCCCGACCAGGGAGTGAAGTTCATTTCGTACGCCGTGTGGTGGATCCGCCAGGCAATTCTCTCGTCGCTCGCGCGACAGGGAAGAACCGTTCGCGTTCCACTCAACCGCACGGCAGATCTGTCACGCATCATCAAGGCGTCGGAAATCCTTCGCCAGAAGATGCGCCGCGAGCCCACGCCCGAAGAGCTCTCGCAGCTCACCGGCCTTTCGGTCGATGTCGTGCAGTCGCTCGCTGCGCTCAACACTGGCGATGTGCGTCTCGATGCACCGATGGACCCCGAAGGCGATCGCTCACTCATCGAGCGCTTCGTTGCGGACGAAATGCCTGATACAGAAGAGGAGGCAATGAATCGCTTCCTAAACGATGAAATCGAGTCTGCACTTTCAACTCTGCCCCCGCGCGACGCGAAAGTATTGAGACTGTACTTCGGTCTCGAGGCTGGCCGGGAGCACACGCTCGAGGAAATCGGCTCGATGCTGGGTGTAACTCGCGAGCGCGTGCGTCAATTGCGCGATCGTGCGCTGAAACGGCTTCGTGAAGGTGATGTTGGTCGTGCGCTCGGAAGTTTCGCTGCGTAACTGAGCCAGGAAGTCGAAAAGCGACGCGAGACACGAGTCGCGAGCCACGAGTGAAACATCTCGCGACTCGCAGCTCGTGTCTCGTCGCTTTTGTCCTACTTCGTAATCGAGCCGTACTTTGCGATAATCGCAGCCTTCGCAGCCGCTGCAAGAATCGCATTCCCCGCAGCTGATGGATGCACAGCATCCAGACTCATGTTCGGACCGAACGGCGTATTCGACGTCAGTATCGTCGTGAGATCGAACGCCACCCCTGATTTCGCCGTGTCGTAAAGAGTCCCGAGCGACATCGTGGCGTATCCATTCTCATTCGCCTTTGTCGTGATATATGAGTTGATCTGTCCGATCAGAGTGTTCAGCGTCGCAACTTCAGCCGGCGACAATATTCCATCCGCTGTCGAAAAAACATCCTCGCACGAGAGATCATAGGGGCCGAGACCTGCTGCCGCACGAGTCGCAGCGTTGAACATCGTCGAGAGCAGCTTGAGAAACGTCACGAGATTGGCGCTCGCGTCACAGTTTGCGTTGACCGACACATTCAACAACGCAAACGCACTCCGCTGCGAAGCAATCTCGGCAGCAGTCCTCACTGCGGGAAATTTCGCGACATCGGCCGGCAGCGTTACAAGAAGCGCCTTCGCTCCCGTCTGCTTGACTGCATCGATGATGTTCTGATAACCGGACGTGAAATCGTCGATCGACCGGATCGTCGTGTTAACCGAGACAAGGCCATTGAGCGCGGGGAGCACTTCGCCGCCTCCGAACTCCACAGATACGAATGTCGGATTCTGCGATTTCATGGCATTCACCTGCGTCTGACCGGGAGCCAGCACTCGCGCCGCTACAGTATTAGGCGTCGGCGCGAGAGTGAATGCATCGATAGTGGTCTGCGCTGTAACGGCAACGTTCTGTGTGGGCAGCGTCACACCCGCCGAATTTTCAGTACAGACAAGAGTGTTCGTTATCGATAGAGATCCATCGAGCCGTTTGAGAAGCGAAAGCGGCGCAATCAGTGGAGGGCGGCAGCCGGGCGACTCGATCAGGGGCTGCGTGAACGTCGCGCCGATATCTGCCGCGAGCAATTTTGGCCAGGATGTTGTCTGGCTTGCCGCGACGACCCCGTCGCTCGCATAACCCATCGAGACGCTCGTGCCCATCGCGACATACCTCGTGAAATCGGCCCCGTTTTCAGTGGGCTCGACCCCGGTTTCCACCCGCTCGCACGCCCCGAGGGCCACCATCGCCGCCAGCATGGCAAATCGCTTCATTGACTGCTCCACATAAAGGCCGCCTTCCCGCACCCTGCCCGGGAAAGTTGCGGAGCAATCTCCGTACGCGTTTATGGTTATAATTCCCGTCTCACAAATCTGCCGCACAAATCATCATGATCCGCCTGGTCGACGTCTATAAAGCATTCGGTCCCAAGGAAGTCCTCCGGGGGTTCACGCTCGACGTAAACGAAGGCGAGACGATGGTCATCATCGGCTACTCGGGCACCGGCAAATCAGTCGCGATCAAGCACATCGTCGGACTTCTCGAGCCGGATTCAGGAACGGTCTGGGTGGACGGACTCGAAGTCCCCAAGCTTACGCGCCCCGAGCTCTATGCCCTGCGCGCAAAGATCGGATACGTCTTTCAATTTGCCGCGCTGTTCGATTCGCAGACGATTGGTGAGAACGTTGCGATGGGACTGCGCAAGGAAGGGAAGCTTTCAGAGAGCGAGATGCAGAAGCGGGTAAGCGAAGCACTCGAGCTGGTGGATCTTCCGAATGTCGAGAGTAAAATGCCGGCCGAGCTGTCGGGCGGTATGAGGAAGCGTGTGGGAATTGCGAGAGCGATTGCGCGCCGCCCGAAATACATCCTATACGATGAGCCGACGACCGGGCTCGACCCGGTTACAAGCGCAGTCATCGACGAGCTCATGGTGCGCATGCGCGAGCGCCTCGGTGTAACGAGCATCGTGATCACCCACGACATGCGAAGCGCGTATCGCGTCGGGTCGCGCATCGCCATGCTCTATGAAGGGCAGGTCCGCCAGGTGGGAACCGTAGATGAGATTCAGCACACGACCGACCCGATCGTGCGTCAATTCATAGAAGGCAAACCGGATCTCGAGCTTGTTGAAGCCGGCGTCTAGAACGGGCGAATTCGCCTCGGGGGAGCTCCCGACGCTCCTCGTGTACGCGCCGCGCGAGCGAGCTCGGACTTTCGTGCGCACGGCATTCTCCAAGCGAAAGTTCAAGATCGTCAGCGCGCGCGACCTCTCCGAATTTCGTGAAGTATTTCGATCGATTCTCGTCGACGCTGCACTGATCGATGTCGGATCCGCATCCGCCGCAACGAGCGCCGGTGGAGAAGCGCCAAGCACAGGGCACTCGATCGCCGCAACGGCGAGCGACGACACGTGGAAGATCGCTGCACTTGCGCATGAATTTCCAAGCGCGCCGTTCTTCGCGATATCACCGATGCGCGCAACCGATGCGCCGGCACTCGCACGATGCGCAGCGCTTGAGTTCTCAGACGTGCTCGTGGATGGAATCGACGAGCCGGTTGCCCGCGACATCGTCGGGCCTCGAACGTTCACATCACGATTTGCAGCAGCATTGGCGACTCCGCCTCAGTCGCTTGGTCTCAAAACCGAAATGCAGCTCGCAACATGGCGGTCGATATTGGGATCCGCGGGAAGACCCGTTCGCACAGCGCAGCTCGCGAAGGAAGTCGGCGTCAGCCGGGAGCATTTATCACGGCACTTTTCCGCGCCGGGTGCGCCCAATCTCAAACGCGTCATCGATCTCGTCAGGATGATCGGCGCTGCCGAGCTTGCAAAGAATCCGGGCCTCGATATCCGCGATATCGCACGTATACTGGGCTTCGCATCATCCTCTCATCTCGCCGTGACAGCACAACGCGTACTCGGCACCCGTCCCGCTTCTCTGTCGCGACTGAGAACCGTGGATCTTATTGAGAGATTTACTCAGGGACGAACTCGATCGCGAGGCTGAGGCCGGATCGACATAGACGGGGCACGCGCGGATCGTCAAGTCATCAGCGGGGTATA
>DATEDH010000356.1:0-3301 GCA_035281765.1 Gemmatimonadaceae bacterium
CGTAGTCCGGCGGGCAGTCTGCGCGAGGACGCCACGCTTGTACAATGCGGTAGGCGCCCGCGGGGAGTCAGCGTATTTGCTTACGACTGCGGCATACGCCGAATCCGCAGACGCAGAAGTCCCCTCTGCTGCATACGCTTCCGCAATCAGAAACTGAGCATCTGCCGCAAGCTCTGAATCGGGGTAGCGCTTGAGAAGATCACTCAGCGCCGCGCGCGCAGCGCTGTTGCCTCCGCGCGTAAGCTGATCGCGACCGATTCGGTAGAGATCCTCGGCGGAGGGCGCATCGTCAGGCGGTGCCGCAGTTGTCTGAGCGGGCGCAGCTCCAGTCGTATCAGCAGGCACCGTTGCCGGCGCGGGCGGAGGTGCAACCGTCTGAGCCGCACGCATTCGCGCGTCGATTTGAGATCTCAGCTCGCGAATGCGAGCCTCGCTCTGTCCGCTCACTTCGAGAACCTGATTGACCGTCTCGCGCATTCCACGGACGTCTGCCTGTGTTTCCGCGCGCACACGCGTAATGCGCTGATTGAGCGCAGTCAGTGAATCAGACATATCGCGCAGCGCGGACAGTATCTGCACGAGCTGCACTGCTCTCACCGAATCGGATGCTGCTGCCTCTGCACGCGTCGCCGACACATCATCGCGCACCTCATCGAGCTGCGCTGTGGATGCGAAACATGCGCCGCTCGTTGCAATGAGCAGCGCGAAAACTGATCGCCGAACAATACGCGGCACTACTATATGATTCATGCTCCCCCGATAATCTCGAACTCGGCCCGGCGGTTGAGCGCCCATGCCTCCTCCGTGTGTCCCTGAACTGCCGGCCGCTCCTCACCGAGAGTCACGATCTCGACACGATCGTCCGCGATTCCAAGTGCTGCCAGATACCGCTTGGCTTCAGCCGCGCGGCGAAGTCCGAGCGCAAGATTGTACTCGTCCGATCCACGCTCGTCAGCGTGACCGGTGATGCGAATGCGCATGCCCGGATGACGAAGGAGTACAGGCGCCTTCGCCTCGAGTGCGCTTCGCGAGTCGTCCGCGAGCGATGACTCATCGAGATCGAAATAGATGACGTTCGCGATTACCGATCGCTCGCTCGCAGTCACTGCAGCTGTCGTGACAGGGCCGGCAGCTTCCCGTGCGGCGGCGGCCGCGGCCGCTGCCTGACGCGCAGCTTCGGCGCGTGCAATCGAATCCTGACGCGCCTGCTCACGAATGAGACTGTCCGTGTTGATGCGACTCGGCGTCGGGCGATTCTTTGGCTTACGCGAACATCCAGCCGCAACGACTGAGAGGGCGACTGCGATTCCGAAAACGCGAGCGATTGAGATCATTTTGGTTTGGTGCAAGTGTGTAAAGTGACTGAGCGCCTCATGGCGTCAGGTTGATCATCGGCGACCACGCCGCCAATCTCGCTCCTGCGCGCTGAGTGAGTTGACGGAACCGTCCTGATTCAGTATCGAGAACCCAGATCTGCTTCGATCCACCACGGGTCGATGAAAGCGCAAGGTGCCGTCCGTCCGGAGCCCAGGTCGGTCCCTCGTTCTCGCCTTCACTCGTCAGCTGGCGCGCTTCCTTATCGCGCACGCTGATCATCCATACCTGAAAATCGCCCATCTGCTGCTCATACGCGACTGCCCGTCCGTCCGGAGACCAGTCCGGGGCCGCGCGATAGCTTCTGACGCCAGGCGTGAACGGAGTGAGAAGCTCGACGTTCGCTCCATCGGTATCCATCGTATAAATCTGCGGGAACCGCGAGCGCGACGAGAAAAACGCGATGCGCCGGCCATCCGGGCTGAAGGACGGCGACCCGTTGTCGCTGCCTCGGCCAAACGTGAGACGCTGCACTACGCCGGGCGAATCGACCGCAACCATCATAAGGTCGGTGCCGGATTCGCTCCCGCTCGCGTAAACGACGTAACGTCCATCATGCGAATATGCGGGCGTAATGTTGAGTCCGCCCGCACTGAGAGTGCGGGTTCGGCCACTTGCAAAGTCAACTTCCTCGAGCTGTGTTCCCTTGCCCGCTTCGAGGAACTTCGAGTAGATGAGCTTTCTTCCACTCGGGTGCCACGCCGGAGAAAGTGAAAGTCCCCGCTGCGTAAGGGGCTTGTCGTTGAAGCCATCGCTGTCGACAACACGAACCAGTCCGTTATGCACGTAGGCGAGCCGCGTGGATGCGATCCCGCGCTTGCCGGTGAACCAGACTTCGATTTCATCGCTGATGCGATGAACTCCCATGCGCTGAGCGTCTTCGGCAGCGGCACGCGCGAGTGAATCATCCCGCGAAAGACGCGCGGCCGTGCGGCGGATGGAAGCTGCGACCGAATCACGACGGTCGTCTTCCCATCGCGTAATGTTACGACGCAGATAAGCAGAAGCCGCTGAATCGCGCCGGATCGAGTCGCGAATGACAAAGCGGCGATCACGCGTGTCTTTCACGAGGCGAGGACGGCGCATCACGTCGGCGCGCACCTTGTACGTTCGATACACCGAATCGCGCAGGGCTTTCTCACGCATCGTGGTAGCGACAGTGATCGAGTCGAGCAGTCGCGCATCGCGATTGGGTGGAATTCGAGGCATTGCGAAGTCGCGCGACGTGAGCTTGCGCTGGGTGCTCACGTCATAGAGAGAAACGAGATATCCGATCGCAGACTTCTTCGCCTCGATGATCGCGACGACGCCGAGGTTGCTGAACAATCCGAAATTGTAGGACTGGCCCGGTGCAGGCGTCATTCCCATCAGCGTCATGTTGTCCAGAACGAGCGGCGTGATGCGATCGCTGTAATCGAGATCGCGCTGGATGATGACTCGAACAGAATCTCCCGGTGTGGAATCCACCGGCATCACTATCACTTTCGGCGTGGTGCCGTTGGGATAGCTGATTCCGAGTCGCACGCCTGGCGCCGGAGGAGGAGCCGGCTGCTGCCCGCATGCGCGAGTGCTTACGATTGCGCCGGTGGCGATGACGAATGCCGCGGCTGTTACGATGCGAAGGTTCATCTTATGACGCGTGGGTCGAAGCTGAAAACGACGGGCAGAGCATCATCACGAAATCCGTCCGGCAATGGACCGAACTGTGACGATGCTGCCTCGATTGCCCCCTGCGCTTCGAGATCGAACGCATAGGAGCCCGAACGTGTGACGAATGCGACGCCAAAAACGGAGCCGTCGCGGCGAATCACGAATCTCACCTCAGCACGCCTTCCCGAATTGGCGTCTGCAGGATTGAAGCGCAGTGCAATCTGGCGAACGATGTTGTTCAGGTACCCGGGGAATGGAAAATCGATTCCCTCCGTCT
>DATEDH010000357.1:0-19151 GCA_035281765.1 Gemmatimonadaceae bacterium
CAGCAAACTCGGGAATGTCCACGTTGATGTTGCGATGGTCGAAGCGATTCTTCACTTCATCCGACAGAATGTTGTCGAGCTCGCCCAGATCGACGACGAATCCGGTGAGCGGATCGATCTCGCCCGCAACGGTGACTTCGCACTCGTACGTGTGGCCGTGGTAGCTCTCACGTGCGCAAAGGCCGAACACCCTCTCGTTCTTTTCGTTGCTCCACTCTGGCCGCCGGTAACGATGGGCGGCGGCGAACGACACTGTGCGCGTTAGAGATGCTCGAGCCATTGACGAAAATCTACAACATTTCGGAGAGCGCTAACCGCGTAGCTACAACTGCCGCTACCTGCTGTCTGCGTCCTGCTACCTGCTTGAGCTACCTGCTACCTGCTGCCTGCAAAGCGGAACGGCTTGCTGGTAGCAGGTAGCAGGTAGCTCAAGCAGGTAGCAGATCGCAGACAGCAGGCAGCAGCAGTTCTAGCTACGCGCTGTTATTGCCGTGCGAGTGACAGTCAGCGCTCTGAGTCGATGCCAAATCGCCCTTGATCCTGACCACCAAGTCCTTCTGGCGTCGGCGACTCGGGCGGAATCCACGGCTCGGCAGATTCGATCGCTTCCTGAACATCGTGCGTACCAACGGAATCGTCGGGCGCCATGTCGGCAAGATGCTCTGCCTCGGGACTGAAGGGGCGCGGAACGTCTCCGAGCAAAAGTCCGCCGCGTTCTTCCTCATCGGCAATGTGCTCGTCGATCGCTTCGGGACTCGTCGCGCGACGAAGCTCATCAACTACGAGGTCATTCTTGAAGTTGCGAACTGAAATCACGTCGCTCAGGACGTGATCGATGATGCGCAGCTCTGCTTCGGTTCCAACGCGTCCTGTCAAGCGCACGAAGCCGTCATTCACATCGACATCGATGTCATCGACATCGAACGCTTTTTGAGAACGGAACTCAGTGACGATATAACGCTTGAGCTCAGCGTCGCTCAGGTTCTGGATTTCGTCGGAGTTATCAAAATCGTCGGCCATGTTTTTCTCCCTGTCGGGTAACTGGCGCGACTTTGCGCCAGGTTATCGGAAGAGCAGATATGATGCCCCGAGCGTGAGCCCGAGGTTCTTCTTCCAGAAGTTCTTGGCCTGGTCGTCGGGAAGGACGGTGGTGTTGTCTGAGGTTGTAGCGAAGTACGTCGATGGATACTCGTACTCGTACATCCATGTACCGACGTCAGCTCTCAGCTGAAACCGCCCGCCCGGCACGATTCGCAGACCGCCACCAAATGCAAAGGCAAATGTGGTGCCGACATTGAACTGGTCTTCTTCGTGTTTTTTGTCGAGATCGCTCGCGAGGCCGATGCCCGCATGAATAACCGGAACTACACCGTGCCAGCTTCGCTGTCCCGTGAGGTTGAGTGCGAAGCCAAGATCCGTGAGATAGACAGGCCAGCTCTGTATTCCGCGGTCGCGAGACGCACGCGGCTCGAGAGGATTGATCACCTGCCGCTCGCTGTTCACGCGCGCAATCCGCGCGACGAGCTCGACTGGACCGCCAATCACAAGCTCGTAGCGAAGACCTTCCATTGGTGCGCTGCGCGGGGCGACACGAGCCGGATCCTTCGCTGCCAGATAATATCCGCCGAACGCCGTGAGCTCGTGCTTGAACTCGAGGTCGCGAAACGGGCTTTGCGTTGGAGGTGCGCCGACATCCACCTGTGCAGCAAGCGGTGCGGAGCAAAATGCAAATGTGACAGCGAGCAGAATACGCTTCATTCAATCGTTCCCAAGGTTGGCACCGGTCATCTCGGACGGCTGACCGATTCCCATCATGCGTAATATAGTCGGCGCAACATCACACAAAGCGCCGTCGCCTCTGAGTGATTTGACGCTCTCATCATGCATCGCGACAAGCGGCACCGGATTCGTCGTATGCGCAGTGTGAGGCCCGCCGGTAGATGGATCGATCATCATCTCCGCGTTTCCGTGATCTGCAGTAATGAGCAATCGCGTTCCAGTTGCCTCTGCGGAGCGAATCACGCGCGCGAGACATTCGTCGACAGTCTCGACTGCGCGCACTGTTGCCTCGATTGATCCTGAATGACCGACCATGTCAGCATTTGCGTAATTGCAGAGAATGAAATCGTGTGACTTTGACTCGATCGCCTTGCACAAGGTTTCGGTGATACCAGGCGCGCTCATCTCGGGCATCAGATCGTAAGTCGCAACCTTCTGACTCGCGATGAGAATTCGATCTTCGCCGGGGAACGGCGTCTCCCGTCCCCCGTTAAAGAAATAAGTCACATGAGCATACTTCTCGGTTTCCGCTGTCTTCAACATCGTGCGCCCGTTCTTCGATAGAACCTCGGCCATGATGTTCGCCATCGACTGCGGCAGGAACGCGACAGGGAGATTGAATGTCTGGTCGTATGATGTGAGCGTCGCGACGAAAACAGCGGGCCGGCTCGAGTTCTCGAACTCGCTGAACGACGGATCCGTCAGCGTGCGAATTATCTGGCGCATCCGGTCTGCGCGATAATTGACTCCGATGACGGCATCGCCGTCTCTCATTACTGAAACAGGCTCGCCGTTATGCGTAATCACGACGGGAACGATGAATTCGTCCGTAACATCCGCATCGTACGACGCGCGAATTGCATCGAGTGGCGACGAGGCAGTCGGGCCAATCCCTTGAACAACGGCGCGGTACGCTAACTCTGTTCGCTGCCACCGCTTGTCGCGATCCATTGCGTAGTAGCGACCGGAGACTGTCGCGACGTTTACGGGAGTGACGCTGCCCTCTGATGCCGAGCCGGTGCGAGAAACGATGTGCGCCAGGAGCTCCTGCATGTAGCCAAGCCCGGAGCGCGGCATCGTGTCACGACCGTCCATGAATGCATGGATCGCGACTTTCGGAACTCTCTGCTGAATCGCCAGATCGATCAGCGCGAAGAGGTGCTGGTCGATTGCATGAACGCCTCCCGAGCCGAGCAGCCCCATCAGGTGCAGCGTGCCTCCGCTCTTCCGGACCGCTTCGCAGGCGGCGAGAAATGCAGGGTTTGTGAAGAACGAGCCGTCTTCAATGGCCGACGAGATTCGCACGAGATCCTGCATAACTACGCGTCCGGCACCGAGATTGAGGTGGCCGACTTCGCTGTTTCCTATCTGCCCGCGGGGAAGGCCAACGCGGAGACCCGAGGCCTCGAGAAGAGTGCGAGCAGGGTGACGCCAGACAGCGTCCCACGTCGGCGTATTGGCAAGCGCGATCGCGTTGCCTTCCTTTTCGGCGCGGTATCCCCAGCCGTCCAGAACTATGAGAGCGACAGGTCGCGCAGTGTCGGCGGCCATATTTGCCCGTTGGAGTGTATGTTAGAGACAGCTGCCTGCACTCTGCTGCCTGCTGTCAGCAAAACAACAATCTAGTCCGTAAAAAATTGATTCGAGAGATGAACATCGGCGCGAAAGTTTTCAGCTTCCTGAGCATCGTTGCCATGGGCGCGAGCAGCGCAATGGCGCAGGAGTCCGCTCCCCATACTGCGACTCGATCGACGCCCATACGAACTGCGCCAACGACAGGCGCTGCGGTGACGCCCGCTGTAGGACAGCTGGCACAGGGGGCGACAGTCGATGTGATTGCACGCGACCGCGACTGGGTGCGAGTAAGACTGGAAGGATGGGTGCGCGAATCCGACCTGACCATTGCCGACACGACGTTGAGGCCACTCAGTGCCGCAGACATCAGGAGTGATCCGGTCGGCTCGCGCGGAAAGCTCGTGCAGTGGCATGTGGAAGCAGTCGCACTCCAGACCGCGGATCCACTGAGAACGGGACTTCAGCCCGGCGAGCAGTATCTCCTCGCGCTCGGACCTGGTCCCGAGAAAACGCTGGTGTATCTCGCGGTTCCCGAATCACTGCTTCCTGTTGCACGAACTCTTCCGGCAATGGCGCCGGTGACGATAACGGCACGCGTGCGCGACGGTCGCAGCGAGCCCGCAGGCGTCCCGATTCTCGATTTACAGAGTCTCACAAAGAGATAGGATGACAACACCAATCGACCAGGATCCAGGCGACAGAAGGGATCCGTCAAAAGGGCGCAGTGGCGACAGGCGTCGAGGCGGGTGGCGTGAGTTCCGCCAGAATTATCCGGGCTTTGTATTCACGCTGCTTCTCGCGCTCGGCATCATGCTAGCACTCGACGGCTATCTCCTGTGGAAGCGGCGCGCCTACACTGCAGAAGTTGCGCGCCTCCGCGCGAACATGACCGAGCAGGAACGGTCGCGAACCGATGCGATCGTCGCTGCAGAGGAAAACAAGACGCGAATTGCGCTCGAGCTTGCGCGGCGGCAGGCAAAATTCGAGAAGGAGCTGCATCTCTCAGTCGCGGTGGACAGCGGGAAGATTTATCTCGAGAGAGAGGGCGCGCTTCTGCGTGAGATGGCAGCGGCATTCGGGCCCGAAGCGAAAGCGGGACCTGATTCGATTCCGGTAGTTATTCCACGCGGGCAGTTTTCTGTCGCGAAGTTCGATGCGAACACGATCTCGCTCGACGGCGGTACCGTGATCACCGCGACGGATGCAGCGTCTCCCGTGCAGGACACGAATCCAGTTCCACCGGGTACAATCAGGATCACGAGAACTGATCTAAAGGCGATACTGCCGAATCTTCGTGCAGGAATGCCAGTGTATTTCTACTGAGCTGACACAGATGCAATTCATCGATTCGGTTGCGAACGGCGGGAAGTGGGTGTGGGGAACTCTCATCGGGTTCGCGCTTGCTGCTACTGCGAGTGCAATGCTGCTCAACAGGACAGCGGTGCTTCGTTACGAGCGCGACGTAAATCGCATGGTGTTCAACGACAACCTCGGCGTTCTGGAAGAAGTAAAAGCAAAGCTTGGCTCTACTTCCGACAGTCTTGCGAGACTGGTGAACGAAGCGCAAACGGTTGCTCCGGACAAGCCGTACATCGTCGTGAGCATCGAGGAGCATCAGCTGTGGTACAAGCGCGGCGATGAGGTGCTTTTCAACACGCAGGTAGCCACCGGAAGCGGAAAGACTCTCGTTGCCGGGAGTGGCGGCAAGCAGTACAAGTTCGATACGCCACGTGGGAGACTGGTCGTGCAGAGCAAGGAAATCGATCCTGCGTGGGTACCGCCCGACTGGCATTACGAAGAGCAGGCCAACAAGCGCGGCCTCGGGCTCATGCGGATGTCGCGAAGCACGCAGATTCCCGCCGGCGGAGGATCGGTCGTCGCAGTGAGCGGCTCGGAGATCGTGAAGCGATTCCCCGATGGGCGCCAGGTTCCCCTCGAGGCGACGGACGGTCGTGAGATCGTTGTAAATGGCAACATCGTAATCCCGCCGTACGGAGTGAATCAGCGCCGCTACAAAGGCGTCCTCGGAACACGGCGCCTGGTTCTAGGCGATGGCTATGCGCTGCACGGGACAAATGCCCCGGAATCGATCGGCAGATCGGTCAGCCACGGGTGTGTGCGGCTCCGAAACGAGGACATCGAAAAACTGTACGAAATGGTACCGGTGGGGACGCCGGTCTACATCTATTAAACCCAATCAGATTTGTGATTGCTCACAAGGGTATTCTGATACTAGGTTGTAACAATGGATTTACCTATTTCCGTCCGGCGACTCCGGTTGCCGGACGAGACTTTATATCGGCATAAACGACCCGCGCTTCTCGTCACGCTCGGGTTGATTGTCATTGCCACGCTGGGCGCGCTTCAGTTCAAGGAGCAGCCCGGATTTTTTGGCGCGAAACCGTTCGGAAAGTTCCTCACGCGCAGTCTCCCTGTCGCAGCTCCATCCGCAACTGCGTACGGTGAAAGCGGCGGAGTCCTGCTCAAGTTCGCGCAGCCCGGTGCACGCATCCAGTATCCGCTCGACGTTCACGGTGATCCGAGCGAGCTGATGTACAGCTGGGTTCGCACCGGTGACAGCGTCGACGTCGAAGCGCCGCGGGCACTCGAAGGCGCCGAGGTGTCGGTTCCGGTGAAGCCGGGATTTTATCGACTGGCAATTGGACGCGATGGAAAGAAGCGCGTTGTGAACGGGCTCACGATTGCGGTGCTCGTTCCGTTCAAGGAGAAATCCGGCGCGATGCTCAACGGTTATCGCATCGGGACATATCTCGCCGAAAAAATCGAAGGAAAACAGGAGCCGCCTGAAGGTTTCCTCGAGATCATGCCGGGCGACGTCGATCTTCCGATCAGCAAGCATCTGAAGGTTGGGGATTTTCTGAACCACGACGGACAGGACACGTGGCCACGCTATGCGGCAGTGAGCCCGCGCCTTCTCGACAAGATCGAGCTTGTCATTTCAGAGCTGTCGCGGTGGCATGGTGGAACGTCGGACGATGTGCAGCTCGCGCTCGATGTGCATTCCGGTTTTCGCGCGCCTGATCACAATCGGCGAATCAAGCGAGCCGCACGTGACAGCCAGCATCAGTACGGCGATGCTGCCGATGTTGCAATCGATGCAAACGGCGACGGCCGCTACACGCGATACGATAGTCAGCTCGTTGGACTCGCGGTGGAGATCGTGGAACTGAAGCATCCGGATCTCGTAGGAGGACTTGGGATCTACACGAGCGGACATACTCGCACGACATACGTGCACATCGATGCCCGTGGCAAGCGCGCCCGCTGGCGCGGTTGAGGAGGAAAGCATGAACGACATTCTGAGGGATCGTCTCCTGAGGAAGCTCGAGCTGATGCCTGATGAAAAACTCAATCAGGTTCTGGACTACATCGACTTCCTCGAATCGAAGTACGCGCCGCGAGTTGCCGCATCGCCGAACCCGATTCGCTCTTTTGCGGAAGGTGTCGAGAGCACGTTACGAGCGGGGAAGGTTGGAGCGAACGCGTTGTCGGGAACGATGAACATCATGAATAAGGCGGTCGGCGCGATCTCCGAGGTCGCAGCGGCTGGCAAGTCTGTTGCAACGGGTCTGATGGGCGCTGCCACCCCTGGCAGCGACGCGACTACGCCTGCGGTCGAGAATCCGCCGCGCGGTGGTCCGCATGAGCTGGGGAGCAAGCTACCGCAAACTGAGGGAGACCAGACCACGTGAGCACAGCGAAGAAGCGCAGCACATCGCCGAGTGGCAGGCGGGGAAGGACGATGCCGCCGGATATCGAGATCCCACAGACGCCGCGCACCGGCGCAAAGCGGACCGTCATGGGCACAATCAGTGAGATCCCGAACTTTCTGCGCCTTCTCTACGGGCTCATCACCGATACCCGCGTAAACGGATTCGACAAGCTCGTTGTTGCCGGAGCGATTGCGTACGTCCTCCTTCCCGTCGACGTCATTCCCGATTTCGTTCCGTTTCTTGGCGAAGTCGATGATGTATTCCTCCTCATTCTCGCGCTGCAGCGTTTGATCTCGAATGCCGGCCGCGCAGTGGTTCAGGCATACTGGCCGGGTGATCCCGCTGATCTCTCGGCGATGAACCTCGAGAAGATTCTTGCGGCATGCGCATTTTTCCTTCCGCGCCGGATGCGTCGCCGTTTGAGAACGATAGGACGAGTCTGACGGGACAAAACGCGACCTTCGTCGCGTTTTTCTATTCCGGGGTAGACTGGAAGTTGACCGGACCATACATTCAGCTATGGCAACATTAAGTCGACCAAGTTCGCAAAAGCCCGCTCGACCGGCGAAATCCGGGAGCGGGCTTTCGCGTTTAAATGACCAGGCCTCCGGGCCCGACAGAGTAAGAGTGGACGCCGCGCTCACATTCGATGACGTGCTGCTCTCACCGCGCCACTCGCTCGTCCTTCCCCGCGACGTGGAAACGAAGTCGCGATTCACTCGCAAGATTCCGCTCAATGTTCCGTTTGCATCAGCAGCGATGGATACAGTCACGGAATCAGAGATGGCGATGGCGATGGCACGAGCTGGCGGCATAGGAGTGATTCACAAGAACATGTCGATCGACCGGCAGGCGGCTGAAGTCGATCGAGTGAAACGATCAGAAAGCGGAATCATTCTCAATCCGATCACACTTTCTCCAGACGCAACGATTCGTGAAGCGGTGACGCTCATGAATCGTTTTCGCATCTCGGGTGTTCCGATTGTGAATCGTGACGGCGAGCTTGTCGGTATTCTCACGAATCGTGACCTGCAGTTCGAGCGCAATCTCGACCAGCCGCTGCGCGAGGCGATGACATCCGAGGACCTTGTCACCGCACCAGTCGGCACAACGCTCGACGAAGCGGAGCGCATACTCGGCAGACATCGAATCGAGAAGCTTCCTGTCGTGGATGGATCAGGAAAGCTGCGCGGATTGATAACAGTGCGCGACATTCACAAGCGCCGCGAATTTCCGAACGCAAACAAGGACGAGCACGGACGGCTGCGCGTTGCTGCAGCAATTGGCGCCGCGAATTTCCATGACCGCGCTCGCGCACTAGTGGATGCAGGCGTTGACGTTCTCGTAATCGATACGGCTCACGGACACAGCGAGGGTGTGCTTCGCGCTGCCGGCGATGCGAGAGAGATGTTCCCTGATGTTCAGCTCGTCGCCGGAAACATCGCAACGCGGGACGGCGCAGCAGCGCTCGTCGAGCGCGGAGTCGATGCAGTGAAAGTCGGTGTGGGACCAGGGTCGATTTGTACGACTCGCGTAGTCACTGGCGTGGGTGTTCCGCAGCTCACCGCGGTGTTCGATGCAGTGGAAGGCGCCGGCGACGTTCCAGTGATTGCAGATGGTGGAATCAAATATTCCGGTGACATCGTGAAGGCGATCGCAGCCGGAGCATCCAGTGTGATGATGGGATCGATGCTCGCAGGCACTGAAGAAAGTCCCGGTGAGTCGCTGCTGCTCGAGGGCAGGCGGTTCAAGATGATTCGCGGAATGGGAAGCATGTCGGCAATGCAGGATGGCAGTGCCGACCGGTATTTCCAGGAAGGCGAGATGTCACCGCGCAAGCTTGTCCCTGAAGGAATCGAGGGCCGCGTTCCTTATAAGGGGCCGGTGAGTGACGTGATCTTCCAGATGGTCGGCGGACTGCGGGCAGGTATGGGCTACGTCGGCTGTGCAAACATCGACGAGCTCCGGCACGATGCTCAGTTCGTTCGGATCACCACGGCGGGTTTGCGCGAGTCGCATCCACACGACGTAGTGATTACGAGGGAAGCACCCAACTACTCTGTTTAGAGTTAACGCAGGCGCGCTTGCGCGCGCTGCAGAGGTCGCCGAGGCGCAGAGATGTAAACGAATTGTCTGGTCCTTGACTTTGCATCTCTGTGGCCTCTGCCAGCGCGCGCAAGCGCGCCTCTGCTAACTCTCTTTTTTAGCTTGACAATACTTGTTGTAACGCGACAACTTCCCCCCGCTTTCGCTCACTGAAAACACAAATAGAATTTCCCACACCCGCCGGTTTCCGGAGATAACGAATGGGTATCTGGACCAAAAAGAGTGTGGCTGTCCTTCAGGCCGAAGCTGCCGGAGAGGATAGCGCACATACTTTGAGACGCGCCCTTGGCGCCCTCAACCTCACGACCCTGGGTATCGGCGCCATCATCGGCGCCGGAATTTTTGTGCTCACGGGAACTGCGGCTGCGCAATACGCCGGCCCCGGTATCGTCTATTCCTTCATCCTCGCCGGACTCGGCTGCCTTTTCGCGGGTCTGTGCTATGCCGAATTCGCGGCGATGATTCCCATCGCCGGCAGCGCGTACACGTACGGATACGCGACGCTCGGCGAGCTCACTGCATGGATCATCGGATGGGATCTCATCCTCGAGTATCTGTTCGGCGCCGCCACCGTCGCGGTGGGCTGGTCAGGATACTTCTCGGCCTTCATGAACGAGCTCGGGTTCAGGATTCCGGTTCAGTACACCGGAGCCCCGCTCGACGTTGTCGGCTCGCATAATCTCGTATCGTCGCAGATCTGCTACGACCCTGCGACCAACGATGTGATCAAGGTCGCGGCCGGCGCCGTGTGCGACACTGCGAAGTATGCTGTGACGCATGGCGTGATCAACGTGCCGGCAATGGTTCTCGTCGGGTTGATGACTGCGCTGCTCGTCGTCGGAATTCGCGAGTCTGCACGTTTCAACAACCTCATCGTCATTGTAAAGCTTGCAATCGTTCTCCTCGTCATCGGCTTTGGCTTCATGTACGTCAACTCCGATAACTGGCATCCGTTCGTTCCCGCGAACACTGGAACGTTCGGCGAGTTTGGATGGAGCGGCATCGTCCGCGGAGCCGCAGTCATATTCTTTGCCTACATCGGGTTCGATGCAGTGTCGACCGCAGCTCAGGAAGCAAAGAATCCTCAACGAGACATGCCCATAGGTATTCTCGGGTCTCTCGCAATCTGTACGGTTCTCTATATCCTGATGTCGCTCGTCATGACGGGACTGACGAGCTACCAGAACCTCAACGTTCCGCACCCGGTATTCGTTGCGATTGCGGCGGCAGGGCCGGCGCTCGCATGGCTCCGCCCGATCATCAACATCGGTGCAATCGCGGGTCTCGCGTCTGTGGTGCTCGTAATGCTCATGGCGCAGCCGAGAATTTTCTACTCGATGTCGCGTGACGGATTGCTTCCGCCCGTGTTCGGCAAGGTTCATCCGAAATTCCGCACTCCATACATCACGACCATTCTCACCGGCGCTGTCTGCGCTGTAATCGCCGGGCTCTTTCCGATTGGTCTTCTCGGAGAGCTCGTGTCGATCGGGACGCTGCTCGCATTCGTCATCGTATCGGCTGGCATCATCGTGCTGCGCAGCAAGAGCCCGGAGCTTCCGCGTCCATTCCGCACTCCACTCGTTCCGATCGTGCCTATTCTTGCGATCGCCATCTGCGGTTACATGATGTACAGTCTCCCGGGCGACACCTGGATCCGGTTGATCGTGTGGCTCGTGATCGGCCTCCTCATTTACTTCCTCTACGGGAAAGCGCATTCGCGCATCGCAGCAGCGCAAGCGAGTGGCTGATCTACTAACCGTATCGAAGGAAAGAAAGGAAGCGATCGAGCGTCTCGCGCGTGAGTTCCGCGCGGGGCGCTCTGTCGTTCTGTCGACTCACATCAACGCTGACGGCGATGGATGCGGTTCCGAGGCTGCGCTTGCGCGCATCCTCAAGTCGATGGGAATGACTGTAAAGATCGTGAATCCGACGCCCTGGCCGGAGACGTACGAATTTCTTCTCGATGGCGACGTCGTTGACGCGACGTCTCAAGGCGCAGCCGCATTGAAAGCCGCTGACCTGCTCATTGTTCTCGATATCAGCGACGTGAAGCGGCTTGGATCACTTGCTGAAACAGTGAGATCACTCACCATCCCGAAGCTTGTGATCGATCATCACATCGCGAGCGATGAACCGCCGGGCTCGGAGATTTTCAGCGACACAGCGGCATGCGCAACAGGTGAGCTGATTTACGATCTCGCGGTCACGCTCGGTCAGGAGATAACGCCGCAGATTGCCGTGGGTCTCTACGTTGCTGTCCTTACAGACACTGGTGGTTTTCGCTTCGCCAACACGACTGCGCGGTGTCTTGCAGTTGCATCGCAGCTCCTTGCCGCCGGTGTCGAGCCGGAAGAGATGTACAGGCGGCTCTATGCCTCGCATCCCATCGGGCGCCTTCATCTGCTGCGCGATGCACTGGCGACGCTGGAAGTCGACCCCGCTTACGGGATCTCATGGATCTCAGTCGCGGCGGGCGCTGCAGAGGAATACGGCCTCAAGTCGGAAGACCTGGAAGGACTGGCGGAGCATCCTCGCTCGGTTGGAGGTACGCGAATGGCGATCTTCTTCCGTGATCTGGGGCATGGCAAGATCAAGGTCTCGTTCCGCAGCACGGGCGACGTGAACGTCAATGAATTCGCTCGCCAGTTTGGGGGCGGCGGTCACGCCCGCGCGTCGGGCGCATTGATCCCCGGCACGCTCGAGGAAGTGCGGCATTCAGTTGTCACGGCAGCCCGCGAATTCGTGGGGTCTCTCGAAGGCGCTAATCAGTTGCAGTAGGCAGCCGATGTCGTCTATAGGGATATGCCTCCTCTCAGGACGCCCTATAGAGGACTGACGCGACGGGACAACACATCCGGTCCCCCAGTCGCTCTCTCAGTCATCCTGCCGTGCTATCGTGCGGCCGCATTGGCGCGCCAGTCAGTTCGGATACTGGCTGATGCGTTCGAAGGCCGCGTCGCGTCGTATGAGATAATTGTGGTCGATGACGGGGCGCACGACTGCGAGCAGGTCCTGGCAGGTCTTCCGGTTGGCCCAACCGGAAGTGTCCAGGTTGTCACGCTGGATGTGAATCGAGGCAAGGGCGGCGCGGTTGCCGCTGGAATGTCCCGCGCGCGAGGAGAGGTTTGCGTGTTCACGGATATCGACGTTCCATACGGGGCCGAGCCGGTCCTTCTCATCGAGCGGCTCATCAGGACGCGCGGATTTCACGTCGTCATTGGCGACCGCACGTTTCCCCAATCGCGCTACGAGACAGAGCTTCCATTCGGGCGGCGCGTTGCGTCGTCGGTTTTTTCATTCATCACGGCAACGCTTGTGACGGGCGGATTCTTCGATACACAGTGCGGACTCAAGGGATTCCGCGGTGACATCGCCGAATCGTTGTTCGGACTTCAGCGCGTCGAGCGTTTTGCTTTCGATGTGGAGCTGCTTTATCTCGCGCTCACGTACGGTCTCGAGATCAAGCGGATCCCTGTTGTTCTCCAGTCCAACACAACATCATCGGTGCGGCTTGGCCGTGACTCGATTCAGACATTCATCGATGTCGCGCGCATCAAGCTCAATCAGATGAGGGGCCATTACCGCAGCGACACTTTGATCGATCTCGTCGCGAGGGAGTGCGCCGCTTCAACGGCAACGATCGATTTTACAGTCGGCGGCAGGCCGTCGCTCAGGATTCACGGGTGAGCTACGCACGCAAAAACTGGGGACTGCTCTTTATCGTCCTCGTCTGCGCGATTGTGTATCGGCCCTGGGATGCGCCTCATCTTCCGCTGACCGATTTCGGGATCTTTCTCGAAGCGCGCGGAACATCGCACAATTTATTTTCGCAGTATGCTGGGGTGGCATCGTATTACATGGCCGAGGGACGCGCATGCTTCATCACGTTCCTCTACATGGTGCTCGGCGGCGCTGCATTTGGAACATGGGCGCCCGGCTGGCACTGGACGTATTTCGCGCTGAATTCGACAGTCATCATTCTCGCGTGGAATTTCCTTGCGAGGATTGGCATCAATCGATTGACAGCGTTCGTTGTCCTGTCGTTGTGGGCAGTTATGGGACCGACGGCCGAGCTCTGGTATCGCCCAGCCGGAGAGGCAGTGGCGCTCATCTTCTTCATCATCGCCCTCGGGCAGGCGCTCAACTATTCAGAGTCCGATGACTGGAGGCGCCGCGCGATCGTCATTGCGTTTTGCGCAGCCGGAATAATTCTCTCCAAGGAAATGCTCGTCGTGCTGCTTCCCGCCGGCTGGCTTTTCTCGCGGCTTATCACCCGCGACGGCAGCTGGACCTGGGCGCAATGGACGCGCCGCGATACGTATCTGCTCGGCATCGTGTCGGGCGTTGTATTGGCGCTCTCACTTCCAATTGCGTACATCGCGAGCCACGCGCACTCAGCGAGCTATGCCGGCCAGTACGGATTCTCGTCGATGCGATGGAGCCTGCTGTTCGATCGCATGGAGCTCACGCTCATTCCTGCGGCTCCGCGGCTGCATTGGCTCGTGGCGCTGCGTTCGGACACTGCATGGACACTCGTTCGCGTTCTTCCCAACATCGCGTGGATTGCAATGATTGTCGTTACGGCAATCGCCGCAAGGAAGGGAAGAAGGCTCTGGCCCGTTGTGATCGGAATTACGTGGGCGATGATCGGCGTTCTGGCATATCTACCGTGGCCTGGTGACGGTGCGTTCTACATGATGCCATTTGCAGCAGGAACGATGTTTCTTGCCGCTCACACGCTCAATGATCCCTTAGCCAGCCGCAAGCATCGACGGCCTGTCTTTTTAATCTCGTCTGCACTGATTGTCATTGCCGCCGTCGAAGCACGGAGCACAATCAATCAGCATCGTTTGCGCGCGAGTCTCAACGCTCACGTCATTTCGGAGATTGCAAGACATGGCAACACGAGTGTGCTGCTTGCTGCCGTACCGAAGCCACTGCAGGGAACCGGTGGCTGGGCCAATCATCTTCGCGGGTTTGGCAACGTGGAGAAGGGAATCGTCGTGCGTGAGTGGCGGGACCTCAATTGTGCCGATGCCATAAAAGCGCTCGACTCGATTCCCGATGCAGTCGTCGTAAGTGCCGCGTCCGGATGCGAGCAGCTCCCTGTAAATTCGGTGGTTGTTAAGGACTCCACGACGCGAATGGTCTGGCCGTACATCTGGAGAGCCGTCAAGTCACCGGGCCGGATGTATGTGGCCTACCGCACAGCGCCGCCCGCAAATGATATATCCATGGTAAGCGGTAATGACTGAGAACGACGTAATCGACTACGAGCAGCATTGGGCGAGCTCGGTGGAGACTTACAAAAGTCATCCAACGAGCAGGCACCGCAGGCGTTTTGTAATGAGCCGCCTGCGCGCGATAAAACCCGCCCGCGGCATGTTCGTGTTCGATTATGGTGCCGGTGCAGGACTGTTACTCGAGCAGATCAGGGATGCGTTCGGACTCGCCGATGCAGATCTCGGTGGATGTGACATCTCTCACACGGGAATGTCAGAAGCACAGAAGCGGCTGCCCGGCGGAACGTTCATCGCGCGAGAATATCCGGAAGTCCCGCGCCCGATCGACATTGCGATCACGTCAGAAGTGATCGAGCACACAGCTGAATATCGTAAAGTGCTCGAATGGCTCGCACTGCATCTGAAACCAGGCGGCGACCTCATCATCACGACTCCTGGCGGCACGATGGATCCGCCCGACGAGTATTACGGGCATATCCAGCATTTTACTCTGGAACAGCTCGAGGGAATTCTGAAAGAGCTCGGCCTCGAGATAATTGTTTCACGCTATTGGGGATTCCCCTTTTTTACCCTCCAGAAATGGGTGACGCGCCGCAATTTCGACCGCATCCGCGATCGTTACATGCATGGCGGTCTCGATCGCCGGAAGAAAGCGATTTTCACGGCGACGTATTACGCGTACTTCGTCCACGATCTCGCATCGAAGGGTCCGCAGATTTTCATTCACGCGCGAAAGAAGTCACGGTAACGCGCGCGTTATCTGTTCAATCGAAAAACGAATAACTGTTGCACCAGCTGGGCAACCGGCTCGCCGCGCAATCGCGCCGGTGTAAATCGCATTCGGGGCAGAGCGTCTCTCACCGCCCCAGAGAATTGCTCGTTGGTCGATGAGATGATCCGGAGTGATGCAAAATCTGCACGTCCTTTCCTGTCGACGACGAACTCAGTTTTCACTTCCCCTTCGATTCCCGCTGAGCGCATCGCGGCCGGGTAAGCGGGCGCAGTTCCACCGATCGCCGCAACAGGTATGTCGACCTGATACGAATCGTACGGCGCACCATTGTTGCCAGACCCTATGGCGCCCGGCGGCGGTGCCGGATCATTTCCGACGCCAGAAGATGGTGCGAAATCGTCGGGACGAACTGTGCCGAGCGGGACGGCTACGTCCGGGATGTTCGGCGATACGTCGATCGAGATTGACGGACGATTCGTCAAACGGACTTTGCCGATCGTTTCAGTACTTGTCCGATGTGGTGATGCCGCCGGAACCGAAGGCACGGCTGGTTTATGCCAGGTGAGGATCACGGGGGCAGGATCGTCAGGATCTTCACTACGCGCGTGCGCAACAGTGCCGTACGCGGCCAGCGTGATGAGGATTAAATGGATCGCCGTGCTTGCCGCGGCTCCAAAATTGTTCGACTGCCGCCGTACGCGTGATTCGAGAAGTGTTCGCAGCATTGTCGCCTCCTGTTGAGCGCATAGGTATCACAGGAAGGACGCGCTGCACCATACAGTTTTACACGCTTCACCGACACGTAATCAGAACTCCAACCGTGTCGTAATCCGGCTGTAATTCAGCGCTAATGTTTCAGCCGTGGGGCCGGTTAAGGCTTCGCTCAGTGCTGAACCCCTCGGGATATCGCTTCTTCAATTTTTCGACATTCATGACGGCAACTTCACCGAGTGTCATGCCGATTCCGCGCGCGCCCATAGCACAGTACCACAGGATGTCGCCGATTTCCTTTGCGATTTTATCGCGCGTAGCATCGTCGAAGGGGTGTCCGTGATACATGATCTTCTTGACGTGATCGGCGATCTCGCCCGCTTCTCCGTTGAGTCCGAGCGCCGCCGCATTGAGCATTGTAGGCGCATCGACAAGACTCTCCTTCGATGCAGTTCTAAGTGCGAGCTCCTGATACTCGTCAAAGCCCGGCATCGTTTCCTGAATCATGTCTTACCTTTAGTCACGGTTGTGCGGCCTGTGAGGAGGCTGTCGATCACGACCTGCGATTTCTCGTAAGTCGAATCGTAGGGGATATTCTCGACCTTTATCAAGCCGAACATGCCGAGTGCATAGTGCTCCGGCGATTTCTCGTCGTCCTTGAAGAAGCACCCAATGACGTACTCGCGGCCTGGCTGCATCGGAATCGTGAGCTCTCCGAGAGGAGTCTGACCGCCTCGTCCGTGGAGAAGCCCGAAATTGCCGTCAAAGAGAGAGTCGACATTTTGACCCGCTTTCTCCGCCGTCTGCAGCTGTTGCATTGTGACGCCTTTATTCAGCATGACGATCGTGAGTTCATGACGCTGCTTGCCGGCGTTTTTCATCACGAAGGTATGCAGCCCGGGCTTCACCGTTGCGGGATACTGATACGCGTATTCGGTAGCGATGATCGTGTCCGTGGCCAGCTGCGGCAGCGGTGCAGCCCCCTGCGCCATGCCCACTGAAATCGTCTTGTACATGCCCATGTCGTAATGGGCCTTTGCGCCGGCAGAGTCGCGGAAAATACAGATCACCGCGTACCGCTCGCCCCGAGAGAGGTTTACGGTAAGACCCGCGGTGCTTTTTCCGCCTGGCGCTGCGAATAAGACGCCGACCGGCCCCTCTATGAGATTCTTGACCGACTTGTCAGCACGAAGGCTGTCGAGAATCTCATCCATGGAAACGCCGTTCTTGAGCCGGCTGATGTTGAGCTCATGCCGAACCTTGCCGTTATTGGCAAAGTTGAACGTTGTCCTCCCGGCGGGTAATTGCTCAGGTGCCGTGAACGCGTAATCGGTTGCGACGAGCTCCACCGCATTGTGAGATCCCGGAATCTCTGTTCTCGCGCACGAGAGGGTGGCGAGCGCGGCGACGACGATAGTTGTCTTTCTCAAAGCTCGACAAGCTCCTCGTAAGTCTCAGGTCTGCGGTCGCGGAAAAACTGCCACGTGTTGCGCACATCGCGAATCTTGTCGAAGTCGAGCTCGGCAGTGATCAGCTCAGTCTTGTCACGCGAGGCACTCGCGAGAAACTGCCCGCGAGGATCGCAGAAGTAGCTCTGTCCATAGAACTCGCCGATGTCCCACGGCTGCTCATGACCGACACGATTGATCGCGCCGACGAAATAGGCATTCGCAACTGCGTGCGCGGGCTGCTCGAGCTTCCACAGATATTCGGATAGGCCGGCAACGGTCGCTGACGGATTGAAGACGATCTCTGCACCATTCAATCCGAGCGCGCGTGCTCCCTCGGGGAAGTGACGGTCATAGCAGATATACACACCGACTTTTGCGTAAGCCGTATCGAAAACCGGATATCCGAGATTTCCGGGCTTGAAGTAGAACTTCTCCCAGAATCCCGGCGCTACATGCGGGATGTGATTCTTTCTGTATTTGCCAAGGTAAGTACCGTCTGCATCGATGACGGCGGCCGTGTTGTAATACACGCCCGGTGATTCTTCCTCGTAGATCGGCACGACAATCACCATGCTGTGCTTCTTTGCGAGCTCCTGCATCAGCTTTGTCGTAGGGCCATCAGGAATCTGCTCAGTCGAATCGTACCAGCGCGTAGTCTGCTCGGCGCAGAAGTAGGGACCGGTGAAAATCTCCTGCATGCAGATGATCTGCACGCCTTCACGCGCGGCCTGCTCGATGAGCGGAATGTGCTTCTCGATGTTCGCCTGCTTGATAGTCTCGAGCGGCTCGCTTGTGCTGCAGGCGTGCGTTGCCTGAATCAGCCCGCACTTTACGACTTTTGCCATGGAGAATCCTTCAGCTTTCGGTGATTGGGTGAGTCCACGCAGGAGACTTTTCAGATTCCGACGCCGTCCCGCGCATGAGAATTAGGTAGGAGACGAAGCTCAGCGCAAACGTCACGAACCACGCGTACGTGTAGATCCTGTCCAGGAAGCCCGGATTTGCGACCTGACCTCCCGGTGTCGTTGCAGCCCGAATGAATCCGGGAACGACAGGCAGAACTGCTATCACGAGCGCAGAAATCGCGCGCCAGTTGACGCCATTGGAGTAAGTGTAGCGACCCTGCAGCGAGAAGAGATCCCTGAGATCGAGCTGCTGTCGCTTCACTATCCAGTAATCAGCGATCAGAATTCCGCCGAGTGCCCCCATGAGGCTCGAGTATCCGATGAGCCAGGTGAAAATGTACGCCGCCGCATCAGAATAAAGTTTCCATGGCATCATCAGGATGCCGATGACGGCAGTGATGAGACCACCGGTTACGTACGTGATGCGCCGCGGGCTGAGATTGGAGAAATCATTCGCGGGGGAAACGACGTTAGCTGCCATGTTGGTCGTGAGCTGCGCGGCGAGAATGACAAGCGCGCCGAAGACGATTACCGCAGGGGAACCGATACGGCTGATGAGCTCTACCGGATCCCACACCGCCTCGCCGAAAATGACGATCGTGGCACTGGTGACTGCGACTCCAATGAACGCGAACAATGCCATAGTTCCAGGAAGGCCAAGCGCCTGTCCGAGTGCCTGTGACCGCTGGCTTTTAGCGTAACGGGTGAAATCGGGAATGTTGAGTGAAAGCGTCGCCCAGTATCCGACGTTCGCGGTGAGAGCAGCAGGGAAGAGTGTCCAGAACGGAGTCGCGCCTTGCTGCAGCTTCACTGAATTGCTCAGGATTGCGGACATTCCACCGCCGTTTCGCGTTGCCCACCAGAGGAGAAGCAATCCTCCGCCGAGTAGAAGCGGAGCTGACCAGCTTTCAAGA
>DATEDH010000358.1:0-2428 GCA_035281765.1 Gemmatimonadaceae bacterium
AATGATCTCATCCATCGTCGAGACGAATGTGAACGACATGCTCTTCACGATCTCGTCCGGGATACCGCGTAGATCTTTCTCGTTCGCCTTCGGCAGAATTACCTGGCGCAATCCGGCGCGATAGGCAGCCATAACTTTTTCTTTTACACCACCGATTTCGAGAACTTTTCCGCGCAGGGTCATCTCGCCTGTGAGCGCAATGTCACGCCGGACTGGACGACGGCTCAACACGCTGGCGATCGCCAAAGTCACGGCAGCGCCGGCACTCGGCCCGTCTTTGGGAATCGCTCCAGCAGGGAAGTGGACGTGCAGGTCGACTTCCTTGAACTCCAGCTCATCGATGCCGAGCGTGTGCGCGCGAGAGCGAACGTAGGAGTACGCTGCATCGACTGACTCACGCATCACATCGCCGAGCTGACCGGTAACAGTCAACCTTCCTGAACCCGGCATTCTCAGCGCTTCGATCACCATCAGATCGCCGCCGGTAGCCGTCCACGCCATACCGGTGACGGCGCCAACTTCCGGCTCCTGCTCGGCGTCCTCGAGTGTGTACGTCGGATTACCGAGGATGTCGATCACCATGTTGTTATCGACGATCCACGCTCCCTCTTCACCCTCCGCTTTCTTGCGAGCGCGCTTGCGCATCAGCGCCGCGATGTTGCGCTCGAAATTGCGTAGTCCAGCCTCGCGAGAATAGCGATTCGAGATGAAGCCCAGAACTTCGTCGGTGAACTGGATGTCCTTGTCGGTGATGCCGTGCTCCTCGAGGAGGCGCGGCAGCATGTAGCGCCACGCGATCTCGACTTTCTCTTCGACGGTGTAACCGAGCACGCGAATCACTTCCATGCGGTCGCGCAGCGGCGCTGGAATGTCGTAAAGATTGTTGGCTGTGCAGATGAAGAGAATGCTGGAAAGATCGAACGGCAGATTGAGATAGTGGTCGACGAAGTTCGAGTTCTGTGACGGGTCGAGCACCTCGAGCATCGCTGCGGTTGGATCGCCCGATGGTCCACCTGCCGTCATCTTGTCGATCTCGTCGATCATTAGCACTGCGTCGCGGACCTGCACGCGTCTGAGTGACTGCAGGATCAACCCCGGCATTGCTCCGACGTAGGTCCGACGGTGACCGCGGATTTCCGCCTCGTCGCGGACGCCGCCAACCGAGATGCGATAAAACGCGCGGGAGATCGAGCTGGCGATTGCTTCGCCGAGTGAGGTCTTGCCTGTTCCCGGCGGTCCGACGAAGCAGAGAATCGGACCGTGGGGATCGCCGCCGCGCAACTTTCTCACCGCGAGATACTCTACGATTCTCTCTTTTGCTTCCTTGAGCCCGTAATGCCTGCTATCAAGTGACTCTTCGACTTTCTTGAGCTCGATCACTTCCTCGGCAGCTGACTTCTTGTTCCATGGCAGCGCCAGCATCCAGTCGAGATACGTGCGAATGACCTGATACTCGCTCGAAGCGGGCGAAAGGTTGCGCATGCGCTCGATTTCGCGACGGCCTTCCTGCGCCGCTTTCTCGGGAAGATTCGCTTCCTCGAGCTTCTTCAGTGTCTCGATCGCCTCCTTCTCGCCCGGATCGCCTTCGCCCAGCTCGGACTGAATTGCGCGCAGCTGTTGGCGGAGATAGAACTCGCGCTGGTGCTGTTCGATCTTGATCTCGGTCTGGCGTTTCACATCTTCGGCGACACGGGCACGACCGACCTCGCGTTCGACTCTGCCGAGCAGGAATTTCAGGCGCTGCCCGATATTGAGCCGCTGCAGAATCTCGTCTTTGTCGGAGACCTTGAAGTTCAGGTTGGTGGCGGCGAGATCAGCAAACCGGCCGGGGTCCGAGATGTTCATCTTGAGGATCGCCGGCACTTCATCCGGGATGCGCTCGATCAGCTCGGCGAGAGTCTCCGCGCCGGTGACGATGCGCGAGATGAGATCATCGACCTCGTTCGGATCGGGTGGAATCTCCTTCGCCGGTTTAATACGAACGACCGGAAACGGATCCGTCTGAACCACGCCTTCCACCACAATTCGACGCAAACCCTGCAAGGTGATCTGCACCGTTTCGCCAGGCAGATTGATCCGTTCGTGCACTCGCGCTGCCACTCCCACCCGACCAACGAAGCGCTCGGGGTCGAGTACATCATCGTGGTCCCCGCTTGCTACCACGAGCCCAACTATGAGGCCGGATTGCTCGTTGGCTTTCAGCAGAGCCAGGTTTTCCGGCGCGCCCATCTGGACAGCGATGGTGCCAAGTGGGTAAACGATTGTCGAGCGCAGCGCCATTAAGGGCAGCGTCGCGGGTATGTCAGCCTGCAGGATGTCGTCTTTGCGCTGGGCGGGCGGCATTCAGTGCGATTCCTCGTTGCGTCGTAACTCTAAGTTGTTTGAGAACTTAACGGCGCATAAGTTTAAAGGCTATGTTCGAAGACCT
>DATEDH010000359.1:0-9266 GCA_035281765.1 Gemmatimonadaceae bacterium
CGATCTTCTCCCGGGTGCGCATGAAGACCACATATGCGCCGATGGAGCTCGTGCCGTGAAAGCGGTTTTCGCCGACGCTGCCGACGTCAGTGGTGATTACGAATGGTCCGGCGGCAACCTGCGCCGCCTCGTCGAGGTCGATCGGAAGGCGGTGATCCTTGGCGAAATGATTCAGCGTACCCGAAGGCAGAACGGCGAGCTCTGTGGAGGTATCTGCGATTACTTCGACCGCAGTGCGAATCGTTCCATCGCCGCCGGCAATGAGGATGCGCGGAGCTCCACCGTCTACGGCGCGCTGGATGCTCTCCCGGAGCTCACCCGGTTGGGTTTCGATGATATCGAAAAGGCCCGTGCGCTCTAGAGCATCACGGGCCCCTTCTGCTGTCCCCGATTCCGGATTGACGAACGCCGGGATACGCGACGCGTTCGTCATTTCTGGAGTTCGATCAGTCTGCCGTCTTCCAGAATCCTGAAAGTGCGGCTCCGTCCGGCGACTCGCGCAGCTTTTCGAATGCGCGCTCGCGAATCTGGCGGATGCGCTCGCGCGTGACTCCCATCAGCGCGCCGATCTTCTCGAGGGTCATTGCGTCCGAGCCCTGCTCGAGACCGTAGTACAGGTGGAGGATCTTTCTCTCGCGAGGTGTAAGGTACTTTCTGAAGACCTTGTCGATGAATTCCTTCATCAGGTGGAAGTCGGTGACCTCCTCGATCTCCGCTCCATCGACGCCGGCAAAGCGCTCGCCCAGTGTGCAGGCTTCGCGATCGCTGCGGTCGACTGGTGCGTCGAGCGAAATCTCGGTGGCGCTCATCTGCTTCGCTGAGCGTACCGCCTCGGGGGTTTCCTCGAGAAGTCTTCCGATTTCGTTGTCTGTGGGATCGCGCTTGAGGACCTGGGAGAGAACTGTCTGTGCGCGGGCGAGCTTGATTAACTGCGAGTTCTGATTGAGAGGGATTCTTACTGAGCGGGTCTGTTCTGCGAGGGCTTTGAGGACTGCCTGGCGGACCCACCAGACTGCATACGAGATGAACTTGACGCCCTGCTCCGGATCGAACTTCCGCACTGCCTTGAGAAGTCCTTCGTTTCCGATGGCGACGAGCTCGGAGAGATCCAGCCCGTGGCCCTGGTACTTCTTTACGTAGGAAATGACGAATCGAAGATTCGCCGTGACCAGCCTTTCTGCCGCTTTTTCGTCTCCTGCCTGTGCACGTCGTGCAAGCCGGCGCTCTTCTTCAGCGTCGGTGATCAGCGGGAGTTTCTGGATGTCCTGGAGGTACTGGTCGAATGCGGTGGAAGGGGACGAACGGAAAAAGCCTTTAGACCTGCTCTCGGTCGAAGTCTGCATTCACGCCCCGGTTGGGTTGTTAGCGCAAGCGCTTTATGGCTCGCATCAACTGTATCGGGCGCACAGTAGCTACGGGGCTTTTAACAGTCAACAGCCACGTTTCATGCCACGCAGAATTGTGATATAACCGCGCTATCTACATAGTAGATGGCGGATCTTTGGTCTTCGTTCGGCTGGTTCCGGTCAAAATTCCGATTCCGATCAACACGATTACCCCGACCGCGATCCACGTTGTGGGAACGCCAAGGAGATAAGCCGCAATCGCGAGACCGACTATCAGAACGATGAAGCCGATCAGGTAAGTACCGAATGACGACATTGTTTTTGTCTCCGGTGCTGGTTCGATGCAGCGTTAAGGCAAGAGAAAGGCCAAGGACTTGTGTCTCGTGACGCGTGTCCCGTCCCGCCTAGTCCCGTTTCGCCAGGCCTTCCACCAGCTCACCGATCGCCGTGAGATTCGGAATCACATCGAGCTCGACGAGATTGGACGGGAGGAGATGCTCCTCTTCCTTGGCAACCAGAACCGCTTTCCCACTGTGACGGCCAAAGCGAGCGGCCTGCTTGCATGATGGCGTCCAGATGTCGAGCGTCGCGCCAATCACGTTGCCCCCCGTGTCGTCCACCAGGAACCGGCCCAGATATTTCCTGCCCATGAAAACTTCGACATAGCGCGCGAGCGGAAAAATTCTCGGATCGGCCGCAACGATCCCCGGACGTACAAAACGACCTCTTCGGGTCGTTCCTTTCAGGCAATACTGGGTAATCGAAACCGGGATCTCTTCTCCCGGCTGAGCACGCGCAAACTTGCGCGGATCGGGGATGATTCCGTTGGCGCGCATGCGGATCGCTTCACCAGCGGTCGCACGGCGGAACTCGCCCTTGCTCGTCGCGATTTTTTTCGCTGTGACTACGAGAGGATCGAGCAGCGGCTCCGCGTAAACGAGAACGGGAGCGTGAACATAGGCGGCCTTTCCCACGGGAAGCTTTGCCGCGCCCGTCCCGATGAAAATGATGGCAATCAATGCAGCGACGCTCAAGCGCAACCAATCGCCACGTTTCATGTCAGCACCTCCCGCACGATAGACTCAGCCACAGATACAGTCCAACCAGAATCGGCACCTGCCATTTCACCGATACGGGAGGGAAGAGCATACTGAATCTCCCCCGCCCGCGCTTTCTTGTCAGACCGCATCACTTCCAGAATCCGGTCCGCATCCATGTCCTCCGGCATTTCCACCGGGAGACCGGCTGCAACCAGGGCACTCCTGACTTCGTCAGCAGTGCCTTTTTCCGCGATCCCGCAACGCTCTGCAACTGTTGACTCGAGCGTCATCCCGATCGCAACCGCTTCACCATGCGCCAGCGAATACTCACTGAGCATTTCGATCGCATGCCCGATGGTGTGTCCGAAGTTAAGAATCTTGCGAACGCCACCTTCGTGCACATCCCGGGCAACAATCCCCGATTTGATCTCTATACTTCCGACGATGACGCCGGTCAGTGAGTCACCTGCCTCCCCGGGTCCGAAGAGAACCCGCGGTATGGCGCTGACAACGGAATCAAAGTAACGCCGATCCGCGATCGCGCCATGCTTGAGCGCCTCGGCAAATCCCGTTCTCAATTCCCTAAGTGGAAGTGTTGAAAGGAGTTGCGGGTCGGCAAGAACTCCAGCCGGGGGATGAAACGATCCCACCAGATTCTTTCCCGCCTGAGTATCGACCCCGGTTTTTCCGCCGATCGACGCGTCGATCATTGCGAGTAAAGTGGTCGGCACATGAACGACAGGGACGCCTCTCATATAAGTTGCCGCGACAAATCCGGCGAGATCACCGATTACCCCACCGCCGAGGGCAACTATGGCGGAATCGCGCCCAAAGCCTCGATCGATTAACTGATCGGTAATCCATCCCCAGGTTCCGCGCGTCTTGCTGTTTTCACCGGCGGGGATGACGAGACAATCGTTGGTATCGATGCCGAGCGATTCGCCGGCTGCGCTACCATATAATGGCCCAACGTTGGTGTCAGTGATGATTGCGTATCGATGAGTCGGGGCAACACCGCGCGCAAAATCGCCGAGGTCCTTGAGTGAGCCCGGTTTGACTTCGATTGGGTAGCCGAGCTCAGGCATCGCTTACCACGTGACCTCTCCCGCTCCAGCACGATGATTCGCAACGCGAGCGAGAGTGAACAGCAAGTCCGACAGCCGATTGAGATAGACAACTACAATTCCGGGAATCTCGACCTCCTTCTGTAGACTGATGACGCGTCGCTCCGCCCTTCGGCAGACCGTTCGCGCCACATGCAGCGATGCAGCCTTGGGCGTGCCGCCGGGAACGATGAAGCTCTTGAGTGGCTCGAGCTCGCGGTCGCACGCATCGATTTCCTGCTCCAGTCCAATGATTCGCTTGTCGTCGATCTGCGCTTTCGCCAGATGATCGTGCATCTTGGCGAGGTCGGGTGTGGCAAGCAGCGCGCCGATGGAAAACAAGTCGCGCTGAATCGGAACCAGTACCTCGTCGATCCTCGGCATGATCTCCACAGCGCGAACGAATCCCAGCTGCGCGTTCAGCTCATCGACATCCCCATAGGCCTCGACCCGCGGGTCGTCCTTGGAGACGCGGCCGCCGCCAAAAAGTCCAGTCTGTCCGGCGTCGCCTGTCTTCGTGTAAATCTTCATGGTTCCAAATCTGGCTATATTGACCGGAATGCACGAGATAAAGGACATCACCATAATCGGAGGCGGGCCGACAGGCATTTTCGCCTCTTTTTATGCAGGAATGCGCGGTGCCACTGCGCAAATCGTCGATACGCTGCCGCAGCTCGGCGGCCAGCTCACCGCTCTTTATCCTGAGAAATACATCTTCGATGTTGCCGGCTTTCCGAAGATTCTCGCTAAGGATCTGGTAAACGATCTAGTCGCCCAGGCCGCTCAATTCAATTTCCCCTCCTACCTCGGCCAGCATGTCATCGGGCTCGAAGAGGAGGATGGACATTTCGTGCTCGTCACGGAGACCGATCGCTTTCCAACGAGATCGGTAATTATCGCGGCCGGCATCGGTGCATTTTCGCCAAGGCGGCTGCCTCAGCAGTGTGCAGAGGCGTGGTATGGTCGCGGGATTTATGACAACGTCGTCGATCCCGAGCAGTATCGCGGTCAGCGAATCGTAATTATCGGCGGCGGTGATTCAGCATTCGACTGGTGTCATCAGCTGCGCGATCGTGCTGCGTCAGTGACTCTCGTTCACCGATCCGACAAGTATCGCGCGCACGGCGCGACGGTGGCTGAAGTTCAAACTGCGGTTGCAGCAGGTAAGACGGTTCTTCTTCCGTTTCATGAGCTTCAGGATGTGCTTGCCGATGGAGAAAAACTTTCCGGCATCATCGTGCGCGATGTGAAAACGAAGGAGACAAAGAATCTCGATGCCGACGTGGTTCTTCCGATGCTGGGATTTATCTCCGACATCGGTCCCCTCGCTCAGTGGGGACTGAATTTCGACAAGAACGACATCATCGTGAATTCGATGATGGAGACGGGTCGTGCCGGAATTTATGCGGCGGGCGATATCACTTCATATCCCGGAAAGCTCAAGCTTATCGCGACGGGATTCGCCGAGGCGTGCACTGCGGTAAATCAGGCATTCCACTGGATTTATCCGGATAAGAAAGTGAATCCAGGGCACTCATCTAACTTGGCTGTATTTGGGCAGAAGGATGACTAACTACGCAGCGCTCACGCGCGCTAGTAGCCTGTAGCCAGCTTTAGCTCTTAGCTAAATAGCATGCTAAAACAGAACTGCGCCGCTAGCTGATGAGCTAAGGGCGCAGTTCTGTTTTAGCATGCTAATAGGCTAGGAGCTAGAGCTGGCTACAAGCTACAAGCCGCCGAGAGGCGTCCGCCGTTTACGAATACGCGACTCGTGGATCGGCTTTAGCGTATGCAAGATCGGTAATCAGATTGACCAGAACAAATACAATCGATAAGAACAACACGGTCCCATTGATCGCCGGCAAATCACGCCGCGCAATTGCGTTCACCACATAACGCCCGATTCCCGGCCACGAAAAAATCGTCTCCGTAAGAATCGATCCGGTGAGGTAATAGCCGAAGTCCAGGCCGAGCACTGTGATAATCGGGATCATCGCGTTGCGAAGAGCATGACGCGCAATTACCACACGTTCACGCAATCCCTTCGCTCGTGCGGTTCGAACGAAATCGCCGCCCAGAACTTCCAGCATCGACGATCGAGTTACGCGCGCGAGGAATGCAATCGACCGCGATCCGAGTGCGAGGGCGGGGAGGATCAGATACTTGATCCCACCATACCCCGATGGCGGAAGCCATCTCAAAGTCACCGCGAATATCAAGATCAGAATCAATCCAACCCAGTAAACCGGGAACGAGATTCCGAGATACGCGAGACCAAGCCCCAATCGGTCGAACCATCCTCCCGGATTCCTCGCCGACAAAACTCCGATCGTGATTCCAAGAACCGAAGCGAGAAACATCGCTGATCCTGCAAGCAGCAGAGTCTTGGGGAATCTCTCCTTGATGTCGCGAATGATCGGGCGCTGCGTGATGTACGAGTTGCCGAGGTCGCCGCGCAGAACGCCGCCGGCGTATAAGACAAACTGCTTCGGGAGTGGTTCATCGAGGTGAAGTTCCTTTCTGAGACGCGCTATGGTTTCTGCATCGGCGCGCTCACCGACCATATCCTGAACCGGGTCGCCTGGAGCGACATACAACAATAGAAATACCACGACCATCACCCCGATCAACGTCGGGATGGAAAGCATCAGGCGGCGAATGATGAACGCGATCACTTAACGCTGAAACTGAATTCCGACATCGGTCCACCGCTGACCCGTGAAGATCGTCGGCACCCTGAAGTTCTGAATCCACGGCTGCACCGCGTAGAGCTCCTTATAAAAGAAGAGATAGATCATGGGAGCGTCCTGGTATTCGAGCTCGTCCGCCTGCTTGTACAGGACGTTTCGCTTTGCTTCATCCTGCTCGCGTCGCGCCTCGTTCACGAGCTTGTCGAATTGCGGGTTCGAATAGAACGAAACGTTGCCGCCAACTCCCTTGTTCGCCGTATGCAGAAGGGGATACAGGAAATTCTCGGCATCAGGATAATCCGCGAACCAGTCTTTTAACGCCATATCGGCTTTCCCGGCGCGCGCTGCCTCACGCATCGACGATGCATCGCGCTGCACGAGCGTCACGCGAACGTTGGCTTCCTTCAAATAAGCCTGCACGGTCTGCGCGATCCGCGGAAACGGCGGAGTCTGTGATGACCACAGCTCCACATCGATACCATTCGAATATCCGGCGGCAGCGAGAAGCTGCTTTGCCTTTGCGACATCGTGGCCATAACCCTTTCGCAGGGAGTCCCCACCGGGAAGGGCAGGCGGGATCACGCCCGCCGCAAGATTGCCGCGGCCACTCACGATCGACTCGAGAATTCCTTTCGCATCGACCGCGTAATTCAGTGCCTGCCTCACGCGTGCATCAGCGAGCGGGCCCCTCGTGGTATTGATCGCGATGTAGAATACGCGCAGCGCGGGTGCCGACATCAGCATCGCCTTTTTCTCGTCAGTCTGCTCCCAGTTTCTGGTCTCGCCTTCGGGAACGTAAAGAACGTCGACGTTGCCGCTCTCGAATTCCGCAACCGCGGTGCTCGGCTCGGGAATGATGCGGGCCATAAGCGAGTCTGCCTTGGGACGTCCGTCGAAATACTCGGTATTCGCCGCGAACTTGAGATAGTCGTCATGCTTCCATTCGACGAATTTCCACGGGCCGGTGCCAATCGGGTGCTCGCCGAAGTCTGAGCCCACTGAATCAGGCACGATGGCGGCGACGGGCATCGCAAGCAGCTTGGGGAAAATTGCGAACGGCTCGGCCAGGCGGATCGTGACCGTGCTGTCGTCGGGAGCGGCGAGACCGGTCAGGTTGCCCTTGCCGTCGGCGTATTCCTTCGCGCCTTCGATCGGGTACAACGGCCACCCTCTGCCGCCCTTTGATTTGGGGTCGAGCACTCGCCTGAACGAGTTCACCACATTCCGCGCAGTGAAGGGACGTCCGTCGTGGAACTTTACGCCGGTTCTGAGGTGAAAGGTGTAGGTCCTGCCATCAGGGGAAACCTCCCAGGCGCGCGCGAGGCCGGGTACGACCAGGGCGTCGGGGGTAAACCTCACGAGTCCATCGAACACATATCCGACCGCGCGTCCCGTCGGGACGTCGGTCGAGAGTGCCGGGTCGAGAGATCTCGGATCGTAGGTATCCCGAGAATCGATGAGGGTATGGCGTGAGGGCGATGACTCACCGCCTTTGCAGGCCATTGCGGCCAAAAGAGTTACGACGACAATCCGCGAAATGCGCATGACGTTACCGTTGACATTGTGGGGCGGGACGCGAGAACTTATCGGGCCCTCCAGAAGGCGTCAAACAATGAGCGAAGACTACTATTATAGGCGCCATCTCGGAGCCACTGATCTCCTGCCCGCCATCGGTGTTGGTATTGCTGCCGGCCTGGGCGCTCTTTACCTCGTGCAACTCTTAATCCAGCGTACGCCACTGGTTCCCTCGCCAGCAGTGGTCCGCGAGCCGCCGCTTCCAGACAAGACGAGTGGGCCAGCGGGACCATGGGATCGCAAACGCGAAGGCTGATGCACCGCTGGTTTGCGCGTGCCCTGCAATTAACCGGCACCGCTCTCTGCACGATCATCATCGCAGCAGCTGCATCCGCGCAGGAAGTGAATTGCGATGCAGGCGATCTCGAGGTGAGAAAGCTTTCGTTCAGCGGGAACACCGCATTCACTGACGCTGATCTTTCTAAGATCATCGTCACGACTGCATCCCCGTTTTCGCGAAGGGTTCTCCGCCTCCCGTTCACGCCGCGGCGCTGCCTCGACCGCAACGAGCTGCCAAAGGATCGCGCACGCCTCGTAATCTTTTACCGCCGGCGAGGGTATCCAGATGCAACAGTGGATACTGTCGTGCGCGCGAGCGGGAGAGGAGTGGAGGTCAATTTTCAGATACGCGAGGGACTGCCTACCCGGCTTCAATCACTCGTCATAGAAGGACTCGATTCGGTTGCTAATCGAGCAAGCATAACGCGCTCGCTTCCGATTCGCGCAGGCCAGAGATTCGATCGCGTGAACCTCGAAGCTGCGCGAGACTCGATTGCGCGGCGACTGCGAAACAGCGGATATCCTCGCGCCGAAGTGACCAACACCTTCGATATCGACGACAGCCTGAGAATCGCGCATGACACAATCGAAGTTGAAACAGGCCCGTTCACGCGCATTGGTGAAGTCACTGTCGACGTAGTTCCGTTCAATGAGGGAAAGCAGCAGGTTCCCGACAAAATTGTTAAGCGCATCATCGGCATAAATGGCGGGCGCGTGTACCGGGAGGATGACCTGCTCGATGCGCAGCGAAATCTCTATCGCACCGAAGCATATCAGCACGTCTCGATAATTCCCGACACTGCAACCTCGCCTACGGATTCAATCGTCGATATCCGCGCACTCCTCGCGGAGAACACCACTCACTCGGCGCGGCTTGGAGCGGGATACGGAACGCTCGACTGCTTCCGTGTCACAGGCGAGCTTTCCAATTACAATTTTCTGCGGCGTGCGCGACGTCTCGACCTCACCACGCGACTCTCGAAGATCGGTCGCGGTGATCCACTGTCGGGACTCGACAATCTCTGCCCACAGGCAACGCGTGACCCGTTCAGCAGGAAGCTGAACTATTACGTCGGAGCGACACTCAGGCAGCCGGTATATTCGCGCTCGAATTTCTTTCCTTCTCTCACGCTTTTCAGTGAGCGTGCGTCGGAGTACAACGCATATCTGCGAACGACCACGATCGGTGCGATCGCATCTGTCGAGTGGCGCAAGTTCCGCACATATCCGGTT
>DATEDH010000360.1:0-7360 GCA_035281765.1 Gemmatimonadaceae bacterium
ACGCGCACCCTTGTCTCCGGAGATCTGTTTGAGAAAATCGAGATGCTCGCGGCCGAACAGAACGGGCGCTCCTGCAATATCGTTGTACGATGCTGCGACAATCCGGTGCTTCTCATCGAAAGCTGACATAAGACGGCCGAGACACGATCCGTCGACAAGCGGCTGATCTCCCAGTGTTATGAGCACTCCATCAATCGTGTCTGCGTCGTCGATTGCACGGATTCCCGCAGCGATAGAACACGAAAGCCCCTTGATCCACGCATCATTGCGCACAATTCTCAGCGAGGCAAAATCATCGACCGCTTTCTCGACCGCCTCAGCATTGGCGCCAGTCACGAGAATCACGTGCGCCGCGCCGGATTCATTCGCAGCCTTCACCGCGCGTCGCACGAGAATCTCACCGTCGTAACGCTGAAGCTGCTTTGCTGAGCCGAAGCGGCTCGATCCTCCAGCGGCGAGCACTACGCACACGACGTTGGCTGGGGCTTTCGTCATGGCATGAGCTCAGTCGCCTGACTTTTCTTCGACAGGCAACCCGGCATCTTCCCATGCCCGCCATCCTCCTACGAGCGCACGGGCTTTGGTCCATCCTGCCTTTCTCAGCTGGAGCGCCGCACGGGCGCTGGTCACTTCGTCAATTCAAGCACAGTAGACCACCAGCGTTGCCCTTTGCGACAGGCGAAGCGCAGTGGCGTCGGGCACCGGGTCATGAGGGTGAACGCGAATCGAGCCCGCGATCTGCGTGTCCGAATTTCTGCGATTCCGGTCTGCGCGCGCATCGATGAAAATCACGTCCTCTCCCAATCGCTGCAGCTCGCGAACTTCATCGATCGTGATGCGATCGGAGACCTCACTCTCCAGCTGTGGTTCAGCTATCGGAAGCGTACGGCGCGAAGCTGGCGCTGTTGGACCTGTAACCACCTGCGCAACTTCCTCTACTTTGTTGCGACGCAGGTAAACTGCGATTCCGGTTCCGTGAAGCACCATCGACGCCAGTACCACAATGCACGCGATGGAAAACAATCGCTCGGAGCCCGGAACACCCGCGAAAACAGGAAGCAGCACGAGCAGGAGAGAGCTGAGCCCGCGCGGGCCAAGCAGCGCAATCAATTTCCTGTCGCTGCCGGTTACGTGTGCACGAGTCAGAACCGGATACAGGACCAGTGTGCGAACTATCAGGGCAAGCGCGGCAAACGCAATCGTTGTTGCCGAGAGCTCGCCAAAACTTGTCCAGATGAGCGATGTGCCGAGCGCGACGAACGTGAGCAGGAGAAGCATTTCGGATGTTGCTTCGCCGTACTCGAGGAAGCAGTCACACAGCTCGACATCCTGAGAGCTCACCATGAACCCCGCAGCGAACGCAGCGACGAAACCGCTTCCGCCAATGCTTTCGTCGATTGCAAATGCGGTTAGTGCGAGTCCGATGGCGTAGAGTGATTCGTAATCCCTTCGAACTCCCACGCGCGAGCGGACCTGCTCGAGCAGGAGGATCCCGACCCATCCGATGAAAGCACCGAGTGCCGGTCCAAGGAGAAAGAGTCCGACTAGACTGCGCGAAAGAGCCTCCGATGCGACACCTTCACCGGCACTCGATGTCTGCAGGAGAAGAACCGAGATGACAACGATGGGAAGAAGGACCACATCGTTCATTCCGGTTTCAATTCGCAGCGCGATTCTGGGAACGAGCGGAAAGCGCGGGAACCGCAGCACGCTGCGCAGCAGCACGGGATCTGTCGAAGCGAGCGCTGCGCCAAGTATCGCTGACAGCGGCCAGGACATTCCGAGCATGAAACGCGCGGCGATGGCAAGGATTGCCGCGGGAAACAGAGTGCCGGGACCGAGCAGCCGCCATAATAGCGGCTTTCGTGTTTTCACCTGCGTCACGTCGATCGTTACAGCATCGCTGAACAGTACGAGTGCAAGCGCGAGCATCGCGATGACATGCAGCGCAGGAGATTCGAACCCGATGTCGACAATGCCTAACCCATGGGGGCCCAGTATCGCGCCAAGTGCAAGAAAGGCTGCAACGATGGGAAACCCTGTTCGCTCGATAGCCCCCGAGAGCAGCGAAGCCACCAGGATGACGATCCCAACGAGCGCGACCGTTGTAGTGAAATCTTCCATGTGATCAGCCCGTGTATGACACAGGGTGGAGAGCACCCGAGTGGTCGCGAAGATGCTTGACCTCTGAGCCCGTCATCACTGCCGACACTTCTGCGACGATCGAAAGCGCAATCCCGTCGGGACCATCTCCGCCGATGTTCAGCCCGATTGGTGAATGCAGCCTTTCACCTCTCTCGATGTTGTCTCCTGTGGCGCTCATGTCAGCGAGCATTCTCTCCGATCTCGCTCTCGGCCCGAGCACACCGATGTAGCGCGCATCAGATCCGAGAAGTGCGCGAACGTATTCGAGGTCGCGCGCATAATGATGCGACATCACTACCGCTGCCGTCTGCGCATTGACGCTCGCGCCTTTCACAACGTCTGATGCATCCAGGCATTCTATCACGCGCGCCAGAGGAAACCGGCTCGCGTGATCATCAGTTACAGGCCTGTGATCGATTACAGTCACGTTCCATCCGAGCTCTCCCGCGAATCGGACGAGCGGCACGACGTCAGGGCCGCTCCCGCAGATAACAAGCCTGATCGCAGGCGTGATCGCCTCGAAGGCAACCGTGACGCCGTCGAATTCAGCTACAACGCCGCGTCTTCTCTCCTTCATCGCCGACGGTGCAGTCGCTCTTACGTGCTCGAGAATCTTCGATGATCCCCAATCGCCAATCGTCGTCGTGTCATCGCCTGTGACAAGAGCGTGCACTCCGACCATGGAGCTCGTGTCGCTCGAGATCACTGTTGCGAGAACGCTCGTCACCGGGGAGTCGTTTGCCTTTCGCAGCATCCCGGCGAAGCGGCCCGCACTCGAACCATCGAGGGGCTCGAGAAAAACATCGATGAGTCCATTGCAGCCGAGGCCGAGGCCCCACGCGGCGTCATCGTCGGCGCGGGTGTCGTAGGTGACAAGCTTCGCCTGACTCGACTCGTGAACCATCCTCGCATGTTCTGCGAGATCCGTCTCCAGACATCCGCCGCTGACAATGCCGATCGTGGATCCATCGACTCGAATGACCATGCGGGTGCCGACTCCGCCGTAGCTCGAACCGGTTATTCGCACTACCGTTGCGAGGACAACGGATTCGCCGTGTTCGGCAGCGCTCTCGAGCGCGTCGACAATTGCGCGAAGTGTGGCCATTACATGGAATCTGCAACTTGCCTGCGCCTATCACCAACAGCATCTTCACCCAATGAAAGCAGTTGGCTCGAGTGTGCCGCGCAAGGATGGTATCGGGAAGGCCACAGGCGCGGCGCGATACGCTGATGATCTCGTGTTTCCGGGCATGCTTCATGGCCGGACTATCCGCTCGACAGTCCCTTGCGGCCGCATCAGGTCGATAAAGCTCGACTTCGATACCACCGGCTTTACCATCGTGGATTATCGCGATGTGCCGGCAAAGAACGCAGTCGACCTCATGTCGCAGGATCAGCCCTTCCTCGTCGAGAACGAAGTCCGCCACATGGCGGAGCCGATTCTTCTTCTTGCGCATGAAGACAGGGAGACGCTGCTCGCGGCCAAAGTAATTATCGAGTATGACGAAGCGGAGCCGCTGTTCGATCCCGAGAAATCGACAGTGTCGTTCAAGGACATCGACATCGTGAAGGGCGACGTCGCGTCAGCACTCAGCTCAGCCGATGTGATTGTCGAAGGCGTGTACAGGACCGGTCATCAGGAGCATGTGTACATCGAGCCAAATGGTGTAGTCGCTGTGCCCGAGGACGAGGGCGGTGTGGCGATATACGGCTCGGTGCAGTGCCCGTTCTATGTCATCAAGGCGCTCCGCTGCCTGCTCGGCTCAGCGCATCCGAATGTGCGAGTGATCCAGACGGAGACTGGTGGCGGGTTCGGCGGAAAGGAAGAATATCCGTCGATGATTGCGGGCCACGCTGTTCTTCTCGCGATCAAGTCAGGCCGGCCGGTGAAGATCATCTACGATCGCGAAGAGGACATGATCGCGACGACCAAGCGTCATCCTTCGATTGTTCGCCATCGAACGGGAGTTACGAAGGAAGGTCGGCTTGTCGCGATGGATATCGACGTGATTCTCGACGGCGGAGCGTACGTCACGCTGAGTCCGACAGTGCTGTCGCGCGGATGTATTCATGCAGCAGGTCCGTATAACTGCGACAACGTTCGCATTCAGGGCCGCGCAGTGTTCACCAATACGCCGCCGAATGGAGCGTTCAGAGGATTCGGAGCGCCGCAGACTGAGTTCGCCGTCGAGGTGCACATGGATCGTATCGCTGAGACGCTGGGCATGGATCCCGTGGAGCTCAGGCGGATCAACGCACTCAAGCCCGGCGACCGGACTGCGACCGGTCAAACGCTTCGTGATGATACGAGCGCGCACATGGTGCTCGAAGAGGCCGTAAAGCGCACGGACTTCGACAAGAAGCGGAAGGAATGGAAGGGCACCAACAAGTCGATTGGACTTTCGCTCTTTTATCACGGTGCGGGATTCACTGGAGCAGGTGAGCGCAACCTGAAATCGCGGGCGCGTCTCGAGCTCACTCCGGCTGGAGTCCGCATCGCGGTGGGAAGTACAGAGATCGGCCAGGGAACGCGCACCATGCATGCGCAGATTGTGACAGACGCGCTCGGCATACCATACGAGACCGTCGAGGTTGCGCAGCCCGACACGTCACGCGTTGCAGACAGCGGCCCGACGGTCGCGTCGCGCACCTGTATGGTGGTCGGGAAGATTCTCGAGGAATGTGCGGCCGAGCTGAAGGACAAGCTCGGGGGGATGTCGCCGGCGGAATACTATAGTAAGAACGGTCCCATGTCCGTGGAGCGCATGTACGAGCCGCCCGACTGGATTCAGTGGGACGACAACACTTATCTCGGCGATGCATACGCGACTTATGGGTGGGGCTGCGATGTCGTCGAGCTCGAGCTGGATCGAGACACGTACGAAGTGCGGCCGATCAAGATCACCGCTGTTCAGGAATTCGGGCGCCCCATTCATCCTGCTCTCGCAAAAGGACAAATCGAAGGTGGAACGGCGCAGGGACTGGGATACGCGCTGCTCGAGCGGGTTGTGATGAGAAACGGTGCGATGGCCAACGGCCAGCTCACCAACTACGTGATTCCGACAACGCTCGACATGCCCGAGGTGGACGTCGTGATGATGGAGAATCCTTATCCGGGCGGACCGTTCGGCGCGAAGGGGCTCGGTGAGCTTCCGATGGATGGACCTGCTCCGGCAGTTGTGAACGCGCTGCGCGGATTCGGTCTCGATCTTCGCGAGATTCCCGCAACGCCTGAGCTGTTGTCGACTACACCTGCGATCTGATGCAATTCAATCTCAATGGAAACGATGTCGAGGTGCAGTCGCATCCGATGTCGCGGCTGCTCGACGTTCTGCGTGAGGAGCTGGCTCTAACCGGCACAAAGGAAGGATGTGGCGAAGGTGAGTGTGGTGCATGCACGGTGTTAATAGATGGCGAGCCGGTGTGCTCATGCCTGATCCCTGTGTCCCAGGTGCAGGGCGCTGAAGTTGTGACAATCGAAGGCCTTGGTGGAAATCATCCGCTGCAGCAGCTCTTCATGAACGAAGTCGGCGCCCAGTGCGGCATTTGCACTCCCGGAATGATCATGGCCGCGCTCACTCTGCCGGATGATCCGACACTCGATGATGTGAAGACGGCGCTCGCGGGAAATCTCTGCCGCTGTACCGGGTATTCGGCGATCTATCGTGCTGTCCTGAAGGAGAGGGCACAGAGGCACTACGCCCCCGCAGAGGACGCAGAGGGGAGACACGGAGGGTGAGGACCGCGCTTACGGAACTAGACATGCGGGTTGCATCGTCAGTCGATGAGGCCTTGACGATTCTTCGCGATGAAAACCGGACGCCGATTGCGGGCGCGACCGACGTATATGTCGCACTCAACTTTGGAACGTTCACACCGAAGCAATATCTCGACATCTGGGCGCTCGACGAGCTGCGAACGATCTCTACGCATGAGGACAAGCTCGTCATCGGTGCGCTCACGAGTTACACGTCGCTCATCCAGTCGCACATCGTTACCGAGCGAGTGCCAATGCTCGTGCAGGCATCGCGGCTAGTCGGCGGTGTGCAGATTCAGAATCGCGGGACCCTCGGCGGCAACATTGCGAACGGATCGCCTGCGGCCGATGGCGTACCCGTCCTGTCTGCGGCAGATGCGGTTGTCGTACTTCGCAGTCTCGATGGGGAACGCAGGATTCCGATCAATTCGTTCTACACAGGGTATCGCGCGACCGTAATGCGTCCCGACGAGCTGATCGTCGCGATCGAGATTCTACCTGTTGAAGGAAAGCAGTGGTTTCGCAAGGTGGGCACTCGTGCAGCGCAGGCAATCTCGAAGATCGTCATGGCCGCCGTGCGAGGACCTTCTCCGAAAATCGCACTCGGCAGCGTTGCACCGACTGTTGTGAGAGCGAAGATGACGGAGCAGGCACTCGCGGGCGGAGCATCGATTGACGAGGCGGCAGAAATATTGAGCCGCGAGATAAAGCCGATCGACGATGTGAGATCGACGGCGGATTATCGCCTGCGCGTGTCAGTGAATCTTCTGCGCAGGTTCTGGGCGGACACAGCCTGAGAGTCGTACGCGGCCGGCGTGTGATAACGCCCGAGGGTGAGCGCGCCGCTTCAATTCATATCGCAGGCGGGAGAATCGCGCGCGTTTCGTCGTTCGATGATGTGCCGGGTGACGCGCACATTTACGAGGCCGGCGACTTGGTAGTAATGCCGGGAGTCGTCGACACACACGTACACGTGAATGAGCCAGGTCGCACCGAGTGGGAAGGATTCGCGAGTGCAACACGTGCTGCAGCTGCCGGCGGAATCACGACGATTCTCGACATGCCGCTCAATTCTGTTCCGGCAACTACGACCGTCGAGGCACTCGAGATAAAACGCGAGTGCGCTGCGGCACAGTCTGTCGTGAATGTGGAGTTCATCGGTGGAGTCGTTCCGGGAAACGCGAACCAGATCGAGCCGCTTGCCCGCGCCGGGGTCAGGGCATTCAAGTGCTTTTTGACGCCCTCGGGTGTGGATGAGTTTCCGAATGTGAGCGAGGCGGATTTACGAGAGGCCTTCCCGCTGCTGGCAAAGACGGGATTGTCGCTAATGGTGCACGCCGAGGATCCGTCATGCCTGGTTGCCCATCGCGGTGGGTCGAGCAGGTATTTCGACTACCTGGCGTCGCGCCCTGTTGAGGCAGAGCGATCAGCGATTGAATTGATGGTGCGGTTGATGGA
>DATEDH010000361.1:0-3602 GCA_035281765.1 Gemmatimonadaceae bacterium
CAGCTGCTATGCGCGCGGCGCAGTCGCGGCGGACACAGCGACGAACACGCTTCTCATCACCGAGACCGCGTCACGTATGCCGGATCTTCTCTCATATGTGAAGAACCTCGACATCCGTACTCCGCAGGTTGCGATCAAGGCGAAGATCATCTTCGTAAACCGCACCGACATCGAGGAGCTTGGTCTCTCGTACGATCTTGGTACCGGCAACGATCAGTTCTTCAGCCAGCTCGTGCAGCGAGTCGATCCGACGACTGCAAAGCCGGTTGACACCAACGGCGACGGCGTGCCCGACGCATTTGGCGGCGGATCGCCGATCGCTGGCGATCGCGTTCTGCTCGGCGGAAATGCACTGGCTGCAATCGCAAACGCAAATGCACGCGTCGTGAATCCCGCCTTGAAGCTCGTCTTCTCAGCAGCGCTCGGAAAGTTCCAGCTGACCTCGTTCCTCGACGCGCTCCAGGAAGTTCGTCTCGCCGATCTTCAGGCGGAGCCGAGCATCGTAACGCTGGACAATCGCCGTGCGGAAATCCTCGTTGGACAGGAAATCCCGATTCGCGTACTGGATGTTGGAACGCAGGGCCAGCAGGGCGGTGCCCAGAACGGAAACAACGTTCCCCGTGCAACGGTTCAGCTCAAGGAAGTTGGAATCATCCTGAGCGTCACACCGCACATCACCAACAATCGTCAGATCCTGTTGAACCTGCACGCGGAAAACTCCGATGCGCAGCTGGCATCATCTGATGTCGGATTCATCTTCGGCAAGCAGCGCGCTGACAACCAGCTTCTCGTCGGCGATGGAGAGACCGCAGTCATCGGCGGACTCACCGTGACTCAGGTGACGAGCTCCAAGTCGGGCATCCCGCTTCTGGTCGACCTTCCGGTCATCGGAAGACTGTTCGGCACGACTCGTACGTCCGAGCAGAAGCGTGATCTTCTGATTCTCGTAACGCCGCACATCATCGACGAGGGCGAGCGTCAGCTCACCACTCGTGCCGTGGTTCCCCCGGTTTCATCCGCACCGCGCCGCTAGGACTAGCTAATGCTGAATCATTCATTTCTCAGACGCGGGGCAGGAGCTGTCGCAGTTGCCGTGAGTTTGCTCACGGCAGCCTGCAGCGGCGACTCGTCGGGCCTCGGCGGAAACCAGATGGACAAGACCAAACCGACGGTCGATCTCAAGCAAGGTGGTACGAGCGCCGACACGGTCATCGCGTTCCAGGTCGAGGTGAAGGACAATCTCGGCATCAAGAACGTCAAGGTCAGTCTTACCGGTGGATTGCAGCTCACCTTCGATACAGTATTCACTTCCGCAAATACGGATGCGGTAATTCCGTTCACGATCTCCGTGCCCCGCAGTATTCCAAAGGGCACGCCTGTTCTTGCAACGTCATTTGCAATCGACGGGGCCGGCAACAAGTCAGCAGTCGATTCGCTGAACCTGACCGTCGGCAATGTTCCGCCGGCAGAAGTGCGGATCGGAAGTCCTGCAACCGGTACCATTGCCGTCGTCGGGAAGTCAATCGTCATGTCGATCAATGCGCGCTCAGCAGTGAAGGTGCGCACGGTTGGATTCAAGACAACTGGAAGCTTTGAGTTCAGTGACTCGAGCTCGTATGCGAGCCCGCTCCCTGATTCGGTTGCGATCCTCGATACGCTGGCAATCCCGGCAAACGCGCCGGTTGGTCCGCTCCAGATAGCGCCGTTCGTTCTCGATTCGCTCGGCCAGCGCACTGTCGGACCGGTGATCACGCTGAATGTTCAGCCGCCTTCCGCAATCAACTCGACACCGGTCGTTGCGTTCTCGCACACGGCACGCATCGAGGTGAACGATACGCTTCATGTGGAAGCGAGCGATCAGACCGGTATTGTCACGCTTGGATATGAAGTAAGACGCACGCCTGGTGGCACCATCGACGCGAGGGATTCACTCCAGTCGAGCGGTAACATCACCTCGCAGATCCGCACGTTCGATCTCCGTCTTCCCTATACGACATTCCCGACGGTCGTGTATGTCCAGGCATTCGCGCGCAACTCCAACGGCGTTCGCGCCTATGCCAAGCTGCCCGGTGGTGCCGAGCGCATCGATACTGTGACTGTTGTCGCTGGATCGACGAAGTCGCTGCCGAACGGTGGAGCAGTGGCAGATGCACTGTATCATCCGCGCAGCGATCGGCTCTACTTCACGAACATCGAGCGAAATCAGCTCGAAGTATTCAGCCTCTCAGATTCCAGCTTCAAGTCGCCGATCCTTGTTGGCTCACGCCCGTGGGGTATAGCTGCATGGCCGCGCGATCATAACGGCACGATGGGTGATACACTGCTCGTCGCGAACTCCGGTGCAACAGACATCAGCTACGTAAATCTCAACGGTGCCGGATCGGGCCGCGAGGTATATCGCTATCCGCTCCCGAACATCATAGCGTTCACGGTTACGTCGAAGAAATCGAGTGCGGGCTTCACGGTTACCCAGCGCACTCCATACGATTTCTCGGATCGTCCGCAATACATCGGAACAACCTGCACTGGAACAGGCTTTGGGTGCGGCGATGTCGTGCTGACGTATTCAACGACGCCGACCCCGGGTCAGAGCGAGCCATTCGTCAAGAACAACGGCACGCTTCGCTGGGAGAACCTGATGACTCATAAGTCGCACTTCTTCTTCGAGCAGGCGATGGGTCAGGATCCGAACAGCTCCGATACGCTCGAGATCCGGCGCTATGATGCAGTGACTGGGGACGAGACGATAATTGTCCCGCAGCTCCAGACTGCAGTTACTGGTTCGGGCGAGACGTTCAATTACTCAATCACCGTAAAGGTGGGCGACCTCGCGTTCCGCGACACGACATTCGTCAGGAACTCGGGCAACTTCACTCGCGCAGCGTATGGCGAGGGTGGTCCTGTGAATGGAACTCGCGCAATGACCTTCGACGTAACCCGCGGTTTCGTTACGCAGGTAACAGATATCTCCGGAAAAGTCGGGACACTTCCTTTCCCGGTCATCGACCGCGGAATTTCGCAGGCTGCAGACGTCAGCGACTTCGTGGCGAACAGCTTCGCGTCGGTGAAGGGTGTTGCAATGAACTTCGATGGATCGCTCGCGGGAATTCGTGCAGACTCAACGTATCTGCTCAATCTCCAGCTGCGTCTCCAGGGAATACTCGGCACTACGCAGAGCAATGCTGGTCTCGACTTCCACCCGATGAACTCCGGTCCGAACTCATTCCCGCTCTCATCGCGGCTTGTGTTCGCGGCATCTGCTGAGCCGGTGATCGAGATCTTCGACAGCTACTGCTACAAGAGAGTGGCAACGGTTCCGATTCGCGACCCGATCAATGGTCCGATCAAGGCAGCGTTCCGTGAGTCGAGCGGTCAGATCGTACTCGTCGGCGCAACAGCTCGCGGAGTGGTGGTTGTTACTCTGCCGAACAACTTCGCAACAAGCTGCTTGTAGTCTCTCTCATCCAGGTAGTTGATTTGAAAAGAAACGAGCCCGGTGTAATCGCCGGGCTCGTTTGTTTTCCGGCCTTCTTTCCTTTTACTCGGCATCTGACGACCTGGACACGGAGTTACGGAGTATCGGAGTCCGCACGGAGAACTGC
>DATEDH010000362.1:0-6658 GCA_035281765.1 Gemmatimonadaceae bacterium
GCTTTGTTCTTACCCTTAGGGGAGAAGCGCCGTAGGCTGCTGGACTGCTGTCCCCGGGTACCGAGGTAAGCTGGAGATGTTGCTTTGCTAGGGACGACCTTTTCGCCATCAGGCTGAGTGGAGCGTGGAATTTCCTTGACCTGCTGTGAGCCTCGTCCTACCTCGGTTCGGCGACGGCAAGTTGCTGGCCAGCAGCAATTTACACCGCTTGTAGCCCCCGCGCGACGCAAATCTGTGATATCGACTTCCCGCATTACATAAGGTCACTTCGGGCGGCCCGGCGTGAACGTCCCGATGGTCACACTGATCGTGCGGTTTCGGATGTCACGTATGGTGTTCCCTTTGGGGCAGCCTGATGCCTCCTGGAACCATGCGTTGAAGCGGTTCCCAAACGTCACGTCCGCCGATATGTAGCCGAAGCGATGATTGACCGATCCGCGTGCGCCCGGAAAGAGACTGACGTCGTGGACGCAATAACCCTGATAGAGCGGGAAACCGTAAGTGCTGTGAATGTCCTCGTTCCATCGGATGCGTCCAACAAAAAGTCCCGCGCTCCACATCGGATCGATGAAATCGGCGGCAAGCCACTGGCCTGACGCGCCGGGACCGACGCTCGCTCCGAGTGCCTGACCCATCTGCGTGTAGCCCTGAATGACTTTGCGGCTCGTGTAGAAGCTGCCTTGCGGCCTGTCGCGCCACGTTGCGCTTTGCTCGACCGATGTCACTTCGCCCTGAAGCCGGAACCTGCCGCTCGATGTGATTGCGGGACGCACGTATTGAAGGCCGATGGTGTAACCCTGGCTGTGATTCGGGGCGACGAGCAGGTCGCGGAATGAATACGGAAACTCGAGGCGCGCCCACTCAGCATACGCCTCGAATCCGTCGTCGGGAAAAACCCATCGCGCGAAGAGCGAGAATATTTGGTCGCGTCCGCCATCGTCCGGGACAGAGTCGGCAAGTGCGCGATTGTTCGGCCTGCCCACATCGGAAAACGCATCGAGAAAATTCCTCGGCACTCTTCCCCACCCTGTCGTCGTCGCGTAAACCGCGCGCGCTCCGCCGAGGACGAGATTGTTCTGGAAGCTTGGACGATATGACAGGGCGAACGCGCTTATCGATCGCACGTTGTTAGTGTCGGTAGTATCGAACCAGTGCGATTCAGTGAGCCCGCCGATCAACAATCGTGCTTCGATCGATCCGATTCGCGTCTTCCAGGGCTCTCTCGTGCGAATGAACGCGTGTGGAAATCCGGGCGCGTTGTTACTTAGTATCAAAGCGTTACGAATTCCCGGACCGAACCACTGGCTCTCATTCGAGATGCCTGTAGCAAAGCCGCGATACTCGATCATCGCCGTCGATTGCCCCGCGTCCAGGCGATCTATCTTCTCGTTCCCGAAACGCGTTGGCAGGTCGATCGAGTACGGACCTATCGCGTACCATGGGAACACATAACCGTCGCCAGCTCTGTCTTTCGGGACGAACGGCGCATAGAACTTCGTCGTGTCGCGCACTATGAAAGAATCATTCGCCGCGCGAACAATCTCCGGAGCCAGTATCAATCGAAAAGGACCAGCCGACGCTTCGATACCGAACAACAGGCGCGTGCTCGTTCCGACTCCCGCCCACACCGCGCCGTCGTTGATCGAGAATGGAATCGCGCTGTTGTTCACGATATAGAGCTCAGGCGCAATGACGCTCGCACTCCACCACGTGCCGGTTTTCGGCCGCTGATTCATCGATGATGCCGATCGAATCATGAAACCATCGATATTCGCGCGTTTTTGCAGCTGATCGAGCCGCAACCTGTCCGCGACTATTCCGTTGACCATCGTCAGCGGCGTGACAAACTGGTCGACGACACTCATCGCCGAATCCGTGGACGACTGAGTCTGCGCCGAACACGGAAGCGCGAGCGCCATTACCAACAGCGTTCGCGCGAGCGTTGCCTTAAATTGTGGGGCGCGCCGAAACATGAGGACGGAAACTTACCATTGTGCACCGATTGAATGAATAGAACGGAAGCTCTCTTCCTCCGAGTGATAGCGTGCCTTGCCGGCGCGGCACTCGCTTCATCCGTCTCGGCCGCGCAGACTATGGAAACAACGGGATCGATGCGACACGAGGTGTTCGCGTCATCCGTCGCCGAAAGCTACCTGCGATATTTGCAGTCAATCGGGAAAGTGCCCGATCAGCCGTGGTCGTCGCGGCCATTCTCGACGCGCGAGCTCGACCGCATGGTTGCGAAGGATTCGGCACATCCATGGGCCGACCGCTTCAGTGACAGGTCGAGAGAAGCGAGCGGGATTCGATATGGATTCATCACTCCCGATCTCTCGTTCATTTACAACAGCGGCTTTGCGTACGGCTCGAATGACGGTCCTGTCTGGGCAGGACGCGGACTTACGTCAGTCATAAGCGCAGGCTTTTATCTCAAGACAAAAGCTGTGTCGCTCACCATTGCCCCAACTGCATTCCGCGCGCAAAACGCGTCGTTCGACCTCGCCCCGAGCACGCTTCAGCGCACCAATCAATACGCGAACCCCGATTTCCTCGGCATCGATCTCCCGCAGCGATTCGGCGATGAGGCGTACTCTCAGTTCGATCCCGGACAGTCGACCCTGCGCGTCGATCTGCCCTATGTAACCGCAGGCATCTCGACAGCGAACATGACATGGGGGCCGTCGGAGAAATTTCCGATTCTGCTCAGCAACAACGCAGCGGGATTCCCTCACCTATTCGTTGGGACGAGTGAGCCGGTCAATCTGTATTTCGCGAAGCTACAGACGAAGATTTTCTGGGGAGAGCTTTTTCAATCGGAGTTTTCAGGGGTAACCGGCTCGGAGACTTTCGTAACTCGTTCAGAGCCAGGCACTAAACGATTTGCGACAGGCCTGATCGCAATCCTCCAGCCGCGCGGTCTGAACGGACTCGAGATTGGCGGAGCCCGATTCTTCCATTCGGTGTGGCCCGGCACGGGAATCCCCGGCAGTTATTGGACGAAAGTGTTTCAGGGGATTCTCAAAAAAGACCTGAAGCCCGAGACCAACCCGGACCCGTCAGATCCGGACGCCGAGACTCGCGGTGTAGCTGACAATCAGCTGATCTCGATATTCGGCAGGTGGGTGCTTCCTCACAGCGGATTCGAGATCTACAGCGAATACGGCCGCGACGATCACAGCTACGATTTCCGGGATCTCATTCAGGAGGTCGATCACTCACGGATCTATTCGTTCGGCGCGCGAAAAGTTTTGTCGTTCAATGGCGAGAAGCTCACAGCGGCTCGTCTGGAGATTCTGAATTTTCAGCTTCCCCAGATTTCACGATATCGTGGAGAAGGTGAGATCTACGTTCACGGTCTGCTTCGACAGGGTCACACTTATAAAGGTCAGATGCTGGGCGCGGACGCAGGCGTTGGGACAGGAGCGGGCTCCGTCCTCGCTGTTGACAGGTTCACGCCGTTCGGCCGATGGACCGCTAGCTGGACCCGAATCGTGCGTCGTGAGAACGGTGATTACACCGCAACGGGTATTCGCACTCCGCGTTCGATCGACGTCAGTCATGCTCTCGCGTTCGAGAATGCAGCGGTTTTTCGCGGACTCGAAGTCACGACGGGCCTGACGCTCGTGCATGAGCTGAATCGGGACTTTCTGCGTGACGCCACCAACATCAATGCGCTTGTCGGCGTGCGCTATCTGATGCACTGATGCGCGTGCAGCTCGCGTGGACCGTGGTCACCGAGCTGCTTGTGACCATTTCAGGGATTCTCGTCCTGAAATTCGCTGCAGCGCTTCTTGGACCTGCTGGTTTCGGCGAATACTCGCTGAGCCGCCGCGCAGTCGGTCTTTTGTACCTCCCGCTGGTACTCGGACTCGGGGTCGCAGCTCCGCGCTATATCGCGATTGCGAGAGCAGGAGCGATGCAGGGATTCACCGAAAGCGCATTTGCTACTGCGACGCTCACAGCCGGACTGGTTCCTCCGCTCGTCATCATCCTCATTCTGAACGTTACGCCAACATTCGGCGCGCTACTGCTCTTTGGAAGCAGCGCCCTCGCTCCGCTCGTGCCTCCAGCGACGATTGCTCTCGCAGGGATCTCGCTTCACGCGATGGTCTATGCGGTTTATAGAGGCCGCTCGGAGATGAAGTTCGCGAACACGATGCAGATCCTCGATCTCGCCATCATGCCGGTGCTCGCATTCATAATCGCGGAGCCCAATGCGCCGGCCGTTCTAACCGCGACAGGCACGGGCTGGCTGATAGTGAGCGGTATTGCACTGCTTCACGTTTTGTATCGCGAGCGCAAGGAATGGCGCGGCATCGCCAGTCTCAAGGACCACCTCCGAGTGCTCCTCAAGTTCGGACTCCCGAGAGTGCCCGGGGAGTTTGCTCTCGTTGGACTGTTTGCAATTCCATCCCTTCTCGCAGTCAGGGCGCACGGTGTCGTAGCGGCCGGTCAGTTCTCTGCCGCACTTTCGGTTCTGACAATGGCGGCGGGCAGCTTTGCGCCCGTCGGGCTTGTTGTTTTGCCGAGGGCGAGCGCTCAGTTCGCAACGGGCGATCTACCCGGAATTCGTCAGCTCGTTCTCAGAATTCTTGGCGGAGGTATATTGCTCGCGACAATGGGGGTCGTGATTGGAGAGCTGCTCATTCCCCCTTTCATTAGATGGTATTTCGGCGAGGCATTCCTCCCCGCCGTCCCATACTTTCGGGCGATCCTGCTCGGCACCATTCCCTATGCTGTGTACATCCTGATGCGAAGTATTCTCGACGCCCTCGATGTGAAGGCACTCAACTCCCGCAATCTCGTGATCACGCTCGCGCTCGCCGTGATTCTCTGCCTGGTGAACCGATCGCTGCTATGGATGTGCGGAAGTATCGTTGCATCATTGGCAGTCCTGGGTATTCTCACCCTGCGTGATCTCTATGCCCGGCTCCGTATTGGACCGGCTGAACAACCTGCCGCAATTCCCGCGTGAGCAACCGAAAAGGAATCATTCTCGCCGGAGGGTCAGGCACCCGCCTCTGGCCATCGACAAAAGTCGTGAGCAAGCAGCTTGTCCCGGTGTTCGATAAGCCGATGATCTATTATCCACTTACGACGCTGATGCTATCAGGGATCCGCGACATTCTCATCATCAGTACTCCGTCCGACACATCGAAATTCAGCGAGCTGCTGGGGGACGGATCGCACATCGGGCTCAATCTTTCATATGCGGTACAGCCCAGGCCTGAAGGACTCGCACAGGCATTCATCATCGGCTCGGATTTTGTCGGCGACAGCCCCGCGACGCTCATTCTGGGCGACAACCTCTTCTTCGGACACGGTCTCTCCGAACAGCTCCAACATGCTGCGGCACAAGAGGTTGGGGCCACTATCTTCGCGTATCACGTGAAGGACCCTGAGCGATACGGAGTCGTCGAATTCGATGAGCATCGTAAGGCGATCTCGATCGAGGAAAAGCCATCCCAGCCGCGGTCGAACTATGCTGTGGTGGGTCTCTATTTCTACGACAACGAAGTCGTCAGGTTGTCGCAGGAGCTCAAGCCGTCACCTCGCGGCGAGCTCGAGATCACCGACGTGAACCGCCAATATCTGGAGCGGGGAGCACTTCATGTGGAGACCCTCGGACGCGGCAATGCGTGGCTCGATACGGGGACGCATGAGGCGTTGCTGGCGGCGTCCAACTTCGTGGCCGTCGTCGAGGAGCGACAGGGCCTCAAGATCGGCTCGCCGGAGGAGACTGCATTCCGGATGGGATACATCGATCATGAGGCTCTCACGGCACTCGCAGGCAAAATGGGCTCGAGCTCATACGGCGCCTACCTGAAGTCCCTCACCGAGATTCGCTGACCGATGAAGGTCACCACCACTCCTCTTCCCGGAGTTCTTGTCGTCGAGCCGAAGGTGTTTCGCGACGAGAGAGGGTTCTTCATGGAGACCTTCAGCACTCGTGCGCTCGCCGGCACAGGTATCCCCGTTTTTTTTGTGCAAGATAACCACAGCAGATCTACACATGGCATCCTGCGCGGTTTGCACTATCAGCTTACCAGCCCGCAGGGGAAGCTCGTTCATGCTGCACGTGGCCGGATCTTCGATGTTGCAGTCGACATCCGTGTCGGATCTCCGACTTTCCGCAAATGGTTTGGCATCGAGCTGAATGACGAGAACCTTCTCTCCCTCTGGATTCCACCCGGCTTTGCCCATGGATTCTGCGTGCTGTCAGATTTTGCGGACGTGATCTACAAGTGCACGACGCTGTACGACCCAACCGACGATCGCGGAGTGAAGTGGAACGATCCGAAGGTCGGAATCGAATGGCCTGTCAGCGATCCGATAATTTCGGAAAAGGATTCACGGCTCAGGGAGCTGACGCTCGATCGCGACGATCTCCCGTATTACTCCAAATGAAAGTGTTCGTGACGGGCGCGAGCGGAATGACCGGCGCTCAGCTTGTCAGCGGTGCGCGCGCGAGAGGATGGGGTGTTGCGTATGCATCTCACACCGATCTCGACATCTCGGATTACGCCGCCGTCGAGGACGCGATATCTCGCGAGGAACCTGATATCGTCTTCAACGCCGCTGCGTACACAGCGGTTGACAAGGCGGAGGAAGAAGTAGAGAACGCGATGTCGGTGAATTCATCGGGCGCTGCGAACGT
>DATEDH010000363.1:0-6349 GCA_035281765.1 Gemmatimonadaceae bacterium
ACCGACGGCGAGGATAGTCTCGCGAGGAGTGGGCAAATGACGAAATGCGAAAGAAGCATGGGCCGGCGCCTCAAGAATCGACGCGGCGGAATGCTCCTTTTTGTTGCAGTTTCCATGGTTGGACTTCTGGGCCTAGTCGCAATTGCAACCGATATTGGAGCCGCGCAGCGGCAGCGTCGAATTGCTCAAACAGCCGCCGACGCTGCGGCGATCGGCGGCGGACGGCAAATCGAGCGCCATCAGGATAGCTCGACCGTAGCGACATACGCCCTCAGCTCTGCGCAGAAAAACTTCTTTCCGAACTCAGAAGTCACTGTCTTCTACCCTCCACAGACCGGCCTTCATATCGGAGATCTGAATTACGTCGAAGTAGTGGTTGGACGCAGGATAAAGACTCTCTTTGGGGGAATGTTCAACAAGGATTCCATCGACATCGCGGCCCGCGCGGTTGCGGGCATGGGAAGTAACGCGCTTTACTGCGTCTACAATATGGCCACCTCCGGCAACGGCATTGACTGGGACGGAAGGATGACGACCAATTGCGACGTTGTGGGGAATGCGAGCATTTACCTGAAGAAAGGGATCGACGGCAATCCGACTCCCGACGTGTCGGCTGTTGGCACCGTCGATGGCGGTGGTTCCGGGCATACCTTCAGCGGCATCCCGCCCTTTCCGGATCCGTACGCAAATCTCGTGACGATGCCGACCGATACTGCGTGCCAGTACAACAACGTCGTGGTGACGAAAGATACGGCTTTGACGCCTGGCGTTTACTGCGGTGGAATTCGCGTGAACGACAACATCAAAGCAACACTCGATTCGGGGGTATATCTCGTCCGCGGTGGGGGCGTTCGCGGGGGGCAATTCGAAGCGTTTAACGGGGTGACCATAATTAACACAAACGGCCCCGGAAATAACCCCGCTACGTACGCTCCTTTTACGATGGGTAACAACTGCAGTTTCCACGTACGGGCACCAAGCGGCGGGCCATACAGAGGAATTGCGGTTGTAGTCGATCCGGCGGCTCCCGAATCAATGGATGCTACCCAGTATGTAAATGATTTCTGTGGCAAGGGCACTAATGCGCCTTGCATCTCGACAACGGTTGATATACAGGGCATCGCATACCTCCCAAAACAGGCCTTCCGAATTGGCAACAGCAACGCGAAGCTCACCATCGCCGGAACGCTCATCGCGAAATACATGACATCGCATTCCGGAGGGGAAGGATGTTTCTTCCTTGACCAGTCCGGCAATAGCCCGCTCAAGAGGTTGTCGCTCGTAGAATGAACGCGTTTTCGCGGTTCCGGAAGAACGAAAGCGGCGCGGCGATGGTTGAGTTTGCGCTCGTTTTCACATTTCTCCTGCTTCCCTTGATCATCGGGATCATGGAGTTCGGAAGAGCAAACTGGATTAAAAGTGCGGTCACCTCGGCCGCCCGGGAGGGGACGCGATACGCAATCGTTCACGGATTTGACAGCGGCGCATTGATCAGCGACACTGCCGCTATCTCGACATACATCAATACCCGCGCCCGAATCAGCCCGTTGAACATCACGACAACGTATCCGGACGGCAATCATAATCCGGGCAGCAGGGTTCAAGTTCAGGTCAGCTACGCCTATACGCCTGTGGTCCGTCTCTTCCAGGCATCAGTTGGGGGAAGAACCGTCCGCATCCCGTTTTTGACACCTCGAAACATCACCAGTACATCCCGGCAGATAATCGCCTACTAGATTAGGCCATGCTTCTTCGCCGCCTATTCGACGACAAGCTCGCGCAAGCCAGCTATCTCGTCGCATGTGAGCACAACAAAGTCGCCCTCGTCGTAGATCCAAACCGCGACATAGATCAGTATCTCGAAGCCGCCGCGCGAGACAACGTGCGGATCGTCGCCGTCACCGAAACGCACATCCACGCAGACTACGTTTCAGGCTCGCGCGAGCTCGCAAAGCAAACCGGAGCGAAGCTCTACCTCTCCGGGGAAGGCGGGCCTGAATGGCAATACGAATTCGCATCACAATCCGGCGCAACCCTGCTGTGCGACGGGATGCACGTCACCGTCGGCGATGTTCGTGTTGAAGTCTGTCACACGCCGGGACACACACCGGAGCACCTGACCTTCCTTCTGACTGACACAGCGGTCGGAAACGAACCGATGGGTGCACTCACCGGCGACTTCATATTCGTCGGCGATGTTGGAAGGCCTGACTTGCTCGAAAGAGCTGCCGGCTTCACAGGAACCATGGAAGCAGGAGCGCGCGAGCTTTTCAAATCACTGAGCGAATTCAAGAAGCGCCCGGATTATCTCCAGATATGGCCCGGTCATGGAGCCGGCTCGGCATGTGGCAAGGCACTCGGCGCAATGCCCCAGTCCACACTGGGCTACGAAAGATTGTTCAACTGGGCGCTTCTAATCGACGATGAAGAAGAGTTCGTCCGGGAAGTGCTGTCGGGACAGCCAGAGCCGCCGAAATACTTCGCGCGGATGAAGCACGTGAATCGCGTAGGACCCTCTGACGCGCCGCGAGACATTCCACCAGCGGTCGATGCATCGCGTGTTCTCTCCGCACTCGAGAAGAATGTGAGGGTCATCGATGTGAGGCCCACGCCGGAATTCGGGAAGGCGCACGCAAAGGGAACGATCAACATCCCGCGCAACAAATCATTCCTGACATGGGCCGGGGCTCTCGCTCCGTATGATGAGGACATCCTGATCATCGGCGATGCAACGGACGCAGGACGCGCATCACTTGCAAAGGACCTTTCGCTAATCGGCATCGAGCGAGTCGCAGGCGTCTTCCCCGCTGAATCCATCAACGATCTCTTTGCAGGCGGCATCGAATCGGTGGCGGTGCGCTCGTCCACGACAGACGTCGTCAAGTCCAACGGATCACACGTAATACTCGACGTGCGCAAGCGCAGTGAATACAACGAGGGCCACATACCCAATGCGCTCAATATTCCGCTGGCCGAGCTGCCCGATCGCATTGCCGAAATCCCCGAGGGTGAAATCGTGGTTCACTGCCAGGGAGGATCACGCTCTGCAATAGCGGCCAGCATCCTGCAATTGCACGGTCGCAATGACATATCGAATATGTCCGGCGGTTTTTCCGAGTGGGCGCGCTCCGGCAACACGATCGAGAGGAACAACGGAGACGACTGACAGATGACACATCCGCTTCGACCGGGATTCATGCCGGGCCGGCGGATGAATGAAAAACCAGTGAGCCGCCAGGAAAAGCTCGCTGCACTTCGGTACCTCCCGCCGCTGGCAAGGCTCATCTGGCAAACGCATCGCGGATACACGGCAGCGATGATGCTGCTGCGCCTGCTCCGCGCATTCGTACCGGTCGCGACATTCTGGGTCGGCAAGCTCATTCTCGACACTGTCATCGCAGTGCGCGATGGACGCGAGGACCTCCAGCTCCTCTGGCGCTACGTCGCAATCGAGATCGCGATCGTGGTTGCCGGCGAGATCCTCGCCCGCGCATCTTCGCTCATTGAAAGCCTGCTCGGCGACCTGTTCAGCAACGTCATGAGCGTGCGGCTAATGGAGCACGCATCGACTCTCGATCTCGCGCAGTTCGAGGACCCGACTTTCTACGATCACCTGGAAAGGGCACGGCGACAGACAGTCGGACGCATTGCACTCGTTACACAGCTCGTCGGAATGGCGCAGGAAGCGATCACGCTGATCACAATCGGCGGAGCGCTCATCGCATACAACCCGTGGATGGTAGTGCTGCTCTTTGGAGCGGTGCTGCCAAGCTTCCTGGGAGAGACTCACTTCGCTGCGCTCGGCTATTCCCTGCTCTTTCGATGGACGCCGGAAAGGCGGCAGCTCGATTATCTGCGCCTCATCGGCGCGAGCGACAAGACCGCGAAGGAAGTGCAGATGTTCGGTCTCGCTCCATGGCTCACGGAGAAATACCGTGTGCTCGCCTGGAAGTTTTACGACGAGAACAAGCTGCTCTCGCTTAAGCGCAGCGCTGTCAGCGCTGCGCTCTCGATGTTCGGAACTGTCGGCTACTACGTCGCTTACGTACTGATCATCCTGCGGGCGGTTCGCGGAGAGATAACTCCCGGCACACTGATCTTTCTCTCCGCGTCCTTCGCGCGCGGCCGCGACGGCATCCAGGGAATCCTGCTTTCAGCATCCAGCATTTACGAGCAGGCGCTCTATGTGCGCGATCTCTTCGTCTTTTTCGAGATGAAGCCAACGATCACATCGCTCCCCGATGCCCCGCCGGTTCCCAATCCCATTCGACAGGGTTTTGTCTTTGAGAATGTCGGATTCAGATATCCCGGCAGCGAGAGATGGGCGATCCGCAACGTGACGATGACCCTGCAACCCGGTGAGCGGGTCGCTCTCGTTGGCGAGAATGGGGCAGGCAAGACGACAATCACCAAGCTAATCGCACGATTGTACGAGCCGACGGAAGGAAGAATTCTCCTCGATGGCCGTGATCTGCGCGACTACGATCTCACTTCTCTCAGAAACGCGATCGGCGTGATCTTTCAGGACTTCGTTCGCTACGACATGCGGTTCGACGAAAACATCGGCGTGGGCGAGATCGAATCCGTGCGATCGGAGCTCGAGACATCGGATTCAGTTCCGGAGAGCATCGATGAAGCAGCGAAGAATTCACTCGCAGCTTCGCTGCTTCCCCGATTTCCTCTTGGATACAGGCAGATGCTGGGCCGGCGCTTCGATGAAGGTGTCGATCTTTCCGGCGGCGAGTGGCAGAAGGTCGCGCTTGCCCGCGCTTATCTTCGCGATGCGCAGGTTCTCATTCTCGACGAGCCCACTGCCGCTCTCGATGCACGCGCCGAGTATGAAGTTTTCATGCGATTCTCGGAGCTTGTCGCTGGACGGATGGCGATTCTGATCTCCCACCGGTTCTCGACGGTGCGAATGGCCGACCGGATCATCGTGCTCCGTGGCGGCGAAGTCATCGAGACCGGAACGCACGAAGAGCTCATCGCAGGAAAGGGCCTCTACGAAGAGCTCTTCAGAATGCAGGCTGCAGGATACCGCTAGTCGGTCGTTGCGTCCGGGCGCACTGAGGCCCATTTCGATGGATCGAAAATTCCCGCGGGCAGCTCGGCGTTCACGCGAACGTCCTCGTACTCTTCCTTGAAGTACGGCTTGCCGTCGCGCATCGACATGAATTCGTGCGCGACCGGATAGCCATCGAGGTCGCGATAGCCACCGACGCGAGTGTCGGTAACGATCGTGCGGTCACCGCGCTTTTCCTGCTGTATCAATCGAACGAGCAGGAGCTTCTCAGCATCGATCCATACCTGACTCGACTCGAGATCTCCCTCGTCCGCACCTACGACATACACGCGCTTCTTGTCCAGACGATCGGACCTGAATTTGTTGAGATCGATCCTCAGAGAATCGAGTCGCCGAAGCGTCACCGCCGCGGGAATCGCGTACACATCGGCAGTGAGTGTCAGGATCGGCTGGATTGCGCGACGCGAGTCGACGCGCTTGCCGTTATCGAAGGTCGTTACGCGATTGTTGAGAATGAGCAGTCCGCTCTTCGAAGAGAGCGGCTCGAAATCGATCCGCAACCTCCCGGGCACCGAAAGATTTTCGACCCATCGGGATTTCGTTTCCCTGCCGGATTGTCCGTAGAACGTGTTGGTCTGTGCGAAGCGAAGACTGCGATACCAGTTCCCGGCGTACTTATCGTGCATCTCACGAATGAGCTGCTCCGATGACGTGATCTTCTGAGTGGGCTCATGCCGCTGCGGCGTGGGCTCCTCAGCAGGAGGAGCCACAGTTGCACACGCCGCCATGCTCGCAAAACTCAATGCAATGAAGACTCGTGAAATTCCGATGCTCGAATGTCTCATGACTTACCTCTACGGCCGATAAAGCTGCCCGTAGTAAATGCCGTTGAACAGGAATTTGAAGGCACCATGAGTCTGACCCCGGAAATGGACCTGAGGTCCATACAGAACCACTCTCCCCTTTCCGAGCGGCGCTGTGACAATTTCAGCCGCGCCGTTGAGCACTTTCTGACCCCACGCCCAGCCGCTGCGCAGCGGTGTCTCGCTCGCGAACCATGCGACCGGCTTCACGCTGGCGTCACCTGATTCGATACGGAACGCGCGATCATTGTCGTAAAAAATGTCGACTGGTGACGACATGCCCCACGCGATCGCGCTCGTGGTATCTACGGCAACCTCGAGAACAGATCCCGGAACATAGAACTTCGCGCTCGGCAGCGGCTTCGCGTTGTCATCGACGATCGCGTTCTTGATTGGCAGCCCGAGACTGTAGCCAATCTCGGACGCGTCGCCGAGGGCGAGAAGAGTCCCACCGTTCTCGACG
>DATEDH010000364.1:0-5914 GCA_035281765.1 Gemmatimonadaceae bacterium
GTTTGCTGACGGCAGGCTTGTGCCGAGTGGTGAGAACCTCGCGAAGTTCATCTATGATCGCGTCGCGTCGCGACTGTCGCCGAGTGTTGCAATTGAATCCGTAAGAATCGCAGAAGACCGTACGCTGAGCTCGACATATCGAGGCGAAGCATGAAGAAGCTTTCTCTCCTCCTGTTTGTGCTCGCCGCGTGCGGGCCAGCAGGTGCGCCGCCATCGCCGGTGCTGTCTCCGCTTCAAACGCTCCAGCACTCCATCGACTCACTCGTCGATGATGCGAAGTTCTCCAACGCGAACCTCGGCGTGCTGATAGTGAATCCCGAAACAGGCGACACACTGTATTCGAGGAATGCGCACAAGCTGTTCATGCCCGCATCGAATCAGAAGATTCTGACGTCATCGGTTTCGCTCACTCAGCTTGGACCCGATTACCGATATCGCACCGTCATAGCGAAACGCGGTGAGATCAAGGACAGCGTTCTCAACGGCGATCTCATTGTCATTGGACGCGGCGATCCAACAATGAGCGATCGCGTGTACGGCAGTGCTGCGAAGGAGATGGCGGCGATTGCCGATTCGATACGCGCTCATGGAATTCGCCGTGTCACAGGTTCGCTCCGCCAGGGTGGGAATGCATTCCCCGACAGCATCTACGGTTACGGCTGGGAATGGGATGATATCGGCGGCGAGAGCGGTGCACCGGTCGACGAGCTTCTTTATAACGAGGGGATGGTTCAGCGGGCGGCCAAAATCGACGGCCGTGACACGGTCATCTCGGTTGCAACGCGCACCCCCGGATACGTCTATCTCAGTGCGCTGTATGGCGCCCTCTCGCAGCGCGGCGTTCCGGTCACCGGAGTTGACCTCAACCTCGACAGTCTCGCTGCGCCGCTCGATACCGTGTACGTGATCGAATCGCCACAACTCCGCGAGATTCTGAAGTACTTCATGAAGCCATCGCAGAACCAGATCGGCGAAGCGCTTCTCAAGACACTCGGCCTCGAAAAAACCGGCATGGGCACCGCTGATGCCGGCGCTGCCGTGATATCGACGCAGCTGCGCGACTGGGGAATCGATTCGACGGAATACGTCGTCTACGATGGCAGTGGACTCTCCCGTCACGACCTCGTGACGCCTCACGCGATTGTCACGATACTCTCGGCGATGCGGAAAGACACAGCGTTCAGCGTGTACTACGATGCATTTCCAATTGCAGGCGTCGATGGCACCATCCGTTCGCGCATGAAAGGAACGCCGGCGGAAAACAACCTCCGCGGAAAAACAGGCACGATCGAATTCGTGCGGTCGCTCTCCGGGTACGTCGACACTGCCGATGGACAGAAGCTGGTGTTCAGCTTCCTGTCGAATCATTTCACTACTCCAGTCTCGGAGATTACGCGCGTGCAGGATGCTGTCGGCGCGCTGCTCGCATCCTATCGAAGCGCCCCGCAGCAGTGATCAGTGTCGCCGAGGCCAGCGCGAGGATTCTCGCGAGGACCGGCGTGTTGTCAGGAGAGTCAGTCGCGACAGGCAATGCAGCACATCGCGTGCTGAGTGAGCCGGTTATTGCGTCCGTCGATTCACCTCCATGGGACAACTCGTCTATGGACGGATACGCCGTTCGATCCGCCGATCTGACTGGACCCGGCACAACGTTGAAGGTCATTGGAGAAGTTCCGGCCGGGGCGTTTCCATCCGGACCGATTGACGCCGGCGAAGCGATGCGCGTAATGACTGGTGCGCCAGTCCCGGAAGGCGCTGATTCCGTTATTCGTCATGAAGACACGGATGATGGACGGAGCTCGGTAACGATCCACGACCTGCGCGATGCGAAGCGCAACATTCGCAAGTGCGGTGAAGATTTTCAAAAAGGTGAAACGATTTTCCCTGCCGGCGCCATGCTCGGTATCGCACACATCGGCGCGCTCGCTGCTGCTGGGGTCAGGACAGTAAGCGTGCATCGCCGTCCACGAGTTGCAATCATGAGCTCCGGCGACGAGCTCGTGACTCTTGAAGACTTCACACCAGATCTTGCCGGCCGGAAGATCGTGTCGGCGAACAGCATTACGCTTGTAGAGCTTGTGCGTGATGCCGGAGGAGAACCCATCGACTTGGGCATCGCCGCGGACACGATCGAGTCCGTGCATGAGAAGTTCGAAGCAGTTCATGATGCGGATCTCATCATCACTTCTGCAGGAATCTCAGTCGGAGATCACGATCATGTTCGCACCGTTTTCGAGTCGATGGGGGGGACGATCGACTTCTGGAAAGTGAGGATGCGCCCCGGTGCGCCACTCGCATTCGGACTTCTCAACGGCGTTCCATGGATTGGCCTTTCGGGCAATCCCGTTTCGGCGATTGTCACGTTCGAGCTTTTCGTGCGGCCAGCGGTGCGAAAGATGCTAGGCTGCTCCCTGCTCTTTCCGCGAACCATTCCTGTGCGCGTCTCACATGAGATCGATCTTGCGGCTCCCCTGATGCACTTCCTGAGAGTAGATGTCACAATGGATGAACATGGCGTATACAATGCCAGTCTCGCGGGATCGCAAAGCTCCGGCGTGCTTACAGCGATGGCGCGATCTAACGCTTTGCTGGTTCTTCCCGGCGATTCTATCCGTATAACACCTGGTGAAGTGCATCGGGCAATTCCTTTTGGAGACGCGCTCGCCCACGACCGCGAGCTTGTGCTTCAATGACCCCGCTGATTGCGGAGCTGTCCGATCTCGAGGGTGCCGAGCTCGTAGACGCGCTCGAGCGGAGATTCGAGACAGTCGTGAGCGATGTCGATGCTGGAGACAGGACATTCTCACTGCTCCGCCCGCGGAATTCGGACGATCTCATTCGCGAAGAGGACTTCGTCAAGGACGAGCGACTTCCTTACTGGGCGGACATCTGGCCTTCGTCGACAATTCTTGCCGCGCACCTGGTGAACCTCTCGAAAAAACCAAATCGAAGAGTCTCCGCATCGGGACTGGAGCTCGGCTGCGGACTCGGGCTCGTCACGAGCGCAGCGATGATCGCAGGATACGACATGCTTGCGACCGATTACTACACGGATGCTCTCGCGTTCACGCGCGCAAATGCATGGACGAATACGGGACGGTCTCCTGACGCGAGAATGATCGACTGGCGCCACTTCCCTCGTGATGCCGGAAAGTTCGATCTGATTCTCGCTTCGGACGTTCTGTACGAGAGGACGTATGCGGAGCTGATACCGGGGATCGTCAAGAAATCACTCAAGCGTGGCGGGATGGCGATCATCGCCGATCCCGGTCGCATTGGTGTTCCTGATTTTCTGGAAGAATGTGAAGCCGTGCGTCTGGAGATCCGCTCGAAAGAGACGATTCCATTCGAGTCAGGCGAGATCAAACAGCAAATCGATCTCTACGAGCTGGGCGACGCAGCCGGCTGATCACATCAGGCGGTACTTCGGACCCGACTCACCTTCACGCGGTGTCCACCTCGGCCCAATGACATCAGTGGCTTTGCAGTCGATGCAGTTCGCCTGATTGACGACGAGCCGTCCATCGTTGATCTCGTAAACTCCGGCCGGGCACATGTGCACATACATCTCTGCAACTTCAGGAGGGATATCGGCGCCCACAACGAGATGCGACGGAATCGTGTCACGCGTCGCATTGCCCGACTTGAAGTTCGCGTCGAGCTTGCTGAAGGTGAGCTTCCCATCGGGAATGAACGGCTCTTCAGGCATGACAGTCTTGGGTGAATCAGCATCGGGCTCAGAATGAATCTGACCGCCAGGGAACGCACCTTTGGTGAGCGTCATCAGTGTTGCCTTGACTCCGCCCATGTATAGACCGCCCTTCTGAAATGCGAGGCGCATGTTGCGGCGCTCTTTCAGATCGCTTGCAATGTAGCTCGCATTTACGAGAACGTCGTATCGCGCCATCGTGTTCTCGCTGACGTCGTCTTTTTTTAACGCATCGAAAATGGTGCGCGCGGCATACATGCCCGACTGCATCGCGTAGTGAATGCCTTTCAGCGATGCAACTTCGACAAACCCGGCGGCGTCTCCTGTGATGAGAAGTCCATCGCCGTGACGCTTGTGAGGCAGCGCGTAGTAACCGCCTTCGGGGATCGTCTTCGCACCCCACTCCACCATCTCGCCGCCCTCGAGGTAATCACGGAAGGGCGAAGCGGTTTTCATTTTCTGAAGCAGTTGATGCACGTCGAGAGTCGTCTGCCGGTAATCCATTCCGACGACGATTCCAACAGCGACGAGATTCGGCGTAAGCGGATACATGAAGCTTCCACCGAACGCATCGTTGGGAAGCGGCCAGCCAAGAGTATGAATGATCGCGTCGAGCGGTTGCTTCGTTTCCCAGATCTCCTTCACACCGAGCGCAAAGATCTGCGGATTGTCCGACTTGATTCCCGCCTGCTCCATCCACGCCTGCGCGAGCGACCCGCGCGTTCCTTCGGAGAGAACCGTCACGCGCGCAGAAATGTCAGTTGGCGGAGTGTATCCCGAGCCCTGCGACCCGTCGCGCATCAGTCCAGTGGGAGTGGTTCGAACACCAGTGACCTTCCCACCGTCCATGACTAGTGACGAGACAGGAAATCCGGTGAAGATGTTCACTCCCACTCCTTCAGCTTTCTCACCGAGCCAGCGCACGATCTCTGATAGCGATGCGATGTAATTCCCGTGATTCTGCATCGTGGGCGGAGTTGGAATGCGCTGCGCGCGGCCACCACCCATCATGAAATAAACGCGCTCGTTAGTCACCGGACCGCGAAACGGAAAATCAGAAATGGAAAGGTCCGGAAACAACTCGGCGAATGCGCGAGGATTCACGACAGCGCCGGACAGCGAATGCTCGCCAAGGCCCGACGCTTTCTCGATTACTGCTATTTGAGTTTCGCCGAGTGTGCCGCCCGCTTCCGTGTCCTGCTTGATGAGGCGCGCGAGCTCGATTGCACCAGCGAGGCCGGCAGGTCCCCCTCCGACGAATACAACATCCATCGGAACCGCTTCAGCATCGAGCGAATCGCGAACGATGAGATTCGAAGGAAGCGGCGGCTGATACTCGGCAGGTACAACCTGAAGTCGGCGCCCGTTGCTCATCTAGTGTCCTTTCCGTGCTTCGCGAACGGCTTCAGTAAGCGCCGGAACAACTTCGAACACATCGCCGACGATTCCGTAATCCGCGACTTTGAAAATCGGCGCGTCCTTGTCCTTGTTGATCGCAACGATGGTTTTCGACGTGCGCATTCCAGCGAGATGCTGTACTGCACCGGAAATTCCGACAGCGACGTAGAGTTGCGGGCTCACGAGACGACCGGTCTGTCCGATCTGGTCCGCGTGCGGCCGCCATCCGTCATCTGTGACTGCGCGCGTTGCGCCGACGGCTGCATTTCCGAAGGCGTCGGCGAGATCTTCGACCAGCTTGAAGTTTTCCGCTGCTTTCAATCCGCGTCCGCCGGCGACGATCACCGGCGCTTCAGCGAGATCGAGCTTGCCGCGCTCGCCAGTTACGAGCTCTTTCACTACAACTCGCGCCGACCCCGGATCACCGGACGGTGCGACATTCTCAACCCGGCCCGCTTTTGGGTTCTCGACAGGTGAGTAGGTGTTCGGCCTGAGCGATACGATTGCCGGACTTCCCTCGATGGAAACCGTTGCGATGAGCTTTCCGATGTTCATCGGATGCTTCACGGTCAGCTTGTCACCATCGAGCTTTACTTCGATCACGTCAGTGACGATCCCTGCACCGACTTTTCCTGCCACCCGCGGCGCAAGATCACGACCCTCGGCAGAAGTGGCAAAGATCGCCGCGCGATAACCTCCGCTCTTTAGACGGTCAGCCGCAATCTGCGATGCGCCTTCCGGATTGTATTTGGCAAACGCGTCAGACTCAGCAACGAGAACGACGTCTGCACCGTACTTCGCGAGCTG
>DATEDH010000365.1:0-6498 GCA_035281765.1 Gemmatimonadaceae bacterium
CGGCTCTTCCTGAGCCCACACAACTTCCTGCAGCGACGGATAAAGATCGACGATCTTCGCGACCTCATCATGCGGCCACGGATACAATTGCTCGACTCGTACCAAAGCGACATGCGGCGTTCGCTTCGCAAGAAGATCGTAATAGATCTTGCCGGTGCAGAAGACCAGCCGCTTCACCTGATCGCGGCTTTCGGCGACTGCTGAATCGTCGATCACCGTCCTGAATGTCGTATCTGTCAGATCGCTCAGGCGGGATGCCGCTTCAGGAAGACGCAGCAGACTCTTGGGCTGCATTAGCACGAGTGGACGGCGCCGCTCTTCATGCGCCTGCCTGCGCAGTATATGGTAGTACTGAGCCGGCGTTGACGGGTACGCGACATACATGTTGTTCTCAGCGCACGATTGCAGGAATCGCTCGAGCCGCGCGCTCGAATGCTCCGGTCCCTGCCCTTCGTAGCCGTGCGGGAGAAGCAGGACGAGCGACGAGTGCTGTCCCCACTTTGCGCGATCCGAGACGATGAACTGATCGATGATTGGCTGCGCGACGTTTACGAAATCGCCGAACTGCGCTTCCCACAGAACCAGTGCCCCGCGCTTCGCTGTGCTGAACCCATACTCGAATCCAAGTACAGCGGTCTCGGACAGCGGCGAGTTGTAGATCTCGAATTTGCCTTTGGCATCGGGAAGATGCTGAAGCGGCGTGTATGTCTCACCGGTTTCCGCGTCATGTAGAAAGGCCTGACGATGCGAGAACGTTCCGCGCTCGATGTCCTGTCCGGACATGCGCACCGAGCATCCTTCAGTGAGAAGCGATGCAAACGCGAGCGCTTCAGCATGACCCCAGTCGATTCCACCTGCTTCGCCAACAGCTTCACGCCGGCGGCGCAGTGTCTTCGCGAGCTTCGAGCTCGGCTTCAAGGTTTGCGGCCACACAAGCAGCTGCTCGTTCAATGCAACGAGCTGTTCCGCTCGAGGCTCTTCGCGCGCGCCGTTGGATACTTCATCGCGCGGACGAACCACTTCGCCCGCGCTGGACTTCTCACCATCGCTCGGCGAAGCACCGCCCTGAATCTTCTCGAGCTGCGCGGTGATTTCCGCGTCGATATTCGTTATGTCGTCAGCAGTCGCGGTGCCCTCCTGCACAAGGCGCTGACCCCATACCTCCCGCGGCGAGGGATGGAGCCTGATCTGCGTGTACATCGCGGGCTGTGTGAATGCCGGCTCGTCGGTCTCGTTGTGACCATGACGACGATATCCAATCAGGTCGACAAGAAAATCTTTTCTGAACTTGTTGCGGTATTCGACTGCGAGTTCCATCACGCGGGTGCATGTATTCGCATCTTCTGCGTTCACGTGCACTATCGGCACCTCGAAGCCTTTCGCGAGATCGCTGGCATAGTGCGTCGAGCGTCCATCGATTGGATCAGTCGTGAACCCGACCTGGTTGTTCGCGATGATGTGAATGCTTCCACCCACGCGGTATCCGCGCAGTCGCGACATGTTGAATGTTTCAGCGACAACGCCCTCGCCCGGAAACGCTGCGTCGCCGTGAATCATCACTGGAACAACAGACGATTCATCCCGATCGCCGCCGTTTGCAATCGTCGTCTGGCGCGCGCGCGCAACTCCCTGGAGAACAGGATTCGCAAATTCGAGATGACTTGGATTCGGAATCAGCGAGACGGTTACTTCGCTATCCCCGACTTTGCGGGTTGACGTGAATCCAAGATGGTATTTGACGTCGCCGGTCTCGCTTTCTGCACTGGTCGCAGCGTGCTTGCCTTCGAACTCACCGAAGATCGTCTTGTACGGCTTTTCCAGAATGTGCGCGAGGACATTGATGCGTCCGCGATGTGCCATCGCGATGCTGACTTCGCGCGCACCACTCGATGCGGCCGACTTGATGAGAGTATCGAGCATCGGCACCATCATGTCGGTGCCTTCAATCGAGAATCTCTTGTAGCCCTGGTAAACGCGGCCGAGGAATCTCTCGAGTCCGTCGACTTGAGTGAGCCGGCGAAGCACCGCCTTCTTTTCGTCTGAGCTCAGCTGCTGCTGAACTCTCCCGCTTTCGATCTGATCGCGCAGCCACTCGCGCTCTTCAGCCTCGCCCAGGTGATCGAATTCGAATCCGACGTTGCTGGAATAGAGTGAGCGAAGGTGGTTCACCGCATCAGCAGCAGTGGCCTCTTTCGAGCGAAGCGCTGAACCGGGAATCGATTGAAGATCGGACTCGCTGAGACCGTGAAATTCGGGTGTCAGCTCCGGCGTGCCCGGCGGCGTGTTGCCGAGTGGATCCGTGTCAGCGGCAAGATGTCCAAATGCGCGAATTGAATCGACGAGCGATGCAGCTCCTGCAACCTTGCGGAGCAACTCTTCGTCGACAGGACCAGCAGCACTCGCGGTAACGCCGGAGATACTCTCGGCAAAATGGAAAAATTGTCGCCACGATTCATCTACTGAGGAAGGATCGCGGCGAAAAGCATCGTACGCCTCAGCGATGTATCCATCGTTGAAAACGCTCGTAATTGGTTCGCTCGACATATGCCTCAAATCTAACGTCCGGCGGGGAGCCAAAAAACCGGATTCCCTGTGCCTACAGGGCGGGTTCCGCCTCCAGCACGGCACCGCCCAGCGGGCCGGGAATGTATTGCGCGCGGGTACCAGCCGCCGCGGCAGAGATGATCTTGAGCGCAGCATCGCGATTGAGTGCAGGCAGATAGAGAAATCCACCAATGCCATTCACGTCGAGCACGTGCGCCTCGTGGGGCCGCCGGCTCAAGCTCACCGCGATTACAGGCATGCGTGAAAGCAGCTCGTCGCGCTCCCATCCATCGAGTGAAAGCGTCGCGAGAATTTCGTATTCGCAGATCACCACCTCGGGAGAGGAAGCTCTGGATACTGTGAGAGCTTCATCGAGACCGGTTGCCTGGCTCGTCTCGATTCCCAGATTCGCGAAGAAGCGCGCGAAGTGCTCAGCCAAAAATGGATGGCGTCCTACGCATAGAGCGCGCAGGCGCGGTTTGTCATAATTCACAGTTATAGCATCGTACGACGTGGTCCGGGCAGACACAAGACCTTCGGCTTTCGTATGCGTATTGACTAACGGGCGTCGGGCGTCGCGTTGTTCTGACAAAAAAAATCCCCGCCCATTAAGGGACGGGGATTTTCATCTGCAACGAGCTTTTATCGCTTGGTGATATCGACGTTGTTTCCAATCACGCCGCCGAGCACTGCGCCGGCGACACCGCCGATGACTGCACCCTTGAGCTTATCCTTGCTCGTCACTGCTCCGATCACGGCACCCGCTGCGCCACCAATGGCTGCGTCACGCTTGGTGTGCTTCACGCGAGTCGTGGTTCGTGCCGGGGCCGAGTAGGTTCCCGAAGAACGCGAGCCGGAGCTCGAGCTGCGGTAAACCGGGCGATCGCGATAAACGACGCGCTCCTGAACAGGCTGCTGGTAAACCGGCGCATACCCCTGAGGAGCATATCCAACCGGCGCCAGACCCTGAGCCGCGTACGCACGCTCCATCGCCGACATCGAGTCCATCGGCATGTAAGGCCGCGCCTGTGCTGCGAGCGAAAGGTCCGCGTTCAGCGCGTCATCGACCTTCTTGCTATCGTCACGTCCGCAGGCCGCCGCAAAAATGGCCGCTGGGACGATCAAAAACATTCTAAGCTTTCTCATTATTCGCCTCCCGAATGACGGCCGCACCGCGCGACCAGGGCACCGTTAAAGGCAGGGCCTATGCCACCCGGACCCCATGTGCCGGCGCATTCTTGCCTGAGTTAGAGCCCTCTACAGGAGGTTTACTCTCATTTTTGGCATCGTCCTTATTTGACGCCGCAAAATCGTCCTCCAGGTAGGAACGGGGTGTCCCCTCTGCTGGAAGATTGAGCACAAATGTGCTCCCGGTGCCGGGGCGCGAAATAACATCCAGCGACCCGTCCAGCAGATCCGCCAGTCTCCTCGATATAGGTAGTCCGAGACCGGTACCCATCTGCTGAGTGGGTGATACCTGCACGAACTCCTCGAAGATCCGCGCCTGGTCGTCCTGCGAAATCCCCTCGCCCTGGTCGATCACCGAAATCCTGATCCCGCCCTCGTCGCGACGCGCGCATGTAACCCGAATGGGCTTCTGCATTCCGAATTTGATCGCATTCGACAAAAGGTTGAGCAGGATCTGCCTCACACGGCGCGGATCGGTAACGACGGTCAGCTGGTCTTCAGGCTTTTCGAACGTGAGCTTCGTGCCATGCTCATCTGCGAGAGGCCTCACGGTTACGAACAGATCGTCGATCAACGTTGCGACATTCACCGGTTGCATCGACAGCTCGATCTTGCCGGCTTCGATCTTTGAAAGATCGAGCACATCGTTCACGAGCTCGAGAAGATGTCGCGCTGCTCTCAGCGTTCTCTGCAATCCTTCACGCTGCTTGTCATTCAGCGGACCGTAGATGTTGTCGATCATCAGCGTGCTGTAGCCGATGACCGCATTGATCGGCGTCCTGAGCTCATGACTCATCGACGCATAGAACCTGTTACGCACACCCATCGCCTGCTCCAGCTCCTGCTGTCTCTCCTGCAGCTGTTTGTTCAGCTCGGCAAGCTGCGCCGCTGATTTCGCCTCGGACTCGAGGAGCTCCGCGCGATGCTCGAGCTCTAGCTCCCTTCGCTGACTCTCCGCCAGAAGCTCTGCCTGCTCCATGATCTGCTGCTGCTTGAGATACAGGTCCACGAAGACAGCGACTTTCGATCGCAGCACGTCGGGATTGAAGGGCTTGAATACATAGTCCACCGCGCCCATCGAATATCCCTTGAAGACGTACGAGTCTTCCTTGCTGATTGCGCTGAGAAAAATGATCGGGATGTAACGCGATTTTTCACGCGACTTGATGATCTGCGCCACATCGAAGCCGTTCATCTCGGGCATCTGCACGTCGAGCAGAATGCACGCGAAGTCATGTTGAAGCACACACTTCAGCGCTTCTTCGCCGGAGTGTGCGAGAACGAGACCCTGACCGAGCGGCTCCAGTATCGCCTGGAGCGCAACGAGATTCTCCTGTCGATCGTCGACAAGAAGCAGCTTCACGCGGCGGTCTTCAGTCATCCTGCCCTCCGCTGCGCGTGCTGCCCATGCTCGGCAATTCCGACGAGCCGCGAAGCTATGTCGGTGATGGGAACGACTTCTGATTCAGGCACCGCCTTCAATGCAGCTGCGGGCATCGTCGGACTCTCGGCCGTTGCCGGATCCTGGACGATGCTGTGCCCGCCACAATCGACGATGTGTCGCAGCCCGCGCGATCCATCATCGTTGGCGCCGGTGAGCACCACCCCGACAACACCCCGCCTGTACGCGTCGCCTGCAGAAATAAAAGTCACGTCTATTGATGGACGACTGAACTTGACGAGTGGATCGGTGGTGAGCGTGAGATGATCCTGGTCGACAAGGAGATGATAGTTAGCGGGCGCGACGAAAACGCTTCGCGCTTCGAGCGGCTCCTTGTCCTCCACATCTACAACGCGCAGCGAAGTGCAGTCCTGAAGAAGCGTCGCGAGCAGATTATCCGCGTGCTTTGCACGATGCTGCACGACGATTATGGGAATCTTGAAGTCTGCAGGCATGGACGAAAAGATACGCGTGAAAGCGCTCAGTCCGCCCCACGATGCACCCATCACGATCAGCTTGATGTCGCTCACCGCACTTTCCGGAAAATCTTCTCCGGTCCGTCGAGCTGTTCGTACCGCTCTTCGTAAGGGGAGAACCGCATGGATTCCTTGCTGCCGAGTGCGAGCACTCCGAAGTTCGCGAGACTGTTGAAGAACAATCCGTGCACCTTCGCCTGAAGCGTTTTATCGAAGTAGATCAGCACATTCCTGCAGAGAATGACATTGAACTCGGCGAAAGAATGATCGGTGACGAGATTGTGCAGCGAGAATACAACGTTCTTCGTGAGGGAGGCGTCGAACAGCGCGCCCCCGTACTTTGCGAGATAGTAATCCGAGAACGCGCGTTTCCCACCGGCGGCGATGTAATTCTCGGTGTACTCCTGCATTCGCTCGAGGGGAAATATTCCTTCCTTGGCGCGCTGGAGCACCACTTCGTTGATATCTGTTGCGTAGATCCTCGCTCTGTCATACAGCCCCTCCTCCTGGAGGAGGATCGCCATCGAGTAAACTTCCTCACCGGTGGCGCACCCCGCGTGCCACAATCTTATGAAGGGATAAGTGCGGAGCAGCGGAATCACGTGTTCTCGGAAAGCCCTGTAAAATCCGGGGTCCCGAAACATTGCTGTAACGTTGATCGAAAGGTCGAGCAGCAGCTTCTCCATCAATGCGGGCTCGTGAAGGACGCGCGCCTGAAGACTGCTTACCGTTGTAAGCCCCTCCGCCTCGATGCGCTTCCATAACCTCCGCCTGATCGACGCATACGCGTACGACCTGAAATCGAAACCGTAGTTTCGATAAATCCCCTCCAGCAGCAGCTCTATCTCG
>DATEDH010000366.1:0-17747 GCA_035281765.1 Gemmatimonadaceae bacterium
CCGAGTGAAGCAGCAACGGGGCGGAACATGTCGATATTATCGCCGCTTTCGATCGCCTGTCGGAGGGCGATTTGAGTTTTTTCGAGTCGTCGCGCGCGCAGATCGAGAACTGATGGAACCTGCTCGACGCGAATCTTCTGACGAGTATGCTGCTCGATGTTCCGCAGCATCCGCGCTTCGCGCGGTTCTGCAAGAGTGATTGCAGTTCCCTCGCGTCCTGCGCGACCCGTGCGTCCGATGCGATGGACATACGCATCCGGCGCAGCCGGCACATCGAAATTCACAACGTGCGAAAGATGACCAATGTCGAGACCGCGAGCGGCAACGTCAGTCGCGATGAGAAGATCGACGCCCCCTTCGCGAAATCGGCGCATCACGCGATCGCGCTGTTCCTGCGAAAGTCCGCCGTGAATCGCTTCGGCTCGATAGCCGCGCGAATTCATCGTCTCGGTCAGCTCATCGACCTCGGTACGCGTGCGGCAGAAGATGATCGCTGACGCAGGATTTTCGATATCGAGAATGCGTCCAAGCGCCGCTGCTTTCTGCTGGCGCTGCACCATGAATGCGAGCTGACGCACGCGCGGCGCTTTTCCAGCCTCGAGTTTTTCTCTCTCGACCTGAACGCTGACTGGATCAGTGAGATGTTTCCGTGCGATTGCCTTGATTCGCGGAGCAAGCGTGGCGGAAAACAATGCAGTCTGGCGCTTTGCGGGTGCTGCTTCGAGAATCGCTTCGAGATCTTCGGCGAATCCCATGTCGAGCATCTCATCGGCTTCATCGAGCACGACTGTCTGGAGCTCGCTGAGATCGAGCGTCTTTCGGCGAATGTGAACGAGAGCGCGGCCGGGAGTGGCGACAACGACATCTACGCCGCGCTTGAGAACAACAAGCTGCTGATGAATGGATTGTCCGCCGTAGATCGGAAGAACTCGAGCGCCTCTCGATTTGCCGTATTTGTGAATTGCCTGCGCGACCTGCATTGCGAGCTCTCGCGTTGGCACGAGTATCAGCGCAAGGACTTTTGTCGGCCCGCGCGATTTCGGCTTGTCGGCTCCGATTCGCTCGATAAGTGGCAGCGCAAACGCTGCGGTCTTTCCTGTTCCTGTTGCTGCCTGGCCAACAACGTCCCTGCCGGCAAGCAGTGGAGGGATCGCCTGGGTCTGGATTGGTGTCGGCTCTTCGTAGCCGAGCGATGCGAGGGTCTGGACTATTTCCCGGCTGAGGCCGAGTGAGCCAAAATCCGCGGCGGCTGTCTCTGCGGGATCCTGGAGATCTTCAAGTGTGAGGGGCATGCTGCAATATCACACTTTAGGCCGCGCCGAAACGCGCGGGGAGGAAAACAAGTAGCAGGGGCGGGACTCGAACCCGCGACCCCGGCATTATGAGTGCCGTGCTCTAACCGGCTGAGCTACCCTGCCGAGTACTGATTGTGCGAACGGCCGGCCCTTACGGACCGGCCGCCACACTCTCTCAATGGCGGGGGCGGGATTTGAACCCGCGACCTTCGGGTTATGAGCCCGACGAGCTACCAGGCTGCTCCACCCCGCGATAGAACTCGCAATCTAGACAGACCCATTTCCAAGTCAAGCGCACGCGCGAGATATCATTGAACCGACGTGCAAGACTCGCTGAAATTCGCCGATTCTGAGCTTGAAATTCGAAATCTGTTAAAACCAATAACAGGGAGCGCAGTGAGCACAGTGAGGTTTTGAGGGTTGTCTGAGTGGCTATGGACGCTGGCCATTCGACGGCCACTCTCAATGCGAATGATCAAACCTCAAAACCTCACTGTGCTCACTGCGCTCCCTGTTAAAGGCGATAGCATTTCTCATCACGACCGGGACTTCGAGATATCGCCTGACCGCTGATTTTCCGAAACGGGGCGTGCTTGTGTTCGTCAGTCAGAAGAGCAGAGCGGAGAAATTTTGCGACAATTCGTCATTAGGCTCGCTGTACTTGTCACGGTCGCAGCATGCAAGTCATCGACGGTTCCGGCGGTCGATGATCGCGAGCCCGACGGCGTATCGATTACCGGGCGAAGAATGTTCCCTGCAGACAATCCGTGGAATCGCGATGTGTCAGCGGACGCGGTCGACCCGGCAAGCGACATTCTGATCGCAACATGTGGCGCGAATGCGCAGCTTCATCCCGATTTCGGTACGACATGGGATGGAGGACCAATCGGGATTCCGTTCGTCGTAGTGGGAGGGTCGCAGCCACGTGTGCCCGTGACATTCGATTACGACGACGAGAGTGACCCGGGTCCATATCCGATTCCGCCTGATGCGCCGATTGAAGGAGGCTCATCGTCGAACGGTGATCGTCACGTACTGATCGTCGATGCCGACAACTGGAAACTCTACGAGCTGTTCGATGCTCATCCCGTAAACGGAGGCACGCGATGGACGGCCGGTTCAGGAGCAATCTTCGATCTCTCCAGCAATGCATTGCGTCCCGCAGGCTGGACGTCGGCGGATGCTGCGGGGCTTCCGATATTGCCCGGCCTCGTTCGCTACGACGAAGTCGTCGAGCAGAAAGAGATAAGGCACGCGCTGCGATTCACATGTCCGACAACACGCCGCGCTTATGTCCCACCGGCGCGACACTTCGCGAGCTCACGCACAGATGCATCACAGCCGCCGATGGGGATGCGCGTTCGACTCAAATCGAGCGTCGATATTTCAGGATTTCCCGCCAGCGTCCAGGTGATTCTGCGCGCGATGAAAACCTACGGGATGTTTCTCGCGGATAACGGGTCGAGCTTCTACGTGAGCGGAGCTCACGATATGAGATGGAACGACGAAGAGCTGGGAGCGATGAAGCAGCTGCACGGGCGCGACTTCGAAGTCGTAAAGATGGGGACCATCGTTACTCAGTAACTGCGAGACGCGAGACGTTGACTCGCGTCTCCCTGCGCATCGCTATTTCTTTGGCGCCAACCGGTACATGATCTCCTTGTCGCCGCGAACCATACCGTATTGTTCACGGGCGATTCGCTCCTGGGTGGCGCGATCGGTCATTACCGCGTGCGCTTCCTTTTTCAGCGAATCGACCAAGCGCGCAAGAGAATCGGTCTCATGAGCGAGCCGCTGCTTGAACTGCCGCTGATGCCATAGATCGACGCTGCTGTATTCCCCGCCCTGCAGCGCGAACGCAATTGCTCCCAAAACGAGGAGCCAGAAAATTATCCTGCCGGCCACGACAGCTCAGAGGCCGTAGATCGATCCACCAGGGAACTCAGCGATATCGCCAAGCTGTTCTTCGATGCGAAGCAGCTGATTGTACTTGGCGACACGATCTGTCCTGCTTGCCGAGCCGGTCTTGATCTGTCCCGCACCGGTAGCAACCGCGAGATCGGCAATGAACGTGTCTTCCGTCTCACCGGAACGATGCGAGATGATCGATTGATATCCATTCGCGCGAGCGAGCTCGATTGCCTCGAGAGTCTCCGTAAGCGTGCCGATCTGATTCAGCTTGATGAGAATGGCGTTCGCGACGTCGCCTGAGATACCGCGAGCAAGACGCTCGGTATTTGTCACGAACAGATCGTCACCGACAAGCTGCAGCCGGTCGCCGAGCGCTGCCGTCAACTTCGCCCATCCGTCCCAGTCATCTTCGGCGAGGCCGTCTTCAATCGACACGATTGGATAATCGTCGAGCCACCCCGTGTACAGCTCGATCATGCCTTCAGCAGACTTGGTGCCCGCGCCACTTTTCTTGAACGTGTATTTCCCTGCCTTGAACAGCTCCGATGCTGCGCAGTCGAGTGCAATCGCAATCTCTTTTCCCGGCGCATAGCCCGCGCTCTCGATTGCTTCGACAACAACCTTCAGCGCCTCTTCATCGGTCTTGAGATCAGGCGCGAATCCACCTTCATCACCGACACCAGTCGAGAGCTTTCGCTTCACCAGAACTTTCTTGAGAGCGTGAAACACTTCCGCTCCCATGCGCACGGCGTCGGCAAAATTTTCGGCGCCAACGGGCACGACCATGTATTCCTGGAAATCCACGGTATTCGTCGCGTGCGCCCCGCCGTTGAGAATGTTCATCATCGGCACTGGAAGAGTTCGCGCCATCGGGCCGCCGAGGTAGCGATAGAGCGGAAGTCCAACATCATCTGCCGCGGCGCGCGCGACAGCCATGGAGACAGCGAGAACTGCATTCGCGCCGAGCTTGCCCTTGTTAGGCGTTCCATCGAGCTCGATGAGAAGCCGGTCGATTGCCATCTGGTCAGTCGCGATCAATCCGTCGAGCGCAGGAGCGATTCTCTCCTCGATGCTCTGCAGCGCCATCTGCACACCTTTGCCGCCGTACCGATCCGCGTCACCATCGCGCAGTTCGAGGGCTTCATGCTCGCCGGTGGAAGCACCACTTGGAACTGCTGCTCGGCCGAATGCGCCACTCGTTAATGTTACGTCCGCTTCGACAGTCGGGTTGCCGCGTGAATCAATGATCTCACGCGCGCGAATATCCATGATGGTCGACATTAATTCCTGTCAGCTCGTCGATTGGTTAGTTGATGTTGAACCTGGCGCCGGCCGCTGCGGCGGACTCTCGATTCCGTACAGCGTCTCGAGGGCATCGGCGATCCGCGAGCGGACTTTCTCCGCAAGCTCATCGCGCTGATCGTAGTCGTATCCCTCGACGGCGACCGGCTCGAGCAAATGTACATGAATCTTCACCGGATGTACCACGATCGAGCCGCGGCGAATGACCTCTCTCGCCCCATAGATCAGCACCGGAACAATCGGTGCGCCTGCGTTGATTGCAAGGACAAACGGCCCTTTCTTGAATGGTCGCAGCGGATACTCATCGCCACGCGTTCCCTCTGCAAAAACAATTACCGAATTGCCATCGCGAATCCGGCGTGACGCCTCGTCATAAGCGCCGAATGCAGCGCGACGATTCGCTCTTTCGATGGGAACCATCCCCACCGACCGCATCGCTGCCCCGAGTACCGGGATCTTGAACAGCTCTGCCTTTGCAACAAACTTCGCCCGCGGCAGAAAAAAGCCGAGAGCCGGAATGTCGTACCAGCTCATGTGATTCGCGACGAAGATATGCGGCGCGCCCTCGAAAGCGCGCTGGCGATCGTGAACCACAACGCGCACGCCCGAGACGGCGAGGACCATCTTCGCCCACGTGCGCGGCAGATAGTCGTATGGACCGCCCTCGACGTCCTTGGCACGCATCAGCGCGGACAAAACGCACAGTGTCCCGATGAAGATTGTCGAGAGCGGTACGAAGATGAGTGCGCTTACTGTTGTGAAAAACGAGAGGACGATCATGTGAAATGAAGATATCCCCTCGGAACCTCGACGGGCTCACCATCCTGAAAAAATCTCACGCCCGGGTCGCCGCTCTCGACCACTCCCACGCGAGTGAGCTCGAGCGCGAACTCCCGCTCGAAGGCCGCCGTATCGATCTCGCCGCCCGTAATCGCCAGCTCGTACTCTTCTCCACTCGCAACGGCATCGGCTTCGGAAACTCCCTCGAGCGCTGGAATCAATCCAATATCCACTCTCATCGACACCTTGCTCGCCGCTGCGAGATGCCGAAGGTCGCTCGACAATCCATCAGAGATGTCGACTGCCGACGTGGCGCCGTGATCTGCGAGCCAGATGCCTTCTCTGATTCGGGGAACCGGGCGAACAAACCGCTCGCGATGACCTGGAGCGGGTTCACGACCGGCGAGCAGTTCACGCAATGCCACGCCGGGGCCGCCGAACCGTCCCGTCACGTACACGATGTCACCCGGCTTTGCCGCGCTGCGAAGCAAGGGATCCCGCACGGTCCCGAGGACAGTGAAAGTGAGAACGAGCTGTGGACTGTAGCTCATGTCACCACCGATAACCGGAGTGTCGGCCACCTGCGCCGCGTCTCCGATGCCATCCGACAAACCGTCCATATCGTTTCGCCACTCTTCAGGGATGCCCATCGCGACAAGCATTCCAAGTGGTTTTGAGCCCATTGCCGCAAGATCGCTCAACGCTGCAGCGGCAGCGCGGTATCCGATTTCCTGCGGAGTCATCCACTCGCGGCGAAAGTGTACTCCCTCGACAGACATATCGGTGCTCGCGATGATGCTTCGATCGCCGACAGGATTTATTACGGCCGCATCGTCACCGATCTTCCTCGCGCGAGGCCCCCAGCGCTCGAGCATGCGGCGCACGGCGTCGAATTCCGCGCCAGGTCCGAGAGGCGTGTGCGGATGAAAACGATTGTCGCGCGGAGTGCGCATCTCGATCGCACGACGTCTTCGCAGTCGATCGTCTTCGTTCATGCGTGTGCCTCGAGAAATGCGAGCGTGCCTGGTTCGAGTCGCGCAGGAATCTCATTCCATGCTCGTGGAAGCTCGTCGAGTATGTCAGCTAGCGTCACACCGCGAATGTATTTCCGAAGCTCGGCTGCACGCCCATGAATGAATGCCGCGCACGCAGCTGCATTCACAGCGCGGTCCGTCGATGGAGGCATCTGCGACAGAAGAGTGGCGATCATCCCCGTAAGCACGTCACCGCTTCCGCCTGTCGCGAGCGCTGCGGTTCCCGAAGCAATCGTCATGCGTCGACCATCATTCCCGAACACGATTGTCGGCGCGCCCTTCAACAACAACGCTGCGCCGGTTTCGCGAGCGAGATCGACGCCGATCTCGAACCGGCGATTAACAACTTCAGACGTCGAAACACCAAGCAGCCGCGCAAGCTCGGCCGGATGAGGGGTGAGAACGGCGTCACGACCATTCAGCAGCTTTGCAACTGACGACGTGTCGCCCGCGAATACATTCAGCGCATCGGCGTCGAGAACAACGGGCCCGCTGAACGCGAGCAGAATTCTCTCTACGAGATCGCGCGTCTCATCAGTGTTGCCAAGTCCCGGGCCGATGGCAATGCAGTCTTCTGCTTCAACCAGGCTGGAAAGATCCCCAGCGGTTTTCGGCCAGGTGGATACGAGTGCTGCAGGAATTCCGGCGTGAATCGAGACGTTACTCGATTCATGACAAACAACTCTCAGGAGACCAATCCCCGAACGCAGCGCGCCCTCGGCCGAGAGAATAGCCGCGCCCGCCATGCCCTTCCCTCCACCGACGATAGCGAGACGCTTCCGTGTTCCCTTGTGCGCCGAAACAGGAATCGGCGGAATCACTGAGTGCGCGAAGTGTTCATCGACCAGGATTGGGAGCGACTGCATCGCTGGGCCGTCGTTCAAGCCGATATCCACTGCCGTGATTTCACCACACACATCGCGCGCAATCAAGTGCCCGCGCTTCAAGACGCCGAAGGTGATCGTCGCGTCTGCGCGAACGCATCTCTCATACTCACCCGTTGTCCCATCGAGTCCACTTGGAAGATCGAGTGAAGCAACACATACACCCGATGAGCGCATCGGGTTGATCATCTCGATTGCGTGCCCGATCTCACCGCGAGGGGTACCTGTGGCCCCCGTGCCGAGCAGGCCATCGATGATCAATCGTTGGTCGTTAGCGTGCGCTGCGATTCTCACTTTGCCTGTGTCCAGCGCGCGACGTTTCGCGTCGGCAGACTCTTTTGATTTAGGGGGCGCGACCTCTACAACGTCGACGTTGTTGCCGGCGCTCGCGAGAAATTCAGCAACGACCCACGCATCCCCACCGTTGTTCCCGGGCCCGGCGAAAATAACCACGCCATTTTGAAGCGTCTCGCGGAATCGTTCAGCAACAACCACCGCGGCAGCCCGACCCGCACGGCGCATAAGCTCCGCGGACGAGGTACCCGCTTCGATTGTCTCGCGCTCGCATGCTCTTGTCTCGTCGGCCGTCGCGACGCGCGCGGGCATTTATTGCAGTATCAGCCGTGCTGAGACGGGTTCCATGGATAATCGCGGACGAATGCCGTTTCGAAATCATACAACCCGGCGAATTCATCACGCGTGTCCGTCGGCTGCGCAACGAGGAAACCGAGATCGACGAGAGTGAATACTATCTCGCCAAAGTCTGCCGTCTCGCGAATGCCCCAACGCTCGAGAACAACGCGGCTCATCAAGCCGAATCGCTCGAGCGCAAGCTCACGGCAGGACCCGGCAAGCTCCGCTGCAGTTATGTGGCGGCGCGACTCGAGCTTCGACTGCGAGTATTCGAGAGCGGACAGGATGAAGAGGTAGGCCTGTTCATCGTATCGCGACTCCTTGAGCCGGATGCGGTCCATCACGCCATCGCGAAACGCCAACTCAGGCACCGATTTCCGAGCCTCGCGCGCCGAATGCGTTGGGATAAAGCGGGAATCGCGACGTGAGTTCCTTGACATCAGCAGAGACATTGCGGGCAACGCTCTCATCCTCTGGTGAAGCGAGCACTGTGTTGATAAACGCCGCGATTTCCTTCATCTCCTGCTCTTTCATCCCGCGCGTTGTAACGGCAGGCGTTCCGATTCGAATTCCGCTCGTTACGAATGGAGACTGAGTCTCCTTCGGCACTGTGTTCTTGTTCACAGTTATATCTGCTGCATCGAGAGCCTTCTCTGCAACTTTGCCGGTGAGTCCCTTGTTGCGCAGGTCGACAAGCATCAGGTGATTGTCAGTACCGCCTGACACGAGATTGTACCCGAATCCGGTAAGCGCGCCAGCGAGAGCTTTTGCGTTCGCGATTATCTGGCGGCAATAGTCGGTGAACGATGAATCCAGCGCTTCCTTGAGAGCGACTGCTTTCGCAGCAATCACATGCTCGAGCGGACCACCCTGAGTGCCGGGGAACATCGCCTTGTCGATTGCCTTGGCGTGCTCTTCCTTGCACAGAATCAGTCCGCCGCGCGGACCGCGAAGGGTCTTGTGCGTTGTGGTCGTCACTGCATCCGCATGCGGTACCGGGGACGGATGCAAGCCTGTCGCGACGAGCCCGGCGAAGTGCGCCATGTCGACAACGAACTTTGCGCCTATCTCCCTTGCAACTTCTGCAAATGGCTCGAATTCGATGATGCGCGCGTATGCACTCGCACCAGCGATTATCATCTTCGGGCGCTCTCGCCGCGCGATCTCTTTCATCACATCGTAGTCGATGCGACCTTCGTCATTCACGCCGTAGTGAATCGCGTTGTACAAAAGTCCCGAGAAATTCACGGGAGAGCCGTGCGTGAGATGGCCGCCCTGTGACAGATCGAGCCCAAGCACCTTATCGCCCGGTTTCAGGAACGCGAGATAGACAGCAGCGTTCGCCTGAGCACCTGAATGCGCCTGCACGTTCGCATGATCAGCACCGAAGAGCTGCTTCGCTCTGTCAATCGCGAGCTGCTCGACCTGGTCGACGAATTCACATCCGCCGTAATACCGCTTACCCGGAAGTCCCTCGGCGTACTTGTTCGTGAGTGGAGTGCCCATCGCCTCGAGCACAGCCTCGGAAACGAAGTTCTCGCTGGCAATCAGCTCGAGGCCATGACGCTGCCGGTCGACTTCACGACGAATGATCGCCGCTACATCGGGATCGTATTCAGTGAGCATGGGCATCTGTGCCCGCTCGAGATCTACCTGCTGCATCTACCTCTCCTGACTTTCATAAAAGCGCCAGGCCACAAGCCCGCGACAGACAAGATTCCATCATTTCACCCCATCTGTCGAGGGCTTGAAATTTCTCAGGCCTTGGGGGTCCACTTTTTCTTGACCGAGCTCAACCGCCGTTCAGCGAGGCGGTCGGCCGCTTCGAATGAAGGGATACCTTCGGCCTTTGCGATCTCGAACACGGTGAGGATCGTATCGTAGATCTCATCGGCCTTGCGCAGTGAGCGCTCTGAATCCCAACCCGCGACTTCGCCGAACACGTTGATCACGCCGCCTGCGTTCGCGACGTAATCGGGTGCGTACTGCATTCCCATTTCCTCGAGCTTGTAACCGTGGCGCTCCTCGAGAAGCTGGTTGTTCGCGCCGCCCGAAATGACTTCGACCTTCAGCTTCGGCAGCGTGTCATCATTGATGATTCCGCCGAGTGCGCATGGTGCGAAGATGTCGGCCTTCGCCGTGTAAATCGCATCACCCTCGACGACCTGCGCTCCCGTTTCCTTCGCAACGCGTGCCGTCTTTTCCGGATCGATGTCGGAGACGATCAGCTTTGCACCTGCCTCGTGCAATTCCTTCGCGAGATAGCGCCCGACGTTCCCTACGCCCTGAATCGTGACCACCTTGCCGCTCAAGTCATCAGATCCCCAACGCTGCTTTGCAGACGCCTGAATGGCGCGGAACACTCCATGAGCAGTGACCGGCGACGGATCACCCGACCTGTCCTTCAATCCCGCGACATGCTCGGTCTCGAGGTGCACGTAATCCATATCCGACGTTCCGGTGCCGACATCTTCCGCAGTTATGTAGCGACCGCCAAGACTTTCAACGAATCGTCCGTGCGCGCGGAAAATCGCCTCGCGGTCCTTCGTCTTGTTGTCGCCGATGATGACAGACTTTCCACCGCCAAGATCGAGACCGGCAACGGCGTTCTTGTATGTCATGCCGCGCGAAAGTCGCAGCGCATCGGTCACTGCCGCCTCGTCGGAGTCGTACTGCCAGAATCTCGTTCCGCCCAGCGCAGGTCCAAGCGCAGTGGAATGAACGGCGATGATTCCGCGATAGCCGCACGACGGGTCGCTCGCAACCACGACTTCCTCATGACCCATCTCGGCGAGTGTATCGAAGATTTCCATTGATTTATCTGCAGTGTGAAATGTTGAAGCTGAAAAAGAAATGCGCTGCCTGTTATTCGTGCGAAAACTGCTCGCGGGCGATGACTATCCGTTGTATCTCGGAAGTGCCCTCGTAAATCTCGGTGACTTTTGCGTCGCGGAAAAGCCGTTCCACCGGATAATCCTTCACATATCCGTAGCCACCGAAAATCTGCACTGCCTGATTGGTGGCGAACATCGCAGTCTCGCTGGCAAACAGCTTTGCCATCGACGATGCCTGCTTCACATTTTCGCCACGGTCCTTCGCCCTCGCCGCCGCGTGAAGCAGCGTGCGTGACGCAGCGACGCGTGTTGCCATGTCCGCCAGCTTGAATTGTATCGCCTGAAATTCGCGAATCGGACGATCGAACTGGTGTCGCTCTGCTGAATATGCCGTTGCTGCTTCGAGTGCCGCTCGCGCAATGCCAATCGCCTGAGCAGCGATGCCGAGTCTTCCGTTCTCGAGCGACTGCATCGCGTAAACGAATCCCATGTGCGGCTGCCCAAGCAGATTGCCATCGGGAACGCGAAGGTTGTCGAAGTTGAGCTGCACCGTTGGGGAAGATCTGAGACCAAGCTTGTCTTCCTTTTTCCCCACGTGAAATCCTTCAAGGTCAGGCGTGACAATAAATGCGCCGATTCCGCGCGGTCCTTTTCTGTCGGAGGCGGTGTCGGTGCGCGCCATCGTTATGATTGCGCCCGCGTGACTGCCACTCGTGACCCAGCTCTTCGTTCCATTGAGAATCCAGCTGTCACCGTCACGAACAGCCTGCGTCGTGAGTGACGCCGCGTCAGACCCTGCTTCCGGCTCCGACAGTGCGAACGCACCGAGAATCTCGCCGCGCGCCATTGCCGGCAGAAATCTTTTTTTCTGCTCATCGGTTCCGAATCGCAGGATCATCTGCGTCGGCAGAGAATTGTGCACGCTCATCAGCACAGCAGTCGACGCGTCGACAGCTGCGATTTCCTCGAGCGCGAGGAGATATGTCGACGTATCGACACCGAGTCCTTCGAACTCCTCGGGGATCAGCATCCCGAGGAATCCCAGGTCCCCCATCTTTTTGATGATCGATGGCTCGAAGTGAGCGTCTTCATCCCATTGTGCGATGTACGGCGCGATCTCATTGTGCGCGAACTCGCGGGCGAGATCGCGAATGCCGCGCTGCTCCTCAGTGAGGTTGAGCAGGTCTGACTTCATCTATGCGTAAGTGTAGAAGCCGCGACCGGTCTTGCGACCGAGCCATCCTGCGGCAACGTACTTCCTGAGAAGCGGGCACGGTCTGTACTTCGGATCGCCAAGCCCATTCTGAAGCACTTCGAGAATCGCGACACAGGTGTCGAGCCCGATCAGATCGGCGAGTGCAAGCGGACCCATCGGGTGATTCATACCCAGCTGCATGACCTGATCGATTGCTTCCGGCTTTCCGACGCCTTCCATCAGGCAGTACACGGCCTCGTTGATCATCGGCATGAGAACGCGATTCGAAACGAAGCCCGGGAAATCGTTGACTTCCACCGGCGTCTTTCCAAGCTGCCTGCTGAGATCGACGACCTTGTTCGTCGTTTCGTCCGACGTTGCCAGGCCTCGAATGATCTCGACGAGTTTCATCACCGGCACGGGATTCATGAAATGCATCCCGACAACTTTTTCCGGTCGCTTCGTGCGCGCTGCGATTTCTGTAATTGAAATCGAGCTCGTATTGGTGGCGAGAATCGCGTCCTGATTCGCAACGCGATCGAGATCGCCAAAGATCTTGAACTTGAGATCCGTGTTTTCAGTCGCTGCTTCGACGATGAGCGCTGCGTCCGCTGCAGATCCGACGTCGGTCTCGGGCGAAATCGCGCCGAGAGTTTCTTCGCGCTGCTTTTCGTTGATCGTTCCCTTCTTCACCTGTCGATCGAGATTCTTCTCGATGGTTTTCATTCCCCGCTCGAGCGCATCGCTCGACACATCGATCATCGTCACCGGAAATCCCGACTGCGCAAAGACATGCGCAATGCCATTCCCCATCTGTCCGGCGCCGACAACTGCAATTGTTTCTGACACTATGACTCCGTGCGGCGAAGATGCCGCGCATGCAGGTAGATCAGGATTGCGAACATTCCGAGAGCTGCACCGAAACCGCCTTCAGGTCCCCACGGACCTCCCGTGAGCCAGTCGGGCCCGGCATCGATCACCTGATAATCCGGAGCCTTCATAGGGATCCCGCTCACCGGGGAATGCAGACCCGCGGCCATGAACCAGTTCCACACAAAATGCGCCGCGGTTGCGGCGTACAAGCTTTTTGTCGCGAGGTAAAGCGAGCCGAGAAAGAATCCCGCAAGCATCACGATGCCAACCGACTGTGCATCCGCTCCAGGATTGCTCATGTGCAGCAGACCGAAAACTACGCTGGTCCATATCAGCGTCCAACGCCACCCGATGGCGTCGCGCATAATCGAGAAGAGATAGCCGCGAATGAACAGCTCTTCTCCGAACGCAGCCGGCAGGAGATTGAGAAAAGTCAGCGATGTCGTGCCCCACCAGCTTCCCTCCGGAGAAGGCACTATGTCGAGCTGGCCGATCATGATGAGGAAAGCGCTCGGAATCGCAATCGGAAGAAATCCGGCCAACGCCCCAAATGCGATCGTGCGAGGTGCCGCAGCTGCTTTTCCCAATCCGACGTAATCCCACGACGTCCGATCTACCGCCTTGAGCATGACCCACGTAGCGAGCAGCGTTGCCGCCGGCCCTGCAAGATCGGCTACAAGCGGGCGGTAGCCTCTGCCTGAAAGCAGTGATGCAACAGTTCGCTCGAGATAAAGCGCAATAATGATCGCAAAGAAAAGAACGGCGAGAAAAAGAACGAAACGCCAGAGAGCACGTATTCCGCGCTCCCTGGCGTTCGATTTTCGTGTTGTTTCCAAATGCGATTACGCCGCGCGCTCTACCGAAAGCGCGACAGCGTCACCGCCCCCGAGGCACAATGTTGCAAGACCGGTTCGGGCGCCGCGATCCTTCATCGCGTAAAGAAGAGTTGTGAGCACGCGGGCTCCGCTTGCACCGATTGGATGTCCCAGCGCAATTGCTCCGCCATTCACGTTCACACGATTCCAGTCCCAGCCGAGGCCCGCGCCATCAGCGAGTGATTGCGAAGCAAACGCTTCGTTTGCCTCGATCAAGTCGTAGTCACCAATGTGCTTGCCGGTGAGCTTCATCAGATTGTTCACTGCGAAGATCGGAGCGAAAAACAATTCCTGCGGCTCTGTTGCACCGGTTGCGTATCCGGTAATCCGCGCCAGAATGTCGAGCCCGTTCTTCTCGGCGAATTCTTCCGATGTCACCACCAGCGCCGATGCACCGTCATTCAACGATGATGCGTTGCCTGCAGTGACTGAGAGATTGGAGGTGTCGCCCTTCCCCGGAAATGCCGGCTTGAGCTTTGTAAGGCCTTCCGCTGTCGTGTCTTTTCGCGGGCTTTCATCAGTGTCGACGAACGTGGACCCTTTCTTACCTGCGATTTCAACGGGGACGATCTCGCTCTTGAATTTGCCGCCCTCGATTGCAGCAATCGCTTTCGCATGAGACTGCGCCGCGAATTCATCCTGCTGCTCACGAGTAACCTGCGCCTTGCGTGCAGTGTGCTCGGCGTGACCGCCCATGTGTACGTCACATGACGCGCACCACAGTCCGTCCTTGATCATGCCGTCAACCATTTTCTGGTCGCCAAGCTTCACGCCGTTCCGCATACCATAGAGATAGTACGGGGCGTTTGACATGGATTCCTGTCCGCCAGCGACAATCGCCTGCTTGTCCCCTGCCTTGATTGCCTGCGCGGCGAGCATCACTGCCTTGAGGCCTGAGCCGCAGACTTTGTTGACGGTTACCGCGCTTACAGTCGCCGGAAGTCCTGCCTTAAGCGAGGCCTGCCTCGCCGGCGCCTGACCAGATCCGCCCTGCAGAACCTGGCCCATGATGACCTCTTCGATCGCCATTGGATCGATGCCGGCTCTCTGCACGGCTTCGCGGATGGCGATTCCTCCGAGCTCAGGCGCGCTGAGACTGGAGAGACCGCCGAGGAATTTGCCAATCGGAGTGCGGACTGCGCTCACGATTACGGGAGTACGGGATTTATCAGTCATTTTTTCTCAATTGCGATTCTGATGACTGAAAAATAACCCGATTCACAAGGTCCTATGCGCTCGTCAGGCCGGGTGGCCGGACGCCCCTCAGGTCAAGGCGCGATCGCTCTATTATCGATCTGCTCCTTAACCATCGTGATGAAGTCTGCGACCGGCATCACTTCCTGCTTCTTTCCCGCGCCGCGAACCCGCAGGGCGATCGAATCGGTCTCAGCCTCGCGTTTTCCGACAACCGCCATGTACGGAATCTTGAGCGTCTCCGCTTCGCGGATGCGGTAGTTCAATGTCTCGCTGCGATTGTCGACGTGCACGCGAGCTCCCGCTTCCTTCAATCGGTTTGCAACAGACTCGCATGCAGCGGCGTTGTCATCCGAAATCGGAATCACGCGCACCTGCTCGGGAGCGAGCCACAACGGAAACGCGCCCGCATAATGCTCGACGAGTCCGCCGACAAATCGCTCCATCGATCCAACGAGCACGCGATGCAGCATGGTGGGGCGGTGCGGTGAGTTATCAGCGCCAGTGAACTCGAGATCGAATCTCTCGGGAAGATTGAAGTCGAGCTGCACCGTTGGACCCTGCCACTTTCTTCCGATCGCATCGATCAGCTTGAAGTCGAGCTTTGGCCCGTAGAACGCACCGCCGCCTTCGTCGATATCGAACTCCTGTCCACGCGCACGCATCACATTCGCCAGGAGCTCCTCTGCCTGACGCCATGTCTCTTCAGAGCCGAGAGCTTTCTCGGGACGTGTTGAGAGCTCGATGGTATACGGATAGCCGAACGTCTTGAGCATCTCGTCGACAAGATCGAGAAGACGCTCGATCTCCGATGGCACCTGCTCCGGAGTGCAGAAGACGTGGGCGTCGTCCTGCGTGAATCCGCGAACGCGCAGCATTCCGTGCAGCACGCCGCTTCGCTCATAACGATAGACAGTCCCGAACTCGGCGTATCGGATTGGAAGGTCACGATATGATCTCTGATGCGCCTGGTAGATGCAGATGTGGCCCGGGCAGTTCATCGGCTTGGGCCGGTACGCACCGCCTTCTACATCCATCGCGCCAAACATGTTCTCGGCGAAATTCTGCAGGTGACCTGAGACCTGAAACAGCTTCTCGCTCACGATGTGCGGAGTGTAAACGAGCTCGTATCCGTGACGCAGAATCAAATCGCGCTCGTACTTCTCGATCTCGTTTCTGATCAGTGCCCCGCGCGGATGCCACAGGATGAGACCAGGTCCGACGCGCTGGTCCGTTGAATAGAGATCCAGCTGAGCGCCGAGCAGACGATGGTCGCGCCGCTTCGCTTCTTCGAGACGATGCAGATACGCGTCGAGATCATCCTTCGAGAACCACGCGGTTGCATAAATGCGCTGGAGCATCTGGCGCTTCTCATCGCCGCGCCAGTATGCGCCGGCAGTATGCAGAAGCTTGAAATGCTTTAGATACGACGTATCCGGAACGTGCGGTCCGCGGCACAGGTCGATGAACGGCCCGTCCGTGTAGGTCGAGATTATTTCGTCCTCGGAAAATTCACCGAGCCGCTCGAGCTTGAGCGGATCGTCGGAGAACTTCGTTCTCGCTTCGGTTTGCGAAACTTCCGCGCGCACGAAGGGAAATTTTTCCGCGGCGACCTTTCGCATCTCGGCTTCGAACTTCTCGAGATCTTCCGGAGTAAACGGCTCTTCGACTTCAAAGTCGTAATAAAATCCGTCTTCGATTGCGGGGCCGAAACCGATCTTCGCGTCCGGGCGCAGCCGTCGCACCGCGGTCGCGAGAACGTGTGCACCAGAGTGGCGGAGGACGTCGAGCGCTCGCGCATCCTTTGCCGTGAGAACCCTGAATGCACCGCTTTTGCGGAGGGGCGTGATGAGATCCTGCACCTCCCCGTCGATTTCGACGGCGAGCGCATCCTTGAGCAGGCGCTGCCCGATCGATGCAACTACATCACGCGGTAGAGTTCCCTCCTCGACCTCGCGCCGGGCGCCGTCGGGGAGCGTTAATGTCAACATTTCGGGCATTGGATTACTGACGGCAGGTGGCCTTTAACTTGCTCCCGCGTAAGGTATCGTTCGAGAATAACCTACGCCACAGGTTCACATACATGTCTCCATTCAGGTATCGCGACGAGGAATCCAATGTTGCGAGCGCACTTTACGTTGCACTCGGAGCGCTGGCGGGATTTGCCGCCGGAGTAGTCGTCGCACAGCAGTACGGTGGGTTCTCCGGCCTGACCAGCAAAATCCGCGACCGCATTGGCGGTCTCCGGAACGGTACGGGCGTGGAGGACGAGGAAGATGAAGCGCAGCTTGGCGCCCATGCGCACGATCATCAGTACGATGATGACGACGATTACGAATATGACGATGAGAGCGACGACACTCCGCTCAACGCGACTGAAGAGCTGGAGGAGCGCGTGCTCGAGGCCTTCAGGAACGATCCGGTTTTGAGCGAACGCGCGATCGACATCGGCGCGATCGATGAAGGCATCGTCGAGCTTACGGGCTGGGTCAACGCAGATGATGAGGCGCAGCAGGCAGTCGTAGTCGCCCGCGGAGTGCCGGGCGTCGATACAGTCGTGAATCGCCTTTCGGTTCGTGCAGAGGAAGACCTGTACGATGAGCTCGCGGACCGTTACGAGGACGGCGATCCGTCGCTCACAGAAGGCCAATGGGAGGGTCAGAGCGTGGGAACAGGACAGCGACGTCAGGGCACATCGGCGGAAGTCGATCGCCACGAGGATCCGCGCGTCGAGCTCGAGGAAAAAGTCCTCGACAAGGAGTATCTCGGCGCGGATGAGGAAGCGGACATCAAGGCGGAGCGGCGCCGCCGCTCTAAGCCGCCGCGCGGTGGCCGCACGGATGGCTCGCCGATCGCGCCATCCGGTGTTCCCAAATCGGATCATGTTGCTGATCCGATGAACGCTCCAAATCAGACCGCGCAGGGCGAGTAGGCTCG
>DATEDH010000367.1:0-3648 GCA_035281765.1 Gemmatimonadaceae bacterium
ACTCCCCCGACGTTTACCTTACCGACGGAATACAGCTCCAGCACGTGGGGAGTCACAGATGCGAGATCCTGCCAGCAATAATGGAAGCCGCTGTGCTGAGGATCGTCATCATGCTTGAACTCACACTTCCGGCATTCTGAAGTGAGAGGACCCCAAGCACGATCGAAGTCCTTATCCAGGATCGACTCGTAAATCGGGATCGCCGCCGCCACTTCGTCCCGCAGCAGCGCAACCTCATCGGCAACGCAGACCTCTGTGATCAGATCGAGAGCCGCGGCTTGCTCTGGAGTTCCAGTGAACTCGGCGCTGTGAATGGTGGACGTTCCGTTCTTGCGCATCTTGCGCGTGACACGAAAGAGCTGTGGAGCGTTGTCGATGCCGGCTCGCTTGCTTTTATCCACGAGCGCGAGATACGGAACAATCGGAACGCCAGGCAAAAGTTTCTCGAGCAATAGAACCTGGAACGTTACATCGCTCAACTTGTCTTTCCAGTCGCCGTGAATCAGGTAGTTATTACGTGTCTGGCGGAATACTCCTGAACCGCCATTGCTGATCGACTCCGTATGCTCGGCGCTGTCAAACGATTTCGCTTTTACCTCGATAAGGCGAACAGTCCCATCCCGCTTATCGATTATGTCTACGCGCGCGAGACGTCTTCCATCGAGTAGCGTTCCCTGAAAAAGCGTTACTCGATCCTGCGACAATAGCTCAAGCGTGCGTTCACAGTCCGTCCGAAAGTCGCTGCCGTAGTCGAGAGCTATCGAGTCAGGATAGCGCGTGTTCGCGAGCGCTTCGACCATGTAGCCGCCATATGCAAGCATCGCGAGATACGGATCCGATTCACGGTTGTCGGGATAACCGTTCTCCTTGAACCAGAGCTTAGCCTGGCAGCCAGTGGCAAGAACAAAATCAGACTTCGACAGCGTACGACTGGACGAGACCACCATTGCAGCTCCTCTTCAGTAACGACTACCGACGCATAGGCTGAGAGTTTCTGGACCCCCAAGCGGAACCACGTTATATGGTATGTCTGACATTCGCCATCAGATGTTTCGACAACGGGTTGTCGGACCCTGTCTATAGCTTGTGGGAGCTAACAACACCCGAAGAAAAGCCAATAGTGCTAAAACGTTACTAAATGCCTCGAGACCCTAAACTCCAACGGTGGACTGACCTCATAGCAGCCCTCCTCCGCCGCCATTACGCTGCGACCTTCGAGGAACTCGCCCGCGACGTTCCCGCTTACTCGGATGCATCGAAAAAAAAGGACGCGATCATGCGAATGTTCGAACGGGACAAAGACGAGCTTCGCTCATTCGGAATCGCGATCGATACCGTCCCCTTCGACGACGAAGGAATCGAAAGCTCAGGTTACCGCCTCGATCGCAAGGCGTTCTACCTCCCGTATCTCTCGCTCGCTGCAACCGGCGGCAAACCAGCATCGAAGCCACGAAAGCCAAAGCGGTTCGGATACCAGGCACTGGCTTCGCTCGTTTTCGAACCCGATGAGCTCACAATCATCGCACAAGCCGCGCAACGCATCCGCGCACTCGGCGACCCTGTCCTCAGCGACGACGCCGATTCCGCAATCAGGAAGCTCTCATTCGATCTCCCTATTCCTGATCCCGCGACATTCGAGTCACCTCAAGCGACCTACGTCGCCGAGCGCGTTCGGCCAGCGACCTATGATGTATTCGCTGTCCTGAACGACGCTTTGACTCGCCACAAGCGAATCACTTTCGAATACCACACGATGCATTCCGACTCAACTGGGACAAGAACCGTCGAGCCGTATGGTCTCTTCTTCCTCAGCTCCCACTGGTATCTCGCTGCGCGCGATGTCGACAAGAATGAGATGCGCAATTTCAGGTTGAGCCGCATGCACAACGTCGCTGTGAATACTGCAAAGGCTCAAAGCGCCGACTACGACATTCCCGAAACCTTCAACCTTCGCAAACACGCGCAATCTAAAAAGCCGTGGGAGCTTGGTGAGGGAGACGCGAACGAAGCCATCGTTGAATTCTCTGGAACCACCGGCGCATCGAAAGCAGCTGCACGACTTGGTGTATCTGCCCAGGGTGCACGCGATCGACGGAAATTCCGCATCAATCGCCTCGATGCGTTCGCGCGATGGCTCCTTTCATTCGGTGGTGAAGCAGTTCCCATAGCTCCGTCGCAACTCGTTGATGAATTCAACCGACAGGCGCGAGAGACGAGCGAGATTTACGGAGCAGGAAATGCCTGACACCGCTGCTCAACAGCTTCGCCGCATCCTGCGGATCATCCCTGAGATAGCAGACGGTCAGGAGCACGATCTAGAGGAAATCGCACAGCGCGCTGGCGTTTCCAAAAACGCGTTGCTTTCAGACCTGCGATCTATCGCTGATCGTTATACAGCGCCGGGAGGGTTCGTCGAAGGCGTGCAGATCTTCCTTGGACCCGACACGGTTGAGGTTGCATCAGATCATTTCCTCAGACCGATGGGCCTCACTGTCCAGGAACTCTGCGCCCTAGAGCTCGGTCTCGCAATTTTGCAGGCCGAGCGCCCGCCGGATGAGACTGCGGCGATAGAGCGCACGCGAGATCGGCTTCGCAAAGTCATCGCGAACATGCCGATCGATATCGATCAGAACGTCATGCGTCATGCGGAAATCGCTCCTACTGAAGGCTTACCATTTCTCAACGATCTGAGAAAAGCACTGCGCGACAGACGCAAAGCGCGCATCCAATATCGTCGCAGTGGCTCGAATGAAATGTCATCACGCGTGGTCCGCCTATATGCGATCGTCCCAGCAAGCGGAATGTGGTACGCGGTCGCATGGTGCGAGCTGAGCGAAGATCTTCGGGTGTTTCGCATGGATCGTGTTGAACAGGCCGAGATTCTTGCGGACATGTACGAGATCCCGTCCGACTTCTCATTGACAGAAACACTTCAGAGCGGAAGGGGACTCAAGACCGAGATTCCGTCGACGGGAATGAAGGTGAGATATTCGTCGCGAATCGCTCGATGGATTGCCGAGCGTGAGGGAGTTTCGCCGGGCGAAGATGGATCGGTAACGCTCGAGCACCCGCTGGCGGACGCAGATTGGGGATTGAGACACGTTCTTCAATACGGACCCGACGCCGAGGTGATCGAGCCGCCGACATTGAGGAGTGAGATCGTGAGAAGGCTGGAAACCATGCGGTCACGATGATGGACGACACAAAAACTCGTCATCTGGTCGGAGTATGGAATCCATCATACGGCGCGGACGTGATGGAATCACACATACTCCTTCTGCGCGATAAGGCCAATCAGCTTCGATCAGATAACACAGATGAAGACGATGTCTACGTCTGGTGGGGGAAAATCCGCTCATCCCGAAGACAGGAGCAGCTCCCGCACATCGAGCAGATTCTTGCGATCGAAGAAGAGCTTGGTGAAGGCGAAGGCGAAGCAAAGAGGGAAGTACAACTCTACCTGACAGATTACCGATCGCTGTACGTCGCGCATATCGGGCAGATCACTGCCGATGACGTGCGTGAAGATGAAGATGAGATGTCCCACATCCCGCAGGTATACCAGGATAAGAGCATCCACTGCGACTGCTGGTTCATGCTGTGGGACATCCGACGTCTTGTATCCGACGATACACTCGCGGTCGTCGA
>DATEDH010000368.1:0-12521 GCA_035281765.1 Gemmatimonadaceae bacterium
GTCCTGTCATCTCGAGCGAGCCGCCATCGGTAAACGTGAGGTTCGAGCGAACTGCCAGGTTGCCCATCGTTCCAGTCAACCGCAGCGGTCCGGCTGCGGTTCCCCTCAATCCAGCCGATGGGAAGAATCGTCCGGCGGTGACGAGTGACAGTGGCTCGAGCTGCGCATCGACATCGAACCAGCTGACGCGGGTCGTCTTGCCGGAGGTGAAGCGGGCCGATCCGGTTCCCTTCACATGCGATACCGCACCGCGATCGACATGCGTGATATCGGCGCGGGCCGTCATGCGGGTGTCGGTGGATCCATTCAGCACCGCTGTGCCAGTGATGGTCCCGTGAATCGGGAGAGTCGGCGAGAAATCACGAGCAAGATCGACCTGCACCGGCCGCATGGTGAGCCGCAGGTTTCTCGCGCGGAATTCTCCGTCCCCGAATCCGACATTTCCCACAGCGAGAACGCGATTATGCCCCGCCCGGCGATCGTTGAAATTGAAATCGCCATCGACCGCGAGGTCCCGCTGATTCCCATCGAGCTTTGCGCGGCCAGAAAGAATTCCCGAGCGCGGCGGTTTCACGGCGGGGAAGATCTGCTCGATCAACTTCGTATCCAGATTGTTGAATCTCACATTGGTGTCGTGAAGACTGAACTCTTCAGCGATCGTGACGCCAAGGTCGCCCGCAAGATGCGCGTCGGCGATTCTCATGTCAGCGTTGCGCGCGATGTAAATGCTCGTGTCGCCAACCCAGTCCATCGCGAAGTCAAGCTTGCCCGATCCGCGCTCGGGCAGACGCGGGTACACCCAGCGAAGGTCGGCCGTCGCGACGGGCTCGCCGTGCGCGCGAAGCGTCAGATCATTGTTCTCAATGGTGTAGCGTCCGCTTCCGGCAATGCTGCTCGACGGCAGCTCGACCTTCACGTCCTGCCACCAGAGAGAATCACTCGTGAAGTCGAATCCGCCGACAAGTGATTTCACCGTCACGAGCGGAGGCCGGAAAGGCTCACCGATCATGTTGAGCGCAACGACGTCAGCGCGATGCGTCTTGAAATTGGGATCTGCGAGTCGCAGCAGCGGGAGCTGTGCGTTGATGTGATGGAACTTCGAGACTTTCTGATATCCACCCGGAACTTCGATCAGGACGAGGCGACCTTCAGGTCCCAGCGTTTCGCGAATGACATCCTTGCGCTCTGCTCCGGTGAGTCTCGGATCAGGTTCCCATGGCGAACGCGCTGTGACATCTGCATCGACAAGAGTCACATCGGTGAATCTCACCCATGTTCCCCATTTCGTTTTTTTTGTGCCCGTCGCTGTAACGGTGTCGCGCGGAAAGATCCGGTCGAAATTCCACTTTCCTCCCGGCGGCCTGTCGAGAACGATGACTGCGCGAACAAGTCGCACATCGTCGAAATCGATCCTGTTCCCGATCAGTGAGCGCAACGCGTATCGCGCGGAGGCCTCATCGGCTTTCACGAACGGAGCGCCTGCGCTGTCGGTAATGCTCAGGTCGTGAAGCGTGAATCCCTTGAGGAGATTTCCGGTAACCTTGCCGACCTTGATGATTCCGTGCGAATTCCCCTGAAGAAGCGCCACGATTTTCTTGCGCACCTGCTCACGCCCCCAATCCGTGTTGGTGAGCGTGAACACGCCGATCACGAGCAGCACTGCGACAATCGCAATCGCAGCGAAGAACCTGATCAGGCCCTTCTTCACTAGAACGCTTCTCCGATGGAGAGGTGAAGAACGAGTCGGTCGGTGAACCTGCGTCCAACCGCAAACGATCTTCGCTGCGCAAGCCTTACAAGCTCCGTTCTCCCATTAACAACCTGTTCGGTGACAACCGGGAGATTTTCAGAGCGACCGGGATTGATTCCAAAATCGATCCGGATTGGCCCGACAGGCGAGAGGTATCGCGCGCCAAACCCTGGAGTGATTGCTGCTCTGCTGCGTGGAAGGTTCGAATCTATCTGCTGAGACACATAGCCGGCATCGACAAATGCGGCTCCCATAATCTGACGCCACACAGGAAAGCGGAACTCGACACTTCCCTCGACAACAACGTTTCCACCCAGCGGCCTCGGCTCAAAATCAGTGATCTCGATTCCCGCCGCATTCGGATTGCATGTAGTTATCGCAACTTCCGTTGTACACGCTGGATCCTTACGGCGAAGCCGGTCCGCGGGAATGGTAAGAACGCGAGGTCCGAGCTGATTTTCACCAAAGCCTCGCACTGATCGTGAACCGCCGGAATAAAAGCGCTTTCGCGGATGAAGCAGTCCAGCATCGGCTTCGACACCGAGCGCGTTCGCAGTGCTCTCGAGTGCTTTGACCCAGCCGAGCCTGACGTGACCGGCGACTGCACCACGCTTGCGAATGGGCCGGTATGCGGCGACGTCGGTTGATGCGCGGTTGTACCGGTAATCGGAGATCGTGAATGCCGAGGCGTGCTCGAAATCGGCGGATCCGCGGTAACCTTTCGTTGGCACGAGTGGGTCGTTTGCGCGATTGATCGATGCCGTAATCGCGAGTGGAGAAAGGCGATTACGTGCGCGCAGTGCATCGAGAGTTGCATCGTCGCATACTCCGTAATTGATGCAGAAGTACACGTCGCCTGCGTCGACACGGGTGAGCTCGAACCTGTAACCGAGACTGAGCGGCGCTCGCTCGCGAATCTCGCGCGTGAACGTCGCGCTGGTTCCAAAGCCCTTGTCGATATAAATGCCGGGAGCGCTGCGCCGATGTCCAAACACGCTCAACGAAATCTGATTCGCCTGCGAGCGGAACCATGGCTCGCGGAAGTTTGCGCTCACGTTGTAAGTCGGCGCGAAGTATCTCGAGCGCTGATCGATCACGCCTGCCATCACATCGCGGAAAATGAACCGGCCGTTGAGAGACCCAGCGAGGAGATTGCCGACGACGCCATTCAGCTCGAGACGCCGCGCCTTGCCGAGAAAGCTGTAGTGAGTAAATCGTCCGTCGATCTGGAAGAAGTCGATCGTATTGAAGCCCAGCGCCACGCGGCTCTCGCGAAGCGGGGATTCAACGACGGTGACAATGATGACCTTGGATGAATCTCCCTGGCGCGGAATCTCGATTGCAGCGCGTTTGAACAGGTTGGATTCGTAGAGTGCGCGCTGACTGCGCAGCAGATCCGATCGCTTGAACAGATTTCCGGGAACGAGATAAAGCGAGCGGAGAATCGTGCTCGTCTCGATCTGGTCGTTGCCTTCGACGATGATATCCGAGACTGTCGCGATCCATCGCGGATTCAGCTCGATCTGCACCGTTGCCTGTCGTGATGCGCTGTCCAGTACAACGGTCGTGTCGACGAGAGCATCTGCATATCCCTTGTCCCACAGGCGCTGCGAAAGGAACACCAGGCTGGAATCGAGCTTTATGAGGTTGAGCGGCGACTTGTTCTTGAGGACGAGCCGGTCGTTGATCTCACGCTCGCTCAGAACCGGCTTGGTCTGCGTAACCGTGATCGTGTCGACGAGAGTTGGATCGCCCTCGTTCACCTTGAACTCGACGTTCACGTGGTCGTTCGATTTCTTCGTGACGACCGTGTCGACCTGACTCTCGCGATACCCGCGCTTCCAGTAAAAGACGCGTGCTCTCAGGACATCGCGCGCGAGCTCTTCGTGATCGAGGTACCGTCTGGTGTAGACGTAATGCGCGTGGGTGATGAGACACAGCGGATACAGGAGCACACTCGCGCAGTCCGAGTCATCGGTCGCGAGGCTCTTTGCAAGCTCCTGTTTGTTCACGGCTTTGACGCCCTTGAACGTGAGCCGGTCTATCTCCTGTTTGGGAGGTTCCTTTGAGACCGGCGCATTTGTCTGGGAGGCAAGACTACCGGGAAGCAGCAGCAGGGCCACTGCGAGTCCGGGGAGCCAGCCTTTCAGGCGGCACTCCATGCTGCCCATATGAGCAAGGGGCGGGCCCGTAAACGAGCCCGCCCCCTTGGCTTAGAGCCCTTCCAGCAGGGCGTCGTTACTTGTGGTATTGGCTATCCGTTTTATCAGCCATTCCATGGCCGATGACGAGGGCATCTGCTGGAGCCCCCGCCTCAGGGTGTAGACATGCTCGAGCTGGTCGGGGCGGAAGAGCTTATCCTCGCGCCGGGTGCCGCTTGTCCCGATGTCGATCGCCGGGTAAATCCGCTTTTCAGCGAGGGATCTATCGAGCTTGATCTCGCAGTTACCTGTGCCCTTGAACTCCTCAAAGATGACGTCGTCCATGCGGGACCCCGTCTCGACCAGGGCTGTGGCGATGATCGTGAGAGACCCGCCGCCATGCTCGGGTGCAACTGAGCGCGCCGATCCAAAAAATGCCTTCGGCTTTGCCATCGCGGTGGCATCGAGACCGCCGCTCAAGGTGCGGCCGGTTCCGCGCTCGACAGTGTTATAAGCGCGGGCCATTCGGGTAATCGAGTCGAGAACGATCACGACATCCTTGCCGAGCTCGACGAGGCGGCGCGCTCTTTCGAGGACCATCTCGGTAACGTCGGTGTGGCGTGCTGCCGGCATGTCGAAGCTCGATGCGACGACTTCGCCGTAGCCCCACGTGATCATCTCGCTCACTTCTTCCGGACGCTCGTCGACAAGAAGGACGAGCAAAACCGCTTCCGGATGATTGACTGCAACGCCTTCGACGATCGCCTGAAGAAGCATCGTTTTTCCGGCGCGAGCCGGGGCGACGATCAGTGCGCGCTGGCCATATCCGATCGGTGCAATGAGATCGATCGCGCGGCGTGTGAGCTCGGGGCCGCCCTTGGCGGGACGCCCGGTTTCGAGCTTGAGCTTTCGCTCCGGATACGATGCGATGAGCGCACCGAAATCAGGACGACGAAGTGCCGCTGAAGGATCAGCGCCGTTTATCTGGGTGATTTCTGCGACGACGTTGCGTCCGCGCTGGTCGCGCCCTGTCGTTGCGAATACCTGGTCGCCGCGGCGCAGGTTGTACTGGCGCGCAAGATTCGGGGGCACGTAAGCATCCTGCGGATCCGAGAGATAGCTGTAAATCGCGCGTCTTATGAAACCGCCGTCGCGCGACGGATCATACCATCCCGTTGACTCGCTGTCCGGAACGATGGGCGCCATTGGCTGCCGTGGTCCCTGGTCGCTTCGTGGTCCGCGATTGTTGCGGCCACGCCGCTGGTTTCGATTGCGGCCGCGATCACGCCGATCATTCCTGCCACCGCCCTGCTGGTACTGCTGCTGGCGATGCTGCTGATGATTATTGGTGTTGTTGTACACCGGCGGTGCGATTCCTTCGGGCGATTCCGCCGGAGGCGGCGGAGTATCTACCGGCGACGACGGAGGTGCGTCGTCCATGGCGTCACCGCTCATGTCACTCTGTGACCGTGGAGCATCGATGCTATCGGTGTCCTCTGGTGCTGATTCAATTGGCTCGCGATACGGGTCAGCATCCCCGTATGGCTCATTAGCACGAGGTCCGGATGAGCGTGGACCACGGCCGCGACGAAAAGGGCGTCGGCGTTCGTTCATCAAATTGTGGTGTGGCGTAAAAAAGTAGCGCGACTGGCTGTTGCGGACGTTCGCGGTATCTACTCACGCGACGAGCTGCAACTTATTTGACTCGGTATGCGCGGCTTATAGCGCTGCGCTCGTTCCAGAATGGTACACCAGACCCCCGAACTTGTCCAGTTTTTCTGTTGCATCATCCGGACGACTGGCTCAGCAGAATGTAACACCAAAGCTGCCAATACGGTCCAATCGAATCACTGCACGTGAAACCGAAACTCGTTTTGTATTTATTTCACACGCACAAAACGGAGCATTGTCTGACACAATCGATTGGTGATCTGGAAAAGGACGTCGAGCAACACCCCAACGATGCGAAAAAGCTGGTCGCGCTCGCAAACGCTTACTGGCTGACTGGCCGCGGCGGTGAGCCGGTAGGTGAGCTAGCCTCGCGCGCGATTGCCGCCGACCCCGACAACAGGGCAGGGTGGCACCTCTGGGCGCTCTCTGAATCTGATCCGCGCCAGCGCCTCGGAAGATGGCAGCAGGTGTCGGAGCGTTTTCCCTCTGATGATCTGGCCCGCGCAAATGTCGCCGACAACGCCGCGGCATTAGCGGGAGCAGAGCACGATTACGAAGCGCTCGATCTCGCGATCGCGACCTACGAAAAACTGTTATCGACTGCAACTGAGCGGGAACAGAAAGATGCGCTCGATGCCGCGCTGCGCAGTCTCCGGGGGTGGAAGCTGTGAGTCACGATCATCATGACGAGGGCGGCTCGCTCGAAGAATTCCGCAAATTCCGCGAGCGCATGAACGCCGAGATACTCGACGAAAACAACCTGGTGATCAACCGCTTCTTTGCGCTCGATACGCGCACATACGAAGCGGGCGCGTTAGACGTGAAGACGAAGGAGCTGCTCGGTCTTGTCGCGTCGCTGGTGCTGCGGTGCGACGATTGTGTCACGTATCATCTCGTTCGGTGTGCCGAAGAAGGTGTGTCGCGAGCGGAGATATTCGAGTCTCTTTCCGTCGGACTCGTTGTTGGAGGGTCGATTGTCATTCCGCATCTCCGGCGGGCAGTCGACCGGTGGAATGAGTTGTCGTCCAAGGGCTGATTCCGGCGGTTACCCGTGAGACCTGGAGTGGATTGAGGATCGCGACGCCGCTCTGCATGTTCCAGCCGCACAAAAAAACCGGAGAAGATCGATGAAAGCCAGTTTCACTTTGCTGCTGGCTGCGATCGCAGGCGCTCTCACCTCCCTCGCTCAGCCCGCACACTCACAGGGTGCTCCCCACTACTACGTCTGCTCCACGCGCGATGCCGCGAGGAAAGTCGCGTACGTAAGCGGAGTCTTCGCTGACAAGCCCGGAGATGTTTCGCAGGTCGAAGCGTCGTGGAAGGAAATGCTGAAATCGAAATACGGCGAGACGCATTTCCCATCGGCGTCATGTTCGGAAGCAACGACATCAGCAGTAGCGGAAACCATGCGCGGGCGGCTCAACGAATTCGCGGGCGATGAGGGCGAAAAGATCACGACCGTTGCGTGGAGCTACAAACCATCGGCGGCAGCGTCGGCAAAGCCTGCAACCACTGCATCATCCCCATTCGCGGCCGACGCCGAGAATGCAAGAGGCTGGTGCGAGTACAACATGCCGCAGATTCGATCGCTGTTCACCTGCGATTGTTTTGCGAAGATGGTACTGCATCACCGCGAAAAGTATCCGAACGAAATCGAGACGCAGAAAGGGTCTACACGCATGGTTCCCTTTCAGTCCCTCATGGTCGGAAGTCCAACGCGACTCGATTGTGCGGAGTGCATGACCGATGAGCATATCGCAAAATGGGTCGAGGACATGCTGGAACAAGAGACCATCGTGCTGAAACGGGTTGGCCGATTCGATCAGGCGAAGCACGACGCGTTTGCAGCGTGCATTCGGAAAGGTTTCAAGGAACGCATACTCGCCGAGCCATACGTCGATCGAGTGATTCCGTTTTACAATCTCACAGCGGCGGCTTGCGCGGGTTCCAGGCCGTGACGACACGAATCTGTGCTGTCAGCTTCCGCGGCTGACAGTACAGGTTCAGAATTTATTGCTTGCCTGTCGCGGCTGGCTTTGCAACAGTGTTGGGATCGCCATCCGATACGTATCTCGTCCCGTTCTTGTCGAGGCGGTTCAATGAATTCTCGATCAGATCTCCGATCGCTTCGATTCGCTTGATCGAAAGCGGATTGAATTTCGGATCGTATGGCGATTCAGTCGGGCCGCCTGCGACTTCGAGAATCGCGTCGTTGTTATAACGAAAAACCTTTCCGGTCTTGGGCTCTGTCCACGAGCCCGACTTTGCGAGCGCGCGATTCTTTGGCCATACACCAAGCGGCAGCGCGAAAGTTCGAACGTCGTATCCCGGAACTGCGGAATCGATCGCTGCCTCACCGCGCGCGATCTGCTCCTGCACAACTGCGTCTGAATACTTCGCGAGGTTCGCGTGCCAGAGAGTGTGATTGCAGAGCTCGAATCCCTGCTCCTTGAGCCACTGCACCTTCTTGAAACGCCACTCTGTCTTTTGTCCCTCGATTCCCTTGTTGCCGAAAAATGACCTGCCTGCCTCGGCGTTTGGCAGCATGCAGAACACTGCGCGGTTCTGCCAGTCGGGGTGGGTCTTCCTGAAATCGAGCCAGATCCCGATGCCGCTGTTGGGATCGATCTCGAGCTGTCCGTTCTTTTCGATGTAGCTGAACTGGCTCGGGCTGGCATCGTCGAATACGAACACCACAGGCGACAGGCCGCGCGGAAGGTCGATCTTGCGGTCCAGTAACTGCGAGATCGTCACCGGCCGGTAGCCTTTCTTATAGATGGATTCGAGATCACGCCTGAAATGACCACGCTCGCGCGAGTACGTCGCATCCTTGTCGGTAATCAAATGGTACTCGACAACGGGAATTCTCCCAAGCTCGTTCGGAATCCTCGCGGAGTCCTCGGCCGTAAGGATATAACCGGACTGAGTGGTGCCGGATTCGCCCGATGGTGTATCAGATTGAACGGTGCCCGGTGAGGCGCCGGCCGCGGCGGAGTCGGGACGAGAGCTGTCCCCCTTTGCCGAGCAGGCATAGGAGGCGAGGGCAACAAGGATTGCGACAGATATGCGATTGAACATTGATCCGGTAAAGCAGTGGTGGGGTGATAAACGGCATCGCGAGCTGACGTTTAAAGTCACGCTCGCAATAAGCATTCTAGCAGTTATCGCGCTCGATGCATGGATTGCGACGTGCGGATTCGACAGCTGCCCCACGCCGCGCCAGATCCAGGCATATCAACCTGACGAAGGCGGAAGAATACTCGACCGCAACGGCCGGTTCATGGGTCACGTAGAAGTCGTGCGAAGAGTGAACGTCCCGATCGCCCAGGTTCCGGTGCACGTTCGCCAGGCATTCATCGCGACTGAAGACCGCCGGTTTTATAAGCATCATGGAATCGACTGGCGCGGATTTGTACGGGCCTCGCTTCGAAACCTGAAAGCGGGCGGAGTGCGGGAAGGATTCAGCACGATCACGATGCAGGCAGCGCAGAACAGCTTCGTCGTAAAGAAGTATCCGAACCGCTCGCTGCGTCAGAAGTTCATCGAGCTTCGTGTTGCCCGGCTGATGGAAAAATCGCTCACGAAGAACCAGATCATGCAGCTCTACCTGAACGCCATATACATGGGCAATGGGATGTATGGCGTAGAGGCGGCAAGCCGGGATCTCTTCGGAAAGTCCATCGGAAAGGTGACTCTTACGGAAGCAGCGATGCTCGCTGCGCTTCCGAAAGCGCCATCGTATTACACGCCGCGCCGCAGCGCATCGCGCGCTCTCACCAGGCGCAACCTCGTCCTGGGCCTCATGGTCGAGGCGGGATACGTATCAGCCGACCGTCTGCCCGGACTGAAGGCAACGAAGCTCAACATCGCGAAAGAAGAATGGCGGCCTGACACCAAATCTGATTCGTACGCGCTCGATGCAGTGCGCGCGTTTGCCGATTCAGTTTTGATCGGGCGGGATGAAAGCGACAATCGCGATCTCACGATTTACACGACGCTCGACATCAATGCGCAGAAGTCGGCAGACCGAGCAGTCGCAAGACGTGCATCAGCGATTCAATCAGAATCGGGCGGATACTGGAATGGCACTCGCCACAATGTGCAGGGCGCGATGGTGGCGCTCGACCCTCGCAATGGTGATATCCGCGCGCTGACTGGCGGAAGAAAATACGAGCGCGGTCACTACAATCGAGCACTTCAAGCGAAGCGCCAGCCCGGATCGGCGTTCAAGCCGTTCGTATATCTCACTGCACTGCAGGCGGGATATTCACCGGCATCCGATGTTCGCGATGAGCCTGTCGAAGTGGTGCAGGGACGAACCGTTTGGACTCCCGCCAATTATGGAGACGAGTATCTCGGCCTGATCACGTTCCGGCGTGCGTTGATGCGCTCATCCAACGCGGCTGCTGTGCGAGTCAGTCAGGCGGTAGGTCTCAGGCCGATCATCGAGAATGCCCATCGCCTTGGGATACAAAGCCAGATTCCGAACTATCCCGCAATTGCACTCGGTGCCGTGGATGTCACACCTCTCGAGCTGGTGCGAGCGTACGCACCTTTTGCGAACGGCGGATTTCGCGTTCGCCCGCGCCTGGTGCGCAGAATTGAATCGCGTGATGGCGAAGAGAGATATATCGGAGAGACGTCGCCACTCGAGCGTGTCGTCGATCCGCGTGATGCGTACGAGCTGACATCGATGCTTCGCGCGGTCGTCGATTATGGAACCGGTCACGTGATTCGTGACTGGGGTGCACGCGGAATGATTGCCGGGAAAACCGGAACGACAAACAACGGGACTGATGTGTGGTTCGTGGGATACACGCCGAATCTCGTTGCAGCAGTATGGTTTGGTTACGACGAGCCGCATCAGATCAGCTACGACGCATCCGGCGGAAGGCTCGCTGCGCCAGCGTGGGCGGAGTTCTACACTCAGGGCTGGAAGGAAACACCGCCGGCAGGTTCATGGGAGCCACCACCTGGAGTGGATGAAGCTGTCACGATCGATCCGACGACTGGATGGATCGCCAACGAATGGTGTCCTGCGCGGAAGGTTGAATACTTCAAGCCCGGCACTGGCCCGCGCACCGAATGCATGGAGCACGGACCGGACTACGAAGAGCCGATCTGGGCATCGGATCGACAGAACCAGGATCTTGGGCGCGTGATCGAGCGCAGAGCCGATGACCTTGGAAAGAAAATCGGGCGCGCGCTCGGTAGAATCTTCCGGTTCTGAGAAAAAAATTCTATACGAGGCCCAGCCAGTCGCCCTGCTTCGCTGCGAATCCGGGGAAAATTCTGTCGAGACTCTTTGCGCCGAGGTGACGCGACGTCACTTCGGAAAACACTGACCGGAAATCAGTAGTCAGCGCGAGATCACGGCCTTCGTATAGCTGCTCGTTTGCAAGACCCGGCCATCTGCCGTGCACCTTTCCGCCTTTCACATCGCCGCCGATCACGAATAGCGCTCCAGCATGTCCGTGATCGGTCCCGCGATTTCCATTTTCGCGAGCCATGCGGCCAAACTCGGACATCGTGAGAATGAGCACGTCATCCATTCTGTCTCCGAGATCAGCTACGAGCGCGGCGATCGATTTTGCGAAATCGTCGAGACGTCCCGCAAGCTGACCCGTCGTGCTTCCCTGATTCACATGCGTGTCCCATCCACCGACATCGGCAAATGCGATCTCGAGGCCCACGTCAGCTTTGATCAATTGCGCGATCTGCAGCAGTCGCTGGCCGAACTGTGAACGGGGATACTCGGCTCCATTACCGGGGGCGTATTTCTGCGGATTTGCAGCTTTCAGCATCTTCACCGCCTCGAACATTTCCTTGCCCGTTCCGTGAACGAGATCTGCGGAGCCCGTGCGATACAATGCTTCAAGACGCTCAGCTTGTGTTCCCGATGCGCGAACGGTGAATTCATTGAGGCTGTTCATCGCTACGACTTCGCTCGTGCCTTCGAGAATACGCGGAGTCTGCTGCGTGAGCGACACCGCGCGGAACGGACTCGTTTTGCATTCGTCGCAGGTGCCCTGCACGGCCAGATAGCGATTGAGCCATCCATCCGTGGTGCCCTTGATGTCGGGCGTGCCGGTTTCCATGTAGTCCTGCGCATCGAAGTGCGAGCGTGTTGCGCTTGGACTTCCCACCGCGTGAACAGGTGCAAGAATTCCGCGATCATACAACGGCTTGAACGGTGCAAGCGCGGGATGCAATCCGAAGAATCCGTCGAGATCGATCGCCGTTTCCGCGGAAATGCCGCGCGCCAATCCTCCGGGACGCGGAATCGCAATCGATGGACGAAGCGAATAGTACGACTTGTCGCCATGTGGAACGACAATGTTCAATGCATCCGCCGCACCGCGCTGAAAGAGACAGATCAGCGTCTTGCCTTTCGGAGCGTTCACAAGTTGCGCGCCGAACGCGGTGCGGCGCAGGAAGCTCGGGCTCAGGCCCAGAGTGACCAGCGCGAGTGCGCCCGATTTTACAAATGCTCTTCGCTGCATATCGATTTACCTAACGTCTCTGAAATTCAGGGGATCCGATCGCGAGGCCCACCACCAGCGCGAGTCCGGTAAGTCGGGGAGGCTGCGCGTTCGGTCGTCCCAATGGATTTTGAGCTCCACCGCGACGCTGTCCATTCGGACGCGCCATATCGGTGGTTATTCCTGTGTCATCGTCAGGATTGCCCATCGTCACAGGCAAAGCCGCCTCTCCCTTGCCCAGGAGAGGATTTTCGCCTGACATCAGCACAGCTCTCGTATCAGGCGATGCAGATCCGCCGAGCATGACCGAAACCACAGCGTCGACTTGTTTTGCCCGCGGCGCGTTGACGAGCGTATCGAGTCCTGGAATAGCATTTACGCGCGCACCGGGAATGCGGTTCGCCGCCGCTGCGATCCCGAAGTTGATGCGATTCAGAATCGCACCTGTATTCATCCATGCGTCGCCGGTTTCAGGAT
>DATEDH010000369.1:0-27375 GCA_035281765.1 Gemmatimonadaceae bacterium
TTCGTCCAGGCGCCTGAGCGGCTGACCGCGCACGGTGTCTCGTTCTACGAGCGCGACCGCGGGTTCATGAACTCGATTTATCTCAAGGATCCCAACGGTCTCACGGTTGAGCTCGCATGCTACAAATTCCAGACTCCTGAAGGATTCCGTGATGCGGATGTAATGATTCAGGCCCATCGGCTGCGGGTCGAGCGCGGCGATCATCACATCACGGAAGAACACCTTGCCGATGCAGTCGAAATGTTGATCGCAACACGTGACAGACTCTCCTGACAACGATCATGCAAAAACTTTCCGTCATTTTTCTTCTCGCAGTCTCCACCGTTGCGGGCGCTCAAGCAAAGAACAACAAGAAGCAGTCGCCGCCGCCTGACAGTGCGAAGTTCACCACCGGACTTTTGTCGGGTCTCGCGTTCCGGTCGATCGGGCCCGCACTGACATCAGGCCGCATTGCAGATGTTGCAATCGACCCGACAGATAAGCGCACATGGTATGTGGGCGTGGCGGCAGGCGGAGTATGGAAATCGAGCAACGGCGGAATCTCGTTCTCGCCGATATTCGACGGACAGGGATCTTTTTCAGTTGGAACTGTGACCGTCGATCCGAACAACCACAACGTCGTGTGGGTAGGCACGGGCGAAAACAACGTGCAGCGCGTGGTTGCCTATGGCGATGGCGTTTACAAGTCGATCGACGGCGGGAAAAGCTGGAAGAACATGGGCCTCAAGACGTCGGAGCACATTGGCCGCATTCTCGTCGACCCGCGCAACTCGAACATCGTCTATGTCGCGGCACAGGGGCCAGCGTGGAGAGGAGGCGGCGATCGCGGTCTCTATAAAACCACCGACGGCGGAACAACGTGGACGAAAGTTCTTGCCGGCGACAACGAATGGACCGGCGTCAACGATGTCCAGATGGATCCACGCAATCCCGACATTCTCGTTGCGACAACCTGGCAGCGATTGCGTCGCGTGTATGCGTTCGTCGCAGGCGGGACAGGATCTGGCGTCTGGCGCTCGACCGATGCAGGAAAAACGTGGACGAAATCACAGTCCGGATTTCCCGGAGTCGACCTTGGCCGCATAGGTCTCGCGATATCGCCGGCAAATCCCGACGTCGTGTACGCCATCGCCGACGCAGCAGAACGAAAGGGCGGATTCTTCAGCTCGCGCGACGGTGGTGCGAGCTGGGAGAAGATGAGTGACTACCAATCAGGCAGCAACTATTACAACGAGATCTTTGCCGATCCAAAAGATGTCGATCGCGTCTATGCAATCGAGCCGATTCTTCAGGTCACTGACGATGGAGGAAAAACCTTCAGGCGCGTTGGCGAGCGCAACAAGCACGTCGACAATCACTCCGTATGGATCGATCCCGACGAGACAACTCACATCATAGTCGGCACGGACGGCGGAGTTTACGAGAGCTTCGATGGCGGTAAGTCATATCGCTTCGCCGCCAATATTCCTGTCACTCAGTATTATCGAGTCGCGACTGACGAGTCGAAGCCATTTTATAAAGTATATGGCGGAGCGCAGGACAATTTTTCCATCGGCGGCCCGTCGCGTACCCGGAACACGAGCGGTATCACGAACGCCGACTGGTTCATCACGTCAACCGGCGACGGATTTGGCTCAGTCGTCGATCCCGTAGATCCGAATATTGTCTACGCCGAGTCTCAGTTTGGAAATCTGGCTCGTTTCAACCTGAAGACCGGCGACGTGATGGGAATTCAACCGAGCGAGGAGCCGGGCACGCCTGGTCCGCGGTGGGGATGGGATTCCCCGCTGTTCATAAGTCCGTTCAATCACAACCGGTTGTACTTCGCGTCGAATCGTCTCTTTGTCTCGGACGATCGCGGAGATTCATGGCGTGTCATCAGCCCCGATCTGTCGCGACTGATCGATCGCAACCGCCTCAAGGTCATGGGCCGCGTGATGGGAGTCGACGCACTCGGCAAGAATGCATCGACAACCCTGTTCGGAGTCGTTCTCACGATTGCAGAGTCTCCGCTCAAGGAGGGGCTGCTCTTTGCGGGGACGGATGACGGCAAGGTGAGTGTGACCGAGAATGGTGGTGGAACGTGGAGAGCGGTGAATCACGTTCCCGGAGTTCCTGATACTGCGCCCGTGTTCAAGATTCTCCCTTCGCAGCATGATGTGAACGTGGTTTACGCTGCGTTCAACAATCATCAGGCCGGCGACTTCAAGCCGTATGTGATGAAGTCGAGTGATATGGGCAAAACGTGGACATCGGTCACCGGAAATCTTCCGGAGGGCAGTGTCTATTCACTCGCCGAAGATCATGTCGATCGCAACATCCTTTTTGCAGGAACGGAATGGGGTGTGTTCGTGACGCGTGATGGTGGAAGGAAGTGGCTGCGACTGAATGGAGGTCTTCCGACTATTCAGGTGCGCGACATGACTATTCAGAAGCGCGAGAACGATCTCGTGCTCGGCACTTTCGGGCGCGGCTTTTACGTGCTCGACGATTACACGCCGCTCAGAACGATGAGCGAAGCGACGCTCGCAAAGGATTTCCATCTTTTCCCGACGCGGCCGGCGCCGCTGTATGTGCCGTCGAGTCCGCTCGGACTCGGCTTCGAAGCAATCGGGCCAACCTTTCAGGGAGCGGGCTACTACACGGCTGATAATCCGCCTTTTGGCGCAGTCTTCACATACTATATGAAGACCTCGCTCAAATCGCGTCGCGACCGGCGACGGGATGCAGACAAGGAGCTCGCGAAAAAAGGGTCGGATGTGTTTTATCCGCCCTGGGATTCGCTGAAGGCGGAAGACAGGGAAGAAAATCCGGCACTCGTCGTTACAATCACTGATGCAAGCGGGAACCCGATTCGCAGGTTCAATGCTCCTGCGACCGAAGGGATCAATCGCGTTGCGTGGGATCTCAAGCTTCAGTCGCCAGAGCCGGTGACTGGCCCGCCATATCAGGTCGATCCCGATTGGCCTTTTGGCGGTCCGCCTGCTGCGCCTTATGCGGCGCCGGGAACTTATCGTGTGAGCTTTGCCACACGCGTCAACGGAGTGTTCACGCCGATTGGTGAGCCACAGAATTTCCAGGTTGTTGCATTAGACACTGTGGCAGGGAGGCGGATTGCAACGCTTGCTGACCAGAAACGAATCGCCGATCTGGAAAGATCAGTGCTCGGGCTGGATCAGGTAATTGGAGAAGCGCTTGGCCGCATGGCTCTGTTCAAGCGTGCAGTGGATGAAACACCGACTGCTGACACCACACTTCAGCATCGCGTGCGCGTGATGACCGACAGGCTGAAGGATGCGCAGGAGCTGCTTGGTGGTGATCCAACTCTGGCATCGCGCAACGAGACGACACCTCCGTCACTGCTCGGACGTTTGCGCGGTGCGATTGGAAGCAACTGGGGTGCGACGCTCGAAGCTCCAACTGCGCAGCAGCTGGCAGAGCTGGAGCTCGTGCGTTCCAGGTATTCAGCGATACTCGCGCAGGTGAGACAGCTCATCGAAGTCGATCTCAAGGCGCTCGAAGAGAGTGCGGGGCAGGCGGGTGTTCCGTGGACAGCAGGCCGGTTCCCGAAGCCGCCTGCAGGAAACGAATAACTGCATGAAGAAATTATCTGTTGTGCTCGCTGCGATTGTGCTTCTCGCCGGCAACGCGAATGCACAATCAGCAGCGGGAATAGATCCTGTTGCGGTGTCGCCTGACAAATACAAGGTCGTTCTCGATAACGAGCAGGTTCGCGTCGTCGAGTATTCGCTCAAGCCGGGCGAAAAGGATAATCCGCATACTCATCCTGCGAAGGTGTCGTACGTCCTGAGCGGCGGCACGCTCCGGATCTTTCCGGAGGGCGGGAATGCATTCTCGAGCGAAGACAAGACAGGCGACGTCGCGTGGATGAATCCCGTGCCGCGTCATTTTGTGGAGAACACTGGAACGACACCGGTGCGAATCGTGCTGTTCGAGATCAAGGAGGTTCAGTTTCCCCGCGTTTCCACGAAGGATCCCGCGCTGGTAAATCCATCGAGCATCAAGGTGAAGCTCGACAATGACTCAGTGCGGGTTATGGAGGCAGACCTTCCGCCGGGATTCCAGGAGAAGCCGCACGCGCATACGCCGTACGTGATGTACATCCTGAACGGCGGGAGGGTGCGCATTCACCTCGAGGATGGTCGCGCGCGCGAATCGGAATTCAAGGCGGGAGATGTTTTCTTCAGCAACCCGGTCACACACTGGGCGGAGAATATCGGAAGCTCGGCTATCAAGGTGCTTCTCGTCGAGATTCGCCATAAATAACCGCTATTAATTAGTAACAAAAAGGTACTATATGCGAGAGCTTATCATCGCGGAGTTCATAACTCTCGACGGCGTCATTCAGGCGCCTGGCGGAGATACCGAGGACACCGAAGGCGGATTCCGGCATGGCGGCTGGACACGTCCGTACTGGCATGACGAAATCGGCAAACATTTCTTCGAGACGATGCAAACCGCCGACGCGTTCCTGCTCGGCCGAAAGACATGGCAGATTCACTCGATCTTCGAGACGATGAAGGAGCCGTTTGCCGATGCACTCAACGCAGTGAAGAAATACGTCGTGTCAACCACGCTCCAATCCACCGATGCGTGGCGCAATTCCACCATCATTCGGGACGACGTAGTCCAGGCGGTGCGTGATCTGAAGTCGCAGCCGGGAAAGAACATCCTGCTCGATGGCAGCAGTGTGCTGGCTCATACGCTGATCGAGAACGATCTCGTGGATGAATACAAGCTTCACATCTATCCAATCGCGCTCGGAAACGGAAAGCGTCTCTACCCTGAAGGAAAGCGCGTCAACTTCAAGCTGGTGGAGTCGTCGCCGCTGCCGACCGGGGTGATATACGCCCGCTATCGCCGCGCCGACTAGGCCAGTCGCTACTATATATAGTATGCAGATCAAAGAATGACTCCTGAACAGGCCTACGCGGAGCTGATACGGCTCTCGCGCACAGAATCCATACTCTCGTCCTGCGCTCAGTTGCTGCAGTGGGACGCAGAGATCAACATGCCGCGGCGCGGCGTCGAGCATCGCGGCGAGCAGATGGGGTTGCTCGCCGGCCTTGCCCACGAGCGCGCGACTGATCCGCGACGTGCTGAGCTTCTGAGCATCGTCGAATCATCACCTCTCATTTCCGATCCGGACAGCGTAGAAGCTGTCAACATTCGCGAGCTTCGCCACGATTACGATCGTGCAACCAGGCTGCCGCGCGATCTCGTCGAGGAAATGGCGCGAGTGTCCGCAATGTCATCGCAGGCATGGTCGGAGGCGCGCGACAAGGACGACTTCGCTGCATTCGAGCCATGGCTGGATAAGACGTTTGATCTCGCGCGACAGAAAGCCGATGCGTTCGGGTACGAACGAGACCGCTACGATGCGCTGCTCGAGGATTTCGAGCCGGGCATGACCGCTGCCCAGCTCACGCCGATGTTCGAGCGGCTGCGCGCCGATCTCGTGCCGCTTGTTGAATCGGTGCGTGAAAAGAAGCGCAGCGAAGTGACAGGTGACTTTCCACTCGATAAACAGCGGGACCTGTCAGAAGGAATTGCACGAAAGCTCGGCTACACTGCGGATACAGGAAGATTCGATCTTGGGCCTCATCCGTTCTGCGCATTCATAGGACCGGGAGACGTTCGCATCGCGCTTCGGTATCGAACGAACGACTTTGGAAGCGGATTTCTTGCCGTGATGCACGAAACGGGTCACGCATTCTACGAGCTGGGACTCGACGACGAGCACTACGGAACGCCAATGGGCTCAGCGGTGTCACTGGGCATCCATGAATCCCAGTCGCGGCTGTGGGAGAACTTCGTCGGCCGAAGTCCGGGCTTCTGGCAGCACTTCTATCCGGATCTCCAAAAGGCATTCCCTGATCCACTCGGCGGAGTTTCAGCTGATGCATTCCGCACATCGATGAATCGCGTAGAGCCCGGACTGATTCGCGTCGAAGCCGATGAGGTCACGTACAATCTTCACATCATCATTCGATACGAGCTGGAACGTGCGCTTCTCGACGGCAACCTGACTGCAAAGGATCTTCCTGGAGCGTGGAGTGAGCTGTATCACCAGTATCTGGGGATTACGCCGCCGGACGATCGCAACGGCTGCATGCAGGATATTCACTGGTCAGAGGGACTGATCGCGTATTTCCCAACCTACACACTCGGCAACATCTACTCGGCGCAGATCTTCGCAGCCGCCAACCGCGATGTTGGACCACTCGAAGAGTCGTTCGCAGCGGGGGAGTTCAGCGAGCTGCGCGAATGGCTGCACCAGAAGATCTATCAACATGGTCGCAGATACAAAGCGCCTGCCCTTGTAGAGAAAGCAACCGGCAGCGCTCCGGACTCATCACATCTGATAGCAAGTCTTCAGGAGCGGTACGGCTAACAAGCCGTGAGACGCTTACGTCGACGAGTCGGGCTTCGCTCGCAAACTGACAAGGCCTGGCTGATCTGGGCTGCACGGCTTGGCTATGCTGCGTGCGGATTCATCTACGTTGTAATCGGGCTTGTCGCGATTGCTGTCGCGCTTGGCCTGAGGGATGAGCCGACGACTTCGCATGGTGTGATGCAGTTTCTTTCGCGTCAGCCGTTCGCGCCATTGATGCTCGCTGCGCTGGGAATCGGATTGATTGGATATGCGGCGCTCAATGTGACTGGCGCCATCAGTGATCCCGAACGCAGGGGCCTCACGATCTCCGGTTTGACGCTTCGCGCAATCGATATTGCCACCGGCGCTCTTTATGTCACGCTTGCTTTCGGCGCACTTGGCCATCTGATAGGTGACTCGAGTAACAGGTACACAGCAGAATCGTTTGCCGAGAAGCTGCTTGCAAATCCGTTCGGGCCTGCGCTGCTTGGCGTGTTCGGCGTATCACTCCTCGTAAGTGCCGGTTATCTGCTGATGCGCGCGATCACCGAAGAGTTCGGGCACATGCTCGACAGGAGGCAGCTGTCGCCGCGCGTTCGCACCGCGATCGGCATTGCCGCACGCGCCGGTACCGCAGCACGCGCGTTTGTTTTTGGAATCTGCGGGATCCTCAGTATTCATGCGGCTTTCTCGCATTCCTCCAACAGGGTGACCGACGTCGATGATGCACTCACCGCGATCGGCAACGCGGCCTTCGGTCCGCTGCTGCTCGGCCTGATGGGTTCGGGGTTCGTTGCCTATGGCTTGTACCAGCTGGGCAAAGCGCGCTATCAAAGAGTAATCGACGTCGATCAATCCATTCAGCTCGATCGGGCGTCTTAGTACTACATGAAATCCATCGTCACAATATCAGCGATCCTGATGTGCGCCGCGTGCGCCGCAGCGGTGAAGGAACCGTCGACATCGTCACCGGTGTCCCGCATTCAAATCGTGAGCGAGCAGCTGCCAAGTGGATATCGCGTAGTGGTTGCGCGAACACCACCGGTCGCAGGGCGGGAACCGCGCATCTACGTCGGAAGTTACGTGCTTCACGGCTCGATACAGGAGACTCGTTCCGGTATTGCGCATTTCATGGAGCATGTCGTGGCGAACAATCGCTCGACGATCGCAGGCCCTGCCCGGCCCGAGGGCGCGAAATTCTTCGATGCGAATGCACTGACGCGGCCGTACTACACGAGCTTCGTGACAGTTGTGCCGACTGCGCTGCTCGCATCGACGGTTCATTCGCGGATGGCGAGGATGGGCCGCGCAGAGAATGATTCGCAGGTATTTGTCACCGAGAAGGGCCGCGTGCTCGCTGAGGTCGAACGCGACATGTCCGGTAAGTATCCCGCGTACAAGGCGCTGGTTGCGCTTGCGCTCGGCAAATCTCCAAGGATCGCTGACGAGCTCGATATTGTTCGTAACACAAACAGTGAAGAGCTCGCACGAACGATCGCTCCGATTTATCGTCCTCATGACGCTGTGTTCGTCGTTGCCGGTGACCTCGATATTGACAGCACTCTCGCGCTCGTTCGCGCGACCGACGCGAGATTGAAGCTCGCGGAGATTCGTTCGGGATCGAAGGCGGCGAACCAGAATCCAAAACTCCGCATGGGAATGACCGAAGTAATAACCGGTCAGAACCGGTCGAATCAAACCATCGTCGCAGTCGGATGGGAAAAGCCTGCGCTTGGCCAAACCGATCAGATTCCTGTTCTAATCGCGGATCAGCTGCTGCTCGGACGCGGCAGTGACGTCGATGATCCGGTTCGAAGTAATGACTCCCCGCTCGCAGTGCGCCTTGCCAGAAGTCTTGGAGGCTCCGCCTTTGGTGACGGACGCTCGAGCAAATGGCAGGCGCCGGAGATCATCGACACTGGTCCGTCCATTCACGCAGTGGTGTTCGCTACGGATCGTATCGTCACTGTCGACGACGTTCGGGACAGCGTGACCGCAGCACTGCGCGACATAAGGCAGAACGCGATGAACGATGCCACAGTAGGCATCGCGAAAGAAAGTCTGGCATCGTTCTACGAACGATGGTTCTTCGAGCCGACCTATCGGATACTTGGCGATCATCTCATGGCGTACGTGGCCACGGGTCGCGACCCGAACAATGTGAAGCTGATACCGACACAGATCCGGCGAGTGCGTGCCGGGGCGGTGCGCGACGCATTCGACCGGTATTTCCTGCAAGCGCCGGCTAACATCGTGATTCTTCCACCGGCGGCCGGTCCGTAAGTCGGGCACACGTGGTGGCGCTGCTCTTGCTTTGATAGCCGCCATGGCAGACAACACGAGGGAGACCAAAGACATTACTGGCGACGAAGCTCTCACGCCTGAGAAGCAGCAGGAGATAAGAGAGCGCGTGACTCGCCTGGTATTCGGGGGCGATGAAGGCCGGTACAACGAATTTATCCACGAGCTCACTGAAGCCACGCCGGCCGGCGTGCAGGTAATTCTTCGGGGCAGCGCGGTGACCGGTCACAAGTGGGGCTCGGATGAGCCGTTCGACGCTGACGGTCCCGGTACCAGCGACATGGATGTGACGTTCGTTGGCGGCGACATGGTGATGCTGTTCCGCGACTTTCACATTCCCGGAATTCATTCAGCGCCGCTCAGTGAAGAGCATCCCTTTGCTTCGCCTTCGCTTGCTCCATTGAGAAAGCGGCTGTGCGACATGACTGGCCGGCCTGTGAATCTTCAGGCGACGACGTCGCTTGTGCAGTATGTGCGCGATGTGGTGATGGATCAGCCGTATCTCGTGCTGCTCGACAAAAGCGACGAGAAGGACGAAGAGAAAGACACCTGAACTGGTGAGGCAGGCAATTGCGACTGCTCACATACAACATTCGCGAAGGTGGACTCGGGCGCGCAGCGCTGATTGCCGACGTGATAAAGTCCGTCGATCCGGACGTCGTTGCCCTGCAGGAAGCAAGAGAGCCGCAGGTGGTGGAAGAGATAGCGCGTATCTGCGGCTTTGAATACTGGGGGTCGCAGCGCGCGCACTCCACCGGTTTTCTCAGCCGGATCGAGGTTACGAATCATGCGTGGCGGCAGCCGCCGCGCACACGACACGCAATTCTCGAAGTGGCGCTCGAAGGTCCGTTCAAGCGGCTCTTTGTCGTTCACCTTCGCGCATGGTTCTCCAAATGGAGCGAGCGGCAGCGGGTCATCGAGCTGCGTGGACTTCTCGACGGAATCAAGGGGCAGCTCGAGCGGGAGAACCGCTCGTTTGCGTTTCACATGCTTGCCGGCGATTTCAATGCGCTCGCGCCGGATGAGAAGTTCGACTCGTCTTCGATGCCAACGTGGATTCGCGGAATGGTGTGGCTCAGCGGGCGCGACATCGCGCGCACGACAATCGCAATGATGCGCTCAGAAGGATACGTCGATGCATGGCGCGCACTCTATCGTGATCATGCTTCAGATCCTGGACACACATTTCCGGTATGGCATCCGCATGTGCGTCTGGATTACGTCTTCACTCCAGCGCAGTTCGCATCGCGTCTCAAATCATGCACGGTAGTGCGCGAGCCCGAGATCGTGACACGCGCGTCGGATCACTTTCCGCTTCTTGTAGAAGTATCCGACGTTTAGCTCGGCGACGCATCAGCGAATCGTGATCGGTGCCGTCCAGCGAAATGAATCCCACGCGATTACGAGCTCGCCATACTGTGGATCAACCGGCGTTATAGAAATAGTGAACTTCTCAAGTGGAGTTTCGGTTGTTGCAGTTCGCAGCGAAGTGCGGCCGAGGTTGAGGGCACTGTTGTAGTCGGTACCCCATTGGCCGGTCTGCTTGTTCACGATGAGGTCAGCACCGTCAGCTCGCGGAACTGTCCAAAGCGTGTAACTGCCTGCCGGTACATTCAGCGTTCCGATCGTAATTGGGGCTGATGTCGTGAACTGCGTGGCTGCGTTGGCGCCCGTTCTCCAAACTGCGTTGCGTCGCACGACGTTGCCGAGGATAGTTCTTCCGCGAGTGAGCGGACGCCCATAGTCGACGGTGAAATCAGCAGCGCCGATCTTCGTGCGAAGCGTATCGCGAACGCTCAACGACTTGACGCCGCCGGCCTGCACTTCAGCCGCGAGGAATTGTTTGCCGAGCGACTCGAGATCGGAGTGGGTGTCGATGCGCTGCACCCTGACGTCGTACGTCGTGCGCGATCCGTTGTAGCTGAGCAGACGACCCGCCGAGTCGATTGTTGCTTCTCCGATTCCCGAAAGCCAGTCATGCCTGATCTCAGTTTTACCAGGCGCGACGAATCTCACGAAACCGCGGTGCAGCGGGAAATTGTCGAACTCACGGTCGATGTAGAATTGTCGAAAGCGAACCGTATCGTTCGGATTGCGAGCTTTCCTTCGAGCGGCGGCGAAATCGAGCTCGTAAAGACTGTACAATTGCGGAACATGCGCCATTGCTATCATGCCGCCTGTCGGAAAATCGCGGCGAAGGGTTCCGTGTTTGTCCCGCTTCCACAGACGCACGACATTGTTGGAGACTGTCGCCTCCACGTGCCGATCACGCGTGCTGTCCGGCTCACTCGGCGTATGAATATCCATCACGATCTTTCGAATGGACCCGTCGTCATTGAGCGACACAGTTCCTTTTCGTTCACGAAGCCGCGGGAAACGGTCGACGGCCTGGAGCGTAACCTCGTGTCCCTGACGCGTGACGTTCTCGACGGAGATTGTGTCCCGGCCAAGCGTAGTGACGAATCCGTACTCTTCAGCGGGGCCCTTGTCTGTGCAGGCCGTAGTAACCGAGAGAAGCAGTGCGAACCGTTTCATGATGATCAGGTCACGGAAGCTTGAATAATCGCTGGATCTGGATCAGGTCAGGCTGCGCGTCGAACGCGCCGCAGATCGAGATGTCCGATTCATATCGCTCTCCAGTCTCGACATCGATCCAGGGAAAGCCCGAGCAGACCGCGGGATAATACGGCTTGTCGTGGATCGAGCAGCCGCCGTCCTTGAACAGAGCGCAGCGACCTTTGCGCACTCGTGTACGCCATTCGCCCCACCGTGTCCGATAAACGATGTCCGGACCGTGATTCGCTGCGATTGCCGCGACTTCATCCTCCGACAGCGTCACCCCGTACGCACAGCATGACGAGTTGTACGGACAAGGGAAGCACGGCAGAGCAGGAAAGGTCGCATTATCGCTCATCGCGCGACAAGATAATATCGGGGCTGGCCGGCCGCTCTAACGGCATTAAGTATCAAAACGCTACTAACATATGTAAACAGATCAGGCACCCGATTTTCGGCTCGCCGTCTTCCTCGAATCGCGCCTTAAAGGCAAGTTCTACCGGACAACCTCCACTCGCCCCGACCCGATGCGCAAATTCTCGTTCATCGCTGCACTCGCTGTTGCCCTCCCGCTATCAGCGCAGAATCCGCCAACTCCTCCGGTTAATCCACCCTCAGGCAACACACCGCCCGCAACTGGCGCAGCAATCCCGACAAAATGGAACGTCATGGAGAAGCACGGCACTTCAAAAGACGTCGACTATGACGTGAGCGAAGGGACGTGGATAAATCTCGATGTCTCACCTGATGGAAAGACGATCGTGTTCGACATCCTCGGCGACATATACACGATGCCGATCACAGGTGGAAACGCGACGCTTATACTCGGCGGAGCTGCGTACGAGCATCAGCCGAGGTTCTCGCCTGATGGAAAGCGCATCGCATTTACATCCGATCGCGATGGCATCACGAACGTGTGGACCGCTGCGGTCGACGGAAAAGATCTGAGACAGATCAGCAAGGAGCGCGAGCGCGAAGTCTCGAATCCTGCATGGACGCCTGACGGACAATACCTCGTCAACCGCAAGCACTTCCGCAACACACGCTCGCTCGGTGCAGGTGAGATGTGGCTCTATCATATCGGAGGAGGAAGCGGACTCAAGCTCACGGATCGTCGCAACTGGGAGCAGAATGCAACCGAGCCAATCGTTTCGAATGATGGCCGTTACGTCTACTTCACTGAAGACGTATCACCGGGCGGCGGATTTCAATACAATCGCGATGCACATGGCCAGGTCTATGTGATTCAGCGATTCGACCGGCAGACCGGCAATCGCTCAACGTATGTTGGCGGCGCGGGCAGCGCGCTTAGACCGCAGCTCTCGCCCGATGGAAAGACGATGTCTTACGTAAGACGCGTCGGGCTCAAGAGCGTTCTGTTTCTTCGGGATCTGGAAAGCGGCCGTGAACGCCGGCTCTTCGACGGGCTCGATCATGACCAACAGGAAGCCTGGGCGATCTACGGCACGTATCCGGGTTACGACTGGACACCGGATGGAAAGTCGATCCTCATCTGGGCGAAAGGGAAAATCAATTCGATCGATGTTGCCTCAGGGCGCGTGACGAACGTTCCATTCACCGCTCACATCCATCAGACGCTCACGGATGCAGTGCGCTTTGCGCAGGAAGTTGCGCCGGACACGTTCGATGTGAAGATGCTGCGGTGGGTAACCGTTTCACCGGACCAGAAGAAGGTGGTATATACCGCGCTCGGGAAATTGTATGTGAAGGATCTTCCCAACGGCGCGCCGCATCGTGTGACGAATGATTCGGAGAACGACGAGCTCTTTCCGTCGTGGTCGCCAGACAGCCGCACTCTCACCTACGCATCGTGGAACGACTACAACCTCGGCGCCATTCGCACCGTAGGCGTAGATGGGAAAGGCGGCCGAAAGCTCACTTCAAAGCCAGGTCACTATATCGAGCCGAAGTTCTCGCCGAATGGCAATCAGGTCGTGTATCGTCGCATCGGCAGTGACGGCTTGCGTAACCCGCTTTATACGCAGGACAGAGGCATCTATATAGTAGCGGCCGGTGGAGGCGAGCCGAGACTGATTACCGAAGAGGGTCAGACGCCGCGATTCAACAAGGCAGGTGATCGCCTTTTTGTCCTCGGAAACGAAGGACAGAAATCGGCGCTGATAAGCATCAATCTCACCGGTGGTGATCGCAGGGTTCACCTCACTTCTGACAACGCGACTGATTTTGTCCCGTCGCCGGATGAAAGATTCGTCGGGTGGGTCGAGCGATTCAACGCGTATGTCGCTCCGCTTCCCATGACCGGCAAGCCGATCGACGTAAGCACGAGCGTGAGCGACTTCCCGGCAAAGCGCATCTCACGCGACGCAGGTATGTACATGCACTGGGCGCCGGATTCGCGTCGCATTTACTGGTCGCTCGGTCCTGAGCTCTACAAGCGCGATGTATCCGCGACATTCGCCTTCGAGACGATGGATACGACGACGCTCGCGAAGGATCCGGAAAGCAAAGGTATGCCGATCGGCTTTCGCGCCGAAGCTGACAAGCCCAGTGGCAAGCTCGCACTCGTGGGAGCCACGGTCATTACCATGAATGGCGAGCAGGTGATTCCGAATGCGACGATTCTAATCGACCGGAATCGCATCACGTATGTCGGGACGGGTGACAACATCCGCTATGGCAGCGACGTGAAACGGATAGACGTGAGCGGCAAGTATATCACGCCGGGATTCGTCGATGCTCATGCTCACTTCGGCACGGGCTCGAGCGGGATTGCGCCGAGGTTGAACTACGGACTTCTTGCAGGTCTCGCGTTCGGCACAACGACCATGCACGATCCCTCCAACGAGACATCGATGGTGTTCTCGACATCGGAGACGGCGCGTGCAACGGGAATGATTGCGCCGAGGCTGTTCTCCACCGGAACGATTCTCTACGGCGCGGAAGGCAGCTTCAAGGCGATAACCACTTCGTTCGAAGATGCGCTGACTCACCTGCGTCGCATGAAAGCGGTTGGCGCTTTCAGCGTGAAGAGCTACAACCAGCCGAGGCGTGATGCGAGACAGCAGATCATCGAGGCGGCGCGGCAGCTCGGGATGATGGTAGTGCCGGAAGGCGGATCGACGTTCTCGGTAAATACGACGATGTTCCTGGACGGGCACACGACGCTCGAGCACAATCTTCCAGTTGCTCCTTTGTACGAGGACATGCTCAAGCTGATCTCCTCGTCGAAGACTGCGTATACACCGACGCACATCGTTCTATATGGTGGCATGAGCGGCGAGAATTACTGGTACCAGCATACGAATGTCTGGGAGAACGCAAAGCTTCAGTACTACAACGCGCCCGGCAATCTCGACTCACGCTCACGGCGCCGACCGATGGCGTCTGACGATGATTATTTCTTCGTCACGGTCTCACAATCGGTAAAGGCACTCAATGATCGAGGCGTCCTGATCAACACTGGTGCGCACGGGCAGCAGGATGGCATCGGGGAGCATTGGGAGATCTGGATGATGCAGATGGGTGGCATGTCGAACATGGAGGCACTGCATGCCGCAACAATCAATGGCGCGAAGTCGCTCGGACTCGACAAGGATATCGGCTCACTGGAGACCGGAAAGCTCGCCGATCTTCTCGTCATGGATGCAAATCCGCTTGACAACATCAGGAATACCGAATCGATCCGGTATGTCATGGTGAACGGCCGCATGTACGACTCGTTCAACATGGCGCAGATGGGAAATCATCCCGTCGCGGCCCCGAAGACTTTCTGGAGAGACAACGGGACGACGGCTGCACAGGCAGAGTCCGAAACGATCGAGCACTAGAAAGCCTACATTTAAGTCAACCCTCACGAAATCAAATCGATGAAAGCAAACCTGATTCTCGCACTCGCCCTTGTCGGTTGTGCTTCTTCTCCTGTGGTCTCGCAGAGCTCGACACGCGTCATTCCAGGCATTGAAGCATTTCTCTCGGATATCCCGGCGAATCTCAAGGGCAAGCGCGTCGGGCTGATCACGAATGCGAGTGCGGTTGACCACAACAAGACTCCTGACATCGACCTGATTGCAAATCACAAGGATCTCAAGCTCGTTGCGCTGTTCGCTCCGGAACATGGGATTCGTGGAACCGAGGCAGCGGGCGCACACATTGAAACTGCGACCGACCAGAAGACCGGCGTGCCGGTGTACTCGCTGTATGGGGGAACTGATCGCGCGCCCAATGCAGACATGCTGAAGGATGTCGATGTTCTCGTGTACGACCTTCTCGAGGTTGGAGGAAGAACGTGGACGTATGTCTCGACAATGGCACTGTCGATGGAAGCTGCAAAGAAGAAGGGAATTCCGTTCGTCGTGCTCGATCGGCCGAATCCAATCGGTGGTGAGATAGTAGAAGGCGCGCTTGTGGAAGAGAAATTCAAATCGTTTGTCGGGATATATCCGATACCTGCGCGCCACGGCATGACGGTCGGCGAGCTTGCAAAGATGTTCAATGAGAAATTCGGGATTGGCTCCGATCTCATTGTGATCAAGGCTAAGAACTGGAACCGGTCACAGTGGTTCGATGACATCGGATTCCCGTGGACCAATCCGTCGCCAAACCTGCGCTCACTTGCCGCGCTGAATGATTATCCGGGCACGGTGTATTTCGAGGGCACCAACATTTCGGAAGGACGCGGCACTGACCGTCCATTCGAGCAGGTCGGATCGCCGTATCTCAAGGCGCCGGAGCTCGCCGCTGCGCTCAATGAACGCAAGATGCCTGGGATTCGATTCCAGGCGATCACGATGCCGATTGAATCGACTGCGGGGAAATATCCGGGGCAAACAGTGCCTGCAATTCGTTTCGTCATCACCGACAGGCAGGCATATCGACCCGTGCTGACCGCGCTCCTTGTAATCGACGAGATTCGTCGCCGTCATCCGAATGATTTTCAGTGGCGGCCCTCGATCGACCGGCTGACTGGATCAGACAAGGTTCGGGCAGCCGTTGAAAATGGACAGCTCGATGCGCTGCTCGCGAGCTGGGACAAGGAAGCAGCGCAGTTCAAGGCCGACTCGAAGCCGTACCTGCTCTACTAGCGAGCTATTTCTTTTTCGCTTCGAATGCCTTGATCTGCTCCGTCATTCCTTTTGCGAGATCATTAGGGATGGGAAACGTCAATGCGTACTGCGAGATTTTCCATTTGCCGTCCTGCTTGAGCAGCACGCCGGTTCCGCGGCTTGTTCCGTAGCCCTCGTTATCGAGGAGCTCGTCGAACCATGCTACGCATTGGCACGGAATGTCCGCGATCGTGACATGCCGCTGTCGCGGCGTATATGTCCAGCCGCGCCCCTTGTTGAAATACGGCTCGGCAAATGCACGAAACTCATCGCGTGTCCATCGCTCGCCTGCGTCTGTGCCGATGTAGATCGCATCCCGTGTCAATAATGAGAAGTACCGCTTGCCATCAGCTTTTGCGGCAGCATCATGAAACTCGTTCAACGTTGCCTCTACTTGTGAAACAGCCTGCGGCTGCTGAGCGTAGAGAGAAGCAGACGTGCACGCGATCAGGAATAACGTGAGGGATTTTCGCATGGTAGTATCATAGCAATGACAAAGGTGTCAAAGCCATGGAAGATCGCCGGCTTTCTGTTCGTGCTGGTCAATGTCGGCGGCGCGATCTACGGTCTGGCCATGAACGACTGGATTCATGCCTTCTGGCACGTTGCAGCCATGGCCGCCGGCTTCATGGGCTGGCAGTTCTTTGCCTACCGGAATGACGATGCAGAACCCGTAAGCGAGCTTCATCCCGAGGCACGCCTCGATTCGCTCCAGAATGCGGTGGATTCAATCGCTCTGAATGTCGAGCGAATCGGCGAAGCACAGCGCTACCAGGAAAAACTGGTCAAAGAGCGCACAAGGACACGCGGATCCCCATAGTGTGATCCCGGCGGATGTTATGCCGGAAGCTGCGCACAGCGATATCTTGCGATTGGCAAACCAAGGAGACAGCCAATGCGCAAACTTTTTGTCTGTGTGGCATCCGTGCTATTGCTCGCTTCATGTGATTCGACAGATCCGGGCGGCCCTGGAACTCTCACCGCGGTCTTGAAATCTCCAAACGGAGCGGAAGGAGCCGCCGTCCTCGACGTACAGGGAATCGTCGAGTCCATGAGCGCCAACGGAGATGTGTCTCTCTATCAAACACCAGCGGGACAAGCAACGCGTGCCGTTCTGGTCCGGCTCACACCCGGTGAGCTGTCGATGAAAGTGTCACTCCCGGACGTATCGCGCCTTCCGCAGGTGACCGTCGTCGAAGTCGCTGACGGTGACAACAAGGTGAGGCCGTCGGTCTCCGGTTATAACGTGGAGTTTCGATGAAGAAAATCATCGCTCTCGCCATGTTGTTCGCATCGGCGCTCCACGCACAGGACATTGAGGTCACGGCGCAGCAGCGCGGACGCACTCTCCCGAAAGCCTATTACGACAGGATACGCGAGAATCCTGATGCATTCGAGCTGAAGGCAGGATGGAAGGCTCGCCTTGCAACGGCACAGCTTACAGGAAATGCACTGACAGGAACACTGCCCATCGCGATCATTCCCGCGCTTTTCTCCGACAGCGATGCGCCTGAGCCGATCATCACGACAGCCGCACTTCAGTCAAAGCTGTTCAGCCCCACTTCGGGCACGACTGTAAATGCGTACTACGTCGAAACGTCTCACGGCAAGCTTCACATCAACGGCCTGGTTACGGACTGGGCTCACACATCCCTGACACGCGCCGAAGTCGTTGGAAACAGTTTCGGAATCGGAGACGATGGACGCGTGCGCGACTGGATCCTCGAAGCGATCGCAAACGTCGATGACAAGGTCGATTTCTCGCAGTTCGACAACGACGGCCCCGACGGAATTCCGAACAGCGGCGACGATGACGGTCGCGTCGATATGGCTGCATTTCTCTTTCGTGAGATCGATGCGGCGTGTGGAGGCAATGCCATCTGGCCCCATCGGTCGTATCTCGAAGCCGGGCCTAAGCTCCTACCAGCTGTCACCAACGATCTGCGACCGAACGGGTCACCCATCGTCATTGACGATTACATCGCGCTCGGTGCACACGATTGCAGCGGTCAGCACCCACTCGAGGTCAACGTCTTCGCGCACGAAACCGGACACGTGCTCGGACTTCCTGACTATTACGATTCTTCGTCCGGTCTCCTCAGGCAGCAGCGTCGCTGGGTAGTGGGATGCTGGGACATCATGTCTGCCGGATCGTGGGGATGCGGGTCCGGTGTTCAGCCGTCGACGATATTGCCGCCGCACTTTGGCGCTTACACCAAGATGCTGTTTGGCTGGAACAATCCGCAGGCCGTCGAGGCACTGAGTTTCGCGCCTCACGAGTTCACGCTGCGCCCGGCTTATTCGACGGGTGATGCTCTGCGGATCAAGCTCTCTTTCAATGAGTATCTGTTCGTCGAATACCGGCAGCGTCAGGGATTCGACGCGGGGCTACCCGCAAGCGGCATTCTCGTCTATCACGTCGAGACAGGCCGTGGATTTCTCCCGTGCCCGACCTGCCCACACACTTATTCTTATGCGACTGTCGAAGCCGATGGTGATTCAGCACTCGTTCGGCAGGAGCCACAAGGGGGAAATCGCGGGGCAGCAGGCGATGCATGGGGAAACTCAAAAACGCTGCTCGACGACACTACGATTCCGTCCACGCGCCTCAACACTGGCCTGCCAAGCTGGATAAAACTTTCAAAGATGACGATCGACGCTGCGCAGGGGGTTGCACGGGTCACTGTGTCATTTTCCACGTCGCGAATACCGATCGAGAGACTTGTCGCCGCGCTTGGAATGACGCCGCTCACGAACGAAGACGTGCTGCTTCTCGACACTTCGGGAAATTCAAACAACAAATTCGATGTAGGAGACTTCCGCGCTTATCTGCAATTTCGCGCAGCCGGCTGATCGTCAAATACCGAATTGCCTGAAGTGATGATCGGTGTGCCTATAGCCGAGTACGCCCCAGGCTTCGCTGGTCAGGTGGCCGAAGGCGGGATGCTCGGGGAATCCGATCGCGCGGTGCCGCGTTTCGAATTCCTCGAGATAGGTGCGGAACGTATTGCGTTCAGCTGACCATTCATCGGGAGCGCGCGACAGCAGCTCGGGTGCTGTCGGCACTCCCTTTGGAAATGGCAGATAGTAGATCGCGAGATGCCTGACGGGAGGCAGCCTCAAAATGTGGCGGCGGGGCGCGGTGGTCAGCTCGCCAGCCGCCATGCGCATCCAGTCGGTGAGGTGCGCGAGCATTCTTGGAGCGTTGAACTTTCCCCACTGCGCAGGCGACTCCGGCCGGAGGTTCGCAAGGCGCATAATGAGTCTTTCGCGCGCGGCTGAATTCCACAGGGTATCCGGCATCGTGCACCTAAGATAATGCTGCTAGCTTTGCCTGCGTGACCCAGAGCCAAACCGCCCCTCATACGCTCGTACCAGGCGCTCGACTCGGCCGCTACCGTCTCCTCGAGATGATTGGAGAAGGCGGCATGGGCGAGGTCTGGAAGGCGCACGACGACAATCTCGATCGCGATGTTGCGATCAAGATGCTGCGGCGCGGCACGCTCGGTCATGCAACGCGGCGCGAGCGGTTTCGCAGGGAAGCGCTCGTGCTCTCGCGAATCTCGCATCCCGGTGTTGCGACGATATTCGATTTCGACGTTCAGGACGGGTTCGACTTTCTCGTCATGGAATACGTGGCGGGTGGAACGCTCGAGTCACGTGTCGAGACAGGTGCATTGCCGATCGATGCTGTACTTTCGATGGGAGCGGCGATCGCCGATGCGCTCGACAACGCTCATCGTCATGGCATTCTCCATCGCGACCTGAAGCCAGGCAACATAGTTCTCACGCGCGAGAATCAGCCGAAAATTCTCGACTTCGGGCTCGCGATTCTTCTCTCTGCCGGAAAGGCATCGGGGAGAATGACGGAGCCGGGCATGGTCGTGGGCTCGCTCCCGTACATGGCACCGGAGCAGCTTTGGGGCGAAGCCGATGATGCACGCACCGACATCTATGCACTCGGCGTCCTTCTATATGAGATGACGACAGGCAAGCGTCCATTCATCAAGGACCGCCCCGAGTCACTCATGTTCGCGATCATCAACACGACGGCGCCTTCAATCAAAACGCTTCGTCCCGAGGCGCCCGAGGCGCTCGACAGATTGATCGCTGAGTGTCTGAAGAAGAAACCCGACCAGCGTCCAAGGGATGCAAGTGTCGTCGCCCAGGCGCTGCGTGGAATCAGGGACGGAGCTCCCAGTGGTGCGCTCCCCCTTCCGTCGCGTGATGTAATTCGATCAGTCGCAGTTCTGCCGTTGAGAAATCTCTCGAACGATTCATCCCAGGATTATTTCGCGGATGGAATGACAGAGTCCATCATCGCCGAGCTAGCGCGTATCAAGGCGTTGCGAGTGATATCGCGCACGTCGGCGATGGCATACAAGGGCGCAGCGAAACCGATTCCGGAAATTGCGCGGGAGCTGAATGTCGATGCAGTGCTCGAGGGATCAGCGCTGCTCGTTGGAAAGCGTGTGCGTGTTTCGGTGCAGCTCATTTCCGCGCGCACTGACGACACTCTCTGGACAGAGCGCTATGATCGCGATCTCGAGGATGTGCTGTCGCTGCAGTCGGAGCTTGCGGAAACCGTTGCGAAGGAAATCGCGATCCAGCTTTCGCCCGTCGAGGAAAAAGAGCTCGCGAAGCGCCATGTGGTGAATCCCGAAGCTCACCTGTTGTATCTCAAGGCGCGTCACGCGATGTCGTCGGGACTGATACAGACTGCGGAGAGCGCTCATCGCTACGCGATGCAGACAGTCGAAACGGATCCTGAGTATGCGCTCGGGTGGTGTGTTCTCGCTGACTCATTCACATGGGGTGCGATTCGCGGGCTCAGGTCACCTGCCGAGGCGACGAGTGATGCGCTTGCGGCGGTGGACAGGGCGCTTGCACTCGATCCTGATCTCGCAGATGCGCATGCATCGAAGGGATTGCTGCTCTCGCACTCAGGAGAGCTGCGGCAGGGACTCAAGCATTTACAGAGAGCTGTCGAAATCAATCCCGGTCATGCTGCTGCGTATAACCTGCTGAGCCGCGCGTTGTATTCGTACGAAAGAATTCCTGAGGCGCTCGCGGCGATGGAGAAGTCGGTGAGCCTGGATCCGGTATCGATGATGGTGCATACCGGCGCGGGCGACGCTTATTACTTCGCACGACAGTATGAGAAGTCAGTCGTGCATTATAGGATGTCGCTCGAGCTCGATCCGCGATTCGATGGAACTCATACCGGCCTCGCGAGATCGCTGGAAGCACTTGGCAAGTTCGATGAGGCGCGCGCGGAGTACGAGGAAGGAGCGCGGCTTGGCGGTGGTGTAGCAGGTTCATCGTTTGGCTTCGCGCATCTCGCGCAGGCGATGGGCGATGAAACAGAGGCGCGACGAATACTGGAAGAGCTGGAGTCGGCGCGATCTACCAAAGTCATCTCAGCATGGGGACTCGCGGTTCTGCACGCGTGCCTTGGTGATGCGGATGATGCATTCAAGTGGCTCGAAGCTGCGATCGACGAGAAGTCTCCCGGATTGCTGCTTCTTCGTGTGCATCCGAGACTGGATCGAATCAGGAATGATCCGCGGTACTGGCCTTTTGTCGAGAGGCTTGGACTAGGTGACTGACGAGCGGCGGTTTACCGAGGAAGAAGTCGAGGAGATTCTGCAGAATGCTGCCGAGCTCGAGCATTCGGACAAGATGCTGTCGCGAAGCTCGACCGGATTGACATTGAGCGAGCTCAACGAAATCGGGCGCGAGGCGGGGATATCTCCTGAAGCACTTCGCCGTGCGGTGAGCAGGCTGAGTGTTCCTGAGCAGCGCGCGCGCACCATGGTGGGGTTGCCCATCGGCGTGGGCAGAACTGTCGAGCTTGGGCGCACTGTCAGTGATGACGAGTGGGATCGGCTCGTTGTACGGCTGCGCGAAACATTCGATGCGCGTGGGGTGATCAAACATGAAGGATCGTTTCGATCGTGGAGCAATGGAAATCTGCAGATCCTTCTGGAGCCGGGTGCTTCAGGTCATCGGCTGAGGATGAAAACTTTCAATGAGGGCGCGCGAATCCTGATGATCGGCGGTCTGGCGATGGCCGGAATGGTGACGCTCATGGTCATCGCTGCGCTGTTCAAAGGCGTGAGCTGGGAGCCCGGATTCACTGCCGCGATCGGAGCGCTTGCTGCAAGTGCCGCAGCAATGCTGGGGCTTGGCGCTATCAGACTTCCCCGATGGGCGCGAACGCGTCAACAGCAGATGAACGAGATCGCTGAGATTGTAGAGTCTCAGTCGCTCGTCATGATGAACAGTGGCGCACCGTCGAACTCATAGATCGGGCGCAGGCGTTCCGTATTGTAGTACTTCTTTATATCGACGACTTTCTTTTCCGATGTAACGCTCGTGATCGGCACGCTGTCATAGAATCCCTTGTGGATGCTGACGAGACGCCCGTACGATTTTTTCATGATGAGATCGAGCGCGAGATTGCCGAACGCCATCGGCACTATCGAATCGAGCGCATCGGGATCGCCTGACCGCACGAGATATCCAAGCCGCTGATTCACGACGTCGATGCGGCGGCCGTTGTTGAATCCTGGAGAATACTCCTTGAGAGCGGCTGCAACCTTGTCGCCAATTCCGCCGAGCTTGCGGTGACCGAACATGTCGGTCTCCTCGCTTTCGAAGCTCATTCCTGCGTGCGACTGGAGACTGGCGCCCTCGGACACGAGGCAGACGGAGTAGCGCGATGGATTTCGATTGTGATCGAACACCATCAGGTCGGTGAGAAGCTCGACGTCAGTTGCGTGCTCGGGAATGAGACAGCGATCGGCAGCGCCTGCCATTGTCGGAAGCAGTGCAGTGAATCCTGCATAGCGACCGAAGACTTCGATTACAAGAAACCGTTCGTGTGAGCCGGCTGATGTGCGAAGGCGGTGAGTCAGCTCGATTGTTCGTGTCACGCACGTGCTGAACCCGATGCAGTAATCGGTTCCGTACACGTCGTTGTCCATCGTCTTGGGAATTGCGACGACGTGCATTCCTTCGTCGTGCAGTCTCTTGCCGTAACTAAGAGTGTCGTCGCCGCCGATTGGAATCAGGACGTCGACACCAAGGTGCTCGAGATTTTTTACAACATCTTTCGTGACGTCGTTGATGTCCTGATCGTACCCGTCGTAATGCTGCGGAACCCGTCCGCGCGGGAGGTGACTTGGGCGCGTTCGCGAAGTGTGAAGGAACGTTCCACCGGTTCGGCCGGCGCGATTGACTATTGCTTCGGTGAGATCCTGAACGCTCTCGGAATTATCGGCGCCTTTTGATCGATCGTAGTCGACGAGACCAGCCCAACCACGGCGAATTCCGACGACGCGATAGCCTTCACGCAGTGCGCGGATTGTTATCGCGCGAATTGCTGGGTTGAGACCGGGGACGTCGCCCCCGCCGGTCAGGATTGCGATCGTGCCCTTTGATGTTGCCATATCATATATACTAATCAGACTTGCGCTTCGTTGACCAACATCTGAAAACCAATAGTAACGGAGGCTTGCAGTGCGAACGACGCGCGCCTCTCGGCGGCTTGTAGCCTGTAGCAAGCTTTAGCGCTTAGCTGACTAGCGTGCTGAAACGGAACTGCGCCGTTAGCTGATAGCTAACCCAAAAAACGTAGTTCTCCGTGGGACTTCGTTACTCCGTACCTCCGTGTCTAAGTCGTCAAATGCCTGCCTCAGTCCCTTTGAGTCATCGAGAAAGCACTTCAAACCACCCCGGAGACCGATTGAAATTCCCCACCGTAGACGAGATTCGCGCTAACCGATCACGACTGGGTGACCTGGTGGTCACTACCCCCGTACGAGAGCTCGTCGACGATGCGGTGAAAGCGGCAGTCGGCCATGATACAAATGTCTGGCTCAAGGAAGAGCTCTTTCAGCGCACCGGCAGCTTCAAGCCGCGCGGCGCGCTATCAGTAATGCTCGACATGGATCCCGATGCACTGACACGCGGAGTAACGGGAGTCTCCGCCGGCAATCACGCGATATCACTCGGCTACTCTGCACGAATACTCGGCACTACCGCGAAAGTAGTGATGCCGAAAACTGCAAATCCATTTCGTATCCAGATGTGCCGGGAGCTCGGAGTCGAGATCGAATTGGTCGACAATGTCACGCAGGCGTTCGATCGAGTAAAGGAAATCGAAGCAACCGAACAACGAATGTTCGTTCATCCATACGAGAATCCAAAGACAGCCCTCGGCACTGCGACTGTCGGGCTCGAAATGATCGAACAGATTCCAGTGACTCTCGACGCAGTGATAGTTGCAGCCGGCGGTGGTGGATTGACGGGCGGTGTCGCGTGCGCGGTGAAGCAGATGAGTCCGGCTACTATGGTATTCGTCGTCGAGCCCGAGGGCGCCGACACGATGTATCGTAGCTTCATCGCGAATTCACCGCAGTCGCTCGACAAGGTTCGCACGATCGCCGATTCACTCGGCGCGCCGCGCTGTGAGCCGTATTCGTTCGCGCTCAATAAAGAGTTCGTCGACGAAGTCGTCCTTGTGAGTGACGACCAAATCAAGGACGCGATGCGTCTCTTGTTCAGGTCAGCCAAGCTGGTCACCGAACCCGCAGGCGCAGCAGCGATGGCTGCCCTCATGTATCCGTTGCGCGCCCGCCTGGAGGGTTGCACCGTTGGCTTGGTGGTTTGCGGCGGGAACATCGACGCGGAGTCGTTCGGAAAGTACATCTCGGTTCAGTAAACCCCTTACGCCCGGCTTCGCACGCGGTAGTTTCGGCATAACAAATATTTTCTGGCCAGGACCAGGAGGATTGTTATGTCCAGTCTCATCACCACCCCCACGGCGCGTCGCGGTTTTCTCGGAAAGGTCGCCGCTGCCGCCGCAGCTGTCGGCCTTGGTGCGGTTCCGTCGCGTCTCGGTGCTGAAACCCCGGAGATGCAAACATCAGCCGATGGGGCACTCGATGCCTGGTTTGCGAAGATCAAGGGCGAGCATCGCGTTGTGTTCGACGTCCCTGAACCGAACAGCGGCATGGGAGCAATCTGGCCGCGAGTCTATCTCGATACCATGAAGAAAACCTACGGCGGAGATGCAACCGCGGTCGTGATTCTTCGCCACGCGGGAATTCCGCTCGGGATGAACGATGCGCTGTGGACCAAGTACAGCCTCGGCGAGATGTTCTCGATCAAGGAAGGCGACGCTCCGGCAAAGCGTAATATCTATGCGTCGATCACCAATCTCCCTCTGCCGGGAATCGGAATCGCTGAGCTGCTCAAGTCAGGCGTGCTCGTTGGTGCGTGCGACATTGCGCTCACGGTTTATAGTGCCGGCGCAGCGCAGAAGATGGGAATGTCGCCTGAAGCGGTGAAGCAGGAATGGGTCGCGGGTCTCTTCCCCGGAGTACAGGTTGTTCCTTCCGGTGTACTTGGAGTTGCGAGATCGCAGGAGCTTGGGGCGAAGTACATCTTTGCTGGTTGACCGCTCATAAGTCGCGAGACACGAGACGCGAGAAATCACCGTCGTCCGCAGGGCGACGGTGACGCAGTTCAGGATCGCCACAACAAATGAACATCGATGATTCGCAAACTGAAATCGGGCGAGTACCGGCTGTATTCGCGGAAGAAGAATCCGAAGACGGGAAAGCGACGTAACCTGGGAACCTTCAAGACGCGCGCAGCTGCCGAAAAGCACGAAAAGGCAGTGCAGTTCTTCAAGCGAAGATGATTGTGCGTCTTGCCGCTGTTATGGCCGCCACTGCGTTGGTTGCTGGCACTTCTGCCGCCCAGAAGCCGAAGCCCGTACACCATTATGTGTGGTTCGGTGCGGACCGCGAAGACATCAGGACAGACTCGTTGTTTCTCAACACCCCGGAAATCGAAGGCGCGCAGATATTGTATCCGTGGCGCGCAATCGAGACTGCAAGGGACGAGTACGACCTTAGCGCAATACTCGATGACATTGCGTTCCTGAAGGCACACGGCAAGAAGCTGTGGATCCAGCTTCAGGACGTTTCATTCAGCCAGAAGTGGAACTTCGTACCGAAGTATCTACTGGCTGATTCTGCGTTTCACGGCGGAGCAGAAAAGACGTATTCCATCGGCGGCGGGCCCGACTCACTTGCAACGGTTTCCGGATGGGTGTCACGCAGATGGGATCCTGCAGTCCAGGAGAGGCTGCGCAAGCTTTACAACGCGCTGGCTAAAGACCTCGACGGAAAGATCGAGGGAATAAATCTCCCGGAAACTGCGATAGAGTACGGGAGCACAGGAAAACTTTATCCGCGCGGCTTCACCCACGAGAGCTATCGAGAGGCGGTTGCCGTGAACCTGCGCGCACTCAAGCTTGCTTTCAAAAAATCGGTCGCGATGCAGTACGCCAACTTCATGCCCGGCGAATGGCGACCCGATCGTGACCGAGGGTATCTGCGCGGAGTGTATGAAACAGCGATGGCAATTGGTGCCGGAGTTGGCGGACCTGACCTCAAGCCCTACCGCGTAGGTCAGCTCAAGAGCTCGTATCCCCTGATCAAGGAGGCGGCAAACAGGATTCCGACCGGTGTCGCGGTGCAAGATGACAATCTGCGCGAAGTGAATCCGAAAACCGGGGAAAAGGTAACCGCTGAAGAGCTGCTCGATTTTGGCGTGAACGAGCTCCGTCTGGATTACATCTTCTGGGGAAGAGAAGAGCCGTACTACTCCACCGAAGTGATTCCGCTGCTGAGGAAAACAAAAACGATCAGACAGCAGGTGCCGGCAGCTTCCCCCTGACGAGAAACTGCGCGCGCTCATACGCAAAGCGGGCGCGACTGAAATAGTCGCCACGCGCAAAGTCCACACCTTCACGTGACGCCGAGCAATGCCACGTTTCGAGAAGCTTCGGGCGCGAGCGTCCAAATATGGTTGGAGTGAACGCGCCGACGTTCACGCCGTTTTCGCGATCACGAGCAGATGGATAGAGAAATGCCTCGACGCCCGCATCGCGCATGTCGGTTCCGAGCTGCTGCGTCTCAACGTAACTGTCGGGTGATGCAATCTCCTTTCGATACTTCT
>DATEDH010000370.1:0-3011 GCA_035281765.1 Gemmatimonadaceae bacterium
TGCTGCTGCGGTCACCCCACATTCTCCCAGCGACGATCGTCCGACGATAGTTGACGACAGCATCGCTGAGGACCGCGCGATTCCACCGAGTGTTGCTACGGGTGAAGAGAGCACCGACACGCCGGGAGTTGTCAGCGAAGACCAGGTCAAGCTTGCACTGAGACGTGTGAAGGATCCTGACCTCAATCTCAACATTCTCGATCTCGGTCTGGTGTATGGAATCGAGGTGAAGGGATCCAAAGTAAAGGTCGACATGACGCTCACATCTCCCGGTTGCCCGTCGGGACCGGAAATCATGATGAACGCCGAGCAGGAGATTAAGTCGCTGCCTGGCGTTGAGAGTGTGGAGATGAATCTCGTGTGGATGCCGTTCTGGACTCCCGAGAAAATGGAGCCGCGGGTGAGGGCGTACCTCGGGTTCTAAGTTTTCGCTCGATGCCGCTGGATGAAATCTGAAACGGCACGAGGAACGAACATATTGTCGGCAATCGAAGCGACTTCCTCTGCTTCGCGCCAGTCAGCTTCGAGCTGAGCCAGCTCACCTTCCATCGCAACGCGCTCGGATTCTTCGTGAGCTGCCATTTCGAATGCGAGGCGAAGGTGCGCGGGAAAACCGCGAATGTCCGAATAGCGGTAGCCCGGCTTGCTTCCGAAATCCCGCGCACGAAGAAAGTAGCGCTCCGGAGAGCCTGCATCCTCGATCTCCTGAACGGCTTCCTTCACACTGCCCGCACCCGCGCCGTGTTCATTTAGCGCGGGTGCAATGAGATGCGCGAGATGAAGCGCCTCGGATCCGTGATAGTTCTTGTGCCTTCCGTCGAGGGAAAGGCTTAGCGCCCAATGCGGCTCGTAAGTTGACGAGATTACGCGAACGTAGACTTTCTGGTCATCACGGACGTTCTGTGCCAGATGCTCGCTCGCAATCTGACGGATTTTCTTCCGGGCTTTTCCCACACCGTGTGTGCGCGTCAGAAATCGAAAAAGAACACTATAGGTAGGAACAGCTGCCCCTATCATAGTGCCCGCAGCCAGGGAAACACCAACTGTCGCCGCTGCAGTTACGCCGATAGCGGCATACATCATCTTGCGTCGGTGTGCGAGGTACCGACCATATCGCCACGCTGCAAACTCGGGTCGAAGTGGCTGACCGATTCGAATGAGATCAGTTCCTTCTTTGATTCGTGCAAGTCCGATCTGATCAGTCGAGCTTCTTAGGATCGTTCCGCGAAACTCCTTCTCGCATTCTTCGATCGCTTCCCACCGCTCTTCGAGCGGCGTGAGATTCCAGCGGCCGCACTTTCCGCAAACTGCCCACAGTCTGCCTTTCGACGAATCAAAGGCAAGACGACGCCCGACGGGAAAATGTTCGATTGCTTCATTCCGGCCGAGATTCGAGTTGCAGAAGATGCAGGTCGAATACAAACGAAGATCACCGAAGCGCTTGGATGAACGCGTCGCCCATCTCGGCAATCTGCCAGCGACGAAGACCTGGTACATCTTCGAGGTCACTGACTTTGGTCGGCTTCTTCCTCACAATGGCTTCAAGTCGCTCGCGCGAGCAAAGCACACCAGGATCCAGATTCAATCGCGAGGCGGCTTGATCACGCACTGTCTTGAGCTTTGTCACGCGCGCCTCGAAATCGTCTTCGCGCTCCCACCGCGGTGATCGCGGGAATTTCGGCAGATGCTCATCCGCCACCGCAAGTCCGCGCTGAACGGCCTCGAGTATCGCGTGAGCACCCCGATCGAGAATCCCTCGAGGCATTCCCTTCAATGTCGATAGCTCGCGGACTGTACGCGGCGCAGTACGTGCAATCTCGAGCAGCACTTCATTACCCATCACGCGGAAAGTCGCCCTGTCCACTTCCTTCGCAACCGAATCACGCCAGGGAACGAGCTCGCGAAGAAGAGCCAGCTCACGACGCGAAAGATCGCGCGCTCCCTTGATGCGAAGAAATGAGAGCGACGCATCCTCCTCCTCCCACTTCGTTCCCTCCAATCGCTCGAATTCTTCGCGAGCCCATTCCCATCGTCCAAGCCTTTCCAGCTTCACCTTGAGCTCGTCACGCAGATCGAGCAGGTACCTGGTATCCTGCGCCGCGTAGTCGAGCATTCCCTGTGTCAGAGGCCTGAGCGACCAGTCAGCGCGCTGATGTTTTTTGTCGAGCTTGACCCCAAAGAATTGCTCGAGCAGCGCAGCCAGTCCAAATGCCTTGATCCCAAGAAGCTGCGCAGCGATGCGCGTGTCGAATATTCGATTGACATGCCATCCATAATCCTGATGCAGCAGCCTCAGGTCATAGTCGGCATCGTGAAATACCACCTCGACTTGACTGTCCTGAAGGATGTCACCCAGCGCCGTCGGCATTCCGATCGGAAGCGGATCGATGATCGCACTCCGTTCTCGCGTCGTAATCTGAAGCAGATAGATTCGATCGATGAACCGATGAAAGCTCGCTCCCTCAGTATCTACTGCGATCTCCCGCACACCCGATATATCGGCGAGAAAGTCATCCGCCGCCTGCCGGGTATCTATGTATAGAAGGGCCTCTGAATCTGAAATCGCCATTCAGCCAATTTAGCGTGTCACTCCACAGGTGATGCAGAAGTTTTTCTTTCCACTTTACGATCGTTTTCCCGGTCTCCGCGAGCTCCCGCGCGTCGAGCTTTGCTCCCTGCCATCGCCTGTGCAATCGCTGGCGCACATCCTTCCGAACCTCTGGATAAAACGGGATGACATGAACGCTCCCGTTTGCGGAGGCAACAAGGTCCGCGCACTCGAATTCCTCCTCGGCGGATTACAGGCTGGTGATTCAGTCATCACGGTAGGCGGCACCGGCTCGACTCATATTCTCGCAACAGCACTGCACGCCGCTCGGCTTGGAGTGTCCACTTACGCGTTGCGGTGGCGACACGAGATGAATCCGGTTGCATCCCAGGTATCATCGAGAATCGAAGCGTTGATCGACCGGCCGACTGTGCATCTCACGCCGATTCTTCCAATTGCGCGT
>DATEDH010000371.1:0-3570 GCA_035281765.1 Gemmatimonadaceae bacterium
TGCCGATACGGCCAAGCCCGATGATTCCGAGATTTCGACCTCGCAGCTCGGTGCCGAGCAGGTCACTCCGGTCCCATCGTCCGTCTTTCATCGATTGAGCGGCGCGCGGCAAATGCCTCACCAGTCCGATGAGCTCTCCAAAGAACAATTCGGCTACGGCGATCGTGTTGCCGGCCGGAGCATTGATAATTGCGATGCCGAGCTGTGTCGCAGCGGGAATGTCGATGTTGTCAGTGCCCACGCCGGCGCGGCCGATTACACGAAGCTTCGTTGCCTTCTCGAGAATCGACGCAGGGAGCTTGGTTGCGCTCCGTCCAACGAACGCATCGTAATTGCCGATGACCTCAGCCAGCTCATCTAGTGGAAGAGTCGGGACTTCTTCGACAGCGAATTCCGGAACTGCCTCGAGCAGCGCGAGTCCATCGCGATCGATCTCGTCAGTGACAAGAACACGATATGTCATTCCGCAACCGGTTCTTTTTCGCGCAGTGCTCGTCTCAAAACTTTTCCCACCTGGGTTTTAGGTAATTCATTCACGAACTCGAACTTCGCCGGGATCTTGTACTGAGCCAGCCGTTCTCTGCACCAGCTCTTGAGCTCTGCCTCAGTAAGAGTAGCGCCCGGATTCAGCACAACCCACGCCTTTGCTTTTTCGCCGCGCATCTTGTCGGGAATCCCTGCAACACCGACTTCATGAACCGCGGGATGGGCAGAGATGACTTCTTCGATCTCTCGCGGCCACACCTGATAACCGCTCGTCTTGATCATGTCCTTCTTGCGATCGACGATGAACAGGTATCCGTCGTCGTCGAGATATCCGAGATCGCCTGTGAAGAGGAGACGCTCGCCATCCGCGCTCACGCGAATCATCTCGCGCGTTTCATCAGGCTTCTGCCAGTATCCCTGCATCAGCTGCGGCGCCCTGATGACAATTTCTCCCGTCTCTCCAGCAGCAAGACGTGTCGTCCCATCCTCCGCATCGAGAATGCGCACTTCTACATCGGGAAGTGGCATCCCCACTGATCCCTGTTTTTTCGCGCCCTTCACAGGATTCGCAATGACAGCCATCTGCGCTTCAGTGAGCGAATATCCTTCGACAATCACTCCGCCGGTCAGCTCCTCGAAACGTTTCTGCGTTTCGCTCATCAGCGCCGCGGCGCCGGAGAAACACAGCTTCACTTTGCTCCATTCGACTTTTCCGCTGCGGGTCATTGAGTGACTGAGAAGCGCGTTGAGAAGCGTCGGCACCGCGCAGATGAAAGCCGGCTTCACTTCGTTGATTTCCTCGAGCACGTCGCGTGGCTCGCGTGGGTTCGGTGTCAGCGACAGCGGATTGTGATTGATCAGCGCGAGACTCTGCACACCGGTGTTGGCGTACGTGTGAAAAAGCGGCAGCGGCACCATGATGGTGTCCACCCATTCGTGCATCGCCGACTTCAGCCACGCCTGAAGCTGCATTCCCGCAGTGACCATTCCTCGATGTGTTCCTGACACACCCTTCGGCGTTCCAGTAGTGCCACCGCTCATCAGGATCACAGCCGGATCATCGGGATGAACCGATTCTGCGCGATGTACCTGCGGTGATCGCCTGCCGACTGACTTGAAGCGAATATCTCCATCGGCAAGCGTGATACGCTCGTTGTCTTTCTTTTCGCGCAGAACCGTGTATGCAACGCGCTTTGTCAGAGGGAGATAATCCTTGATACCTGTTGCGATCAGCCGCTCGAGCTTTGTTCGCGCTTGAACTGCTTTGACCTTCTCATAAAAGCGATTCAGCACGACGCCGATCCGCGCGCCTGTTGCGTTGAACGCATCCTCCAGCTCGCGATCCGTGTAAGTGGGATTGAGCGGACATGCAATCGCTCCGGCTTTCCATATGCCAATCTCCGCAATTATGAACTGCGGAATGTTGGGCAGCGCAATCGCAACGCGATCTCCGCGCTCGATGCCGAGCGCAATCAATCCTGATGCGAAGCGGTCGCTTGAGCGCTCGAGCTCATCGTAAGTGGTAGTTGCACCCTTGAAGAAAAGCGCAGGGCGCCCTGGCCACTGAGCCGCGTTTTGCCGGAGATAGTCGAGGAGAGTAAGGTCTGGATACGGCGCGAGCGTGCGCGGCACACCCTCGTCATAATTGCGACGCCATGCGGCTTCGCTCCAGGTTTCGCTCTCAACAGGCGTCACATTCGGGAATGTACGAGCGGCACTCGGCCCGGGCTATCACATAAACAAAGGGCGCCCGCAGGGAAATTCGCGGGCGCCGGTAAGTGTGTAAGCCAGTGTCAGGTTCTGAAAATGTCGAGGCACGCTCCCGGGCCGCCTTCAAGACCGCGCCGGAAATTGTCGGTCCGCTGCTCGCGCGTTCCATGCCCCATGATCGACGCCACGCGAAGTATGCGGCGGTCCACCCGCGTGTCTCCGGTAAGCTCGGGAGTAGGATCGCCCGCAGCAGCCATTCCAAAGAAAGCTTCTTCTATATCACCGTTCTCGAGAGATCCATCGCGTTTGGCCTGCTCGGTGAACGCGCCCGCAAGACAATCAGCAGCCGATTCCATCGCATAGGTTGAACGCGAGCGGTAACCAAGCTGAAGTGATACCGCGTGACCCATTTCGTGCGCGATGATCCCAATTGCCGCCATGTCACCATCGGTTCCAAGCTGGCGGGCTGCTTCCTTCGCCTGTGCAGCGACGAACACTTCATCGAAGTAGATCGTGTTGTCGCCCGGGCAGTATCCGGCATTGTTGCGCCGCATGAGTCCGCAGGCTGACACGGCTCCGCCGCGGTATCTCACAAGTCCGGGAACATCGAAGCGGTCGCCAACGTCGCGAAAATAACCCCTCCACATGTCGGCCAAAGCCGCGTGTGCCGCGCGCACCTTCGCGTTCGATGTCGCGATGTCAGTATTAGAGACTTCAACTACTGTCTCCGTCGACTGCCTCGCATATGTCAGCGGTGTATCAGGTAGTGTAGAGCTGCCAAGCCCGGTAACAGCGAAGAATCCGAGGGCAGCGGTGGTTTTCATAAAGCCGAATTTCATCATTCGCGACCTCCAAACCGTTATACACTTACGATGGTCTCAGGTTGCGAATCCCGGGCCGTTAATCCTCCCTCAGGCGGGCGGCGAGCTTCTTTGGCGCTGTGAGGCAGTAGCCGTCGCGGATAATGCTCGCGAGGACTTTCCAATCAGGTTTTTTGTCGAGGAACATTCCAACCCAGCCGCTCGGACCGACGTACGGCGGCGCAAAGAACCGGTCCCGGTCAGTTTGTATCAGAAGGTCCTGATTTACGTGTGTGGACTTTATCCAGAGGGCAGGCCGCCCGGCGTGATGATGATTGTCCGATTCCGAGAACATCGCGAAGAGCTTGTTCTTCACGCGAAAAGTCGGTGCGCCCCACGCCTCTACCTCGTGTGCCTCAGGGAGAGCGAGACAGATCTTACGGACGCGATCTATTACGGACGGCATGTGCTTATGCGGATTCAATTGCAGCGCCGGCATCAGCGAGTAGCTGACGAAGGAGCGACCTGTGGCAGCGGGATTCGTTCTCGCAGTAACACCCAACGGAGAAATTCG
>DATEDH010000372.1:0-10736 GCA_035281765.1 Gemmatimonadaceae bacterium
GTACATGGCGTATCACTGGGGAACGCCGTGGCTCTTCGCGCAGCTCTCCAATCTCACGTCGCAGTCAGTGCTCGAGTTCTATCAGCTCGGATACGCTGTGACTATGATCCCGCTGTTCTTCGGCGGAGTTCTCGCGTTTGCAGTGCAGATGCGGCGGGACAGGGAATCGAGCGGTTTCATATTCTGGACAGTGTTTCTCGCGGCAACGATGGGCCTTCTCCCCGTTACGGGGCTCGACGCACTCGGTGTGTGGACGTCGAATCTCACGATCTCTGAGTCCTATGCGGTTGCCGTTCCGGTTGCGTTGATGCTTGCTGCAACTGTCGCGACCTTCTGGCGTCAGCGTGGTGAGCGTCTGCTTGCCCAGAATGGAAGCATTCTGGATTTCGCATTTCTCGCGCTCTTCGTTGCGGGCGGACTGGTCACGCTCGGGTACATCAAGATCTCATTCATGGTGCTCGGCTTTGCCGCGATCGTCTACGCAGCATTCAGAGTAGGCGCGTTGAGGCGATGGCCGCTTGTATTGATCCTCGCGTGGATGATCGTGTGGATCGCGGTCACGTATCAGCGCGTGTCCCTTGTCGCACATCGGGAGGGAATGGTTCCGTTCGACTTCCTCAAGGGATTCGTTCCGCCTGTGTGGTGGCCTTTCTTTATTCTTGCGCAGCTCTTCTGGTCGATTCTGTTCATCGTCTTGAGACTGCGACAGGAGAATGCGAGAACCGTCGCCAACGTGGTTGCTCTCGTTAAAGCGCGGCAAATACTCGACGTCGAAATTGTCGCGGCCGTTGCGATCCTCGGGATCATTCCCGGATTCATTCTCCATATCGACGGCGGCTCGGCATTTTACTTCTCGGACATTCAGCGTTGGCTCTCTGTTGGATTGCTTCTCGCGGGAGCCGCAACGTTGTTTCCGCGCATCGGGCGGATTCGCTTCAATCGGCTGGCGACGATCGGGTTGATCTTCGTCGCCGCGCCCTTTGTTGTGTCGACACTGCGCAACTCAGTGTACTGGACGGTTCGAATGCTCAAGGCCAACGTCGAGCTGCGCCACTCGCTGTATCCTGAAGCTGAGCGAGCGTCTATAGTGCCCGGCCTTCGCTCACTTCCGCTTCTTACGGACAGCAGGAAGCTCAGAGCGGGCTTGCAGCAGTCGGAGAACTACAATGCTGTGCAGGGGTTGCTCTCGCTTTCCAGAACCCCGCTTGCGATCAAACGTCACACCGCTGTGTTCGTCCCGCAGTCAGAGAGCAAATACTGGACGATTCTCAAGCGGGAGAATGCATGTCCGTTTGGAGGATTCGTCGTTCCATCGCTGACAGGGATGTCGATGGTCCATGGCATGCCCGCCGCTGACTGCAAGCTGAGTCCATACTATGGATTGAGCCTGTTCCAGAAACGAACGCGTGAGCAGCAACCGGAGGACATAACGCCGGAGGCCGTGTGCAAGCGGGCCGAGGGGCTGGGATTTCAAGAGGTTCTCGAGCTGCATTTTGATGCTGCGGGGCGCATGACGACAATCCCGCTACAGTGCGCGGCAACATGATTCTCGAAGACGAGTCGCGCGATACTGCTGCGGTGTTCGCGAGTGTGATCGCGGTCATGCTCGCGGCGATTTACTGGATATCGCGAATCGGATTCGCGAATCCTGTGCTGCCTGTCGTTTCAACACTCGGATTATCGCTGTTTATAATTGCGTCTCCGCTCTGGATAAATCGGGTGCTCGAACTGCAGGGGCGGACGGCCTGGTGGACGTCGCATGCAGTCATCACCATTGCGTGCATCACGTTGACAGCGCTGTTCGGAGTTCTTGCTGACGCCACCGGATTCAGTGCCATCTGGCTTTTTGCAGGCGCTGGCCTTGCTCTTGGGATTCTTACCTTCGCGCGATGGTTACGCCGCGGGAGTGCGGGCCAGTCGATCGGGTTTGTAATTGCGATTGCGATCTTCGCTGTATGGTGCGCGGGGGTGATCTGGGGCTCGCGTTACAAGATGCCGCTGTTCTGGGAGACATTCGCGTACAAGGCGAACATCCATCACGACACGTTCTACTACGCAAGCATCGCGAACATGATCGACACGTACGGTGTGCCGAGTACCGGGCTCGATGGTGTGCCGTTGATACGATATCACTACGGCTCGGCATGGTTGTTCGATCGCTGGTCGCACCTGCTTGGAGTCGACGTTCTGAGTTTCTACTCGCTCGGCTATCCGGTAATTGTGCTCCCGCTGTTTTTCTCGTCGCTGCTTCAACTGTCGGCTGACCTTGGTGCGAAGCTGCGTAGCGACTGGCGAGCATGGATTGTCTTTCTCGCGGCGACGGTGGGATTCATCCCGACGATTGCACTCGATTCACTAGCGGTGTGGAACTCGAACGCGTTCATCTCCGAGTCGTATCTCATCGGAATGCCGGTGTTCTTTCTCGCGATCGCAGCGGGTCTCGCGTTCTGGCGCGACGAGAAAACCGGAATCCACCCTATCCTGTTCTATCTGATCTTCGTTCCGGCTGTCATCGCGGTACTTGGATTTCTCAAGATCTCCTTGATGATTCTTGGTTTCGCGATGGGCGGTTATCTCGTTCTCCGTCGGTTGTTGTACCGGCAGCCGCTGGTTTTATCGTCGGCTCTGATCACTGCGGCGGCTGCAGCGTACACATATCATCTGGTGTCGCTGCCGGCGCAGAACGGCGGGATCTCGCCGTTTCATTTCATGCGATTCGATGCGCGGCAGGGATGGCAGCAATTCTTTCCGCTGATCCATTTCCTGTGGACCTGGGTTTATGTGGCCGTGCGCCTCTGGGAGGAGCGGCTCGGAGATATCGCATCACTCCGCGCAGCGCTGCGTGATCGACGACTGCTCGATGTCGAGGTCCTGCTCCTCGTCGCCGTGCTCGGGTTTCTGCCGGGGGAGATTGTGTCGATTCATGGCGGGTCGGCAGTTTACTTCTCGGATGTTCAACGGTGGCTTGCACTGAGCTTCATTATGGCTCGAACCGCTTTGTGGGCAGGGCTCAGGAAAGCTGCGTGGGGCAGGGAGCCGACGGGCGTCGGGCGACGGGCGTCGGGCGACGCGCTTGTCCCGTCAAGGTTCGGTAGCGTCCGACTGTCAAGAATACTCGCAGTGTTTGTCGCGGCACCCTTTGTGGTGTCGCTCTTAATCAATCTCGCTCAATGGCCGTTGCGAGATCTCAGAGCGAATCTCGCAACACGGCGTGAGCTGGCGGTGACTCCGCGCGATAGTACGTACTATCCCATCGTTATGGCATTGCGTGACATTGCGAAGCTTCCTGAATCCGAGCGCAAGCAGTCTCTGCTCTTCATCCCGCAATCCAATCACCAATTCTGGTCGATGTTCACAGCTGATAACCGTTGCACATTCACTCCGCTAATTGCGCCTGCAGTTGCATCGGTTGCGATGATCGACGGAATGCCTGCGGTAGGATGTGAGATGACCGATCAATACAACATGACTGCCTATCATAAACGAGAGCGCCCGCAGCTGCCCCGGGACATGAACAGCGAAACTCTGTGCGAGCGAGCGCGGGCGAAGGGATTCAAGTACGTAATCGTGCTCGAGGCGCCGGGAAATGAAATTCCTCGCCGGACACGTCTCGACTGCTATCTTCAGGCGTCATGATCGAGACCATCAAAAAGGGCGACCAGCTTCTTGCAGTGATAGTGTCGGGCAAGTTTCGCGAGCCCGGCATTCACTTCTTTACGCCGAACGACCTTTCGCAGCAGCTTGCGTACATGCGGCACCCCGCCGGAAAAGTCATCGATCCGCACGTTCACAATCCGGTGAGCAGGAACGTCCACTACACGCAGGAGGTTCTTCTCATCAGGAAGGGCAAGCTCCGCGTCGATTTCTACGACGATGACCAGCAGTACCTCGAAAGCCGAATGCTCGAGGAAGGGGACGTGATTCTGCTCGCGACAGGCGGGCACGGCTTCGAAGTTCTCGAGGAGATCGAGATGATCGAGGTGAAGCAGGGGCCGTACGCCGGCGACCAGGACAAGACTCGATTCACTGGAGTCGCGGCCGAGCGCATCTCCGTTAAATCGTAGAACTCGCGACAGCATGATCGAAGGCAAGCGCGTCATGGTGGTTCTTCCTGCGTATAACGCGGGGAGAACTCTCGAGAAGACGATAAATGAAATCCCGATGGAGCTGGTGGACGACCTGTTGCTGGTCGATGACGCTTCAGGCGACGACACTGTCGAAGTTGCCACCCGCCTCGGCATACCAGTCGTCGTGCATCCGGAAAATCGCGGATACGGCGGCAATCAGAAGACATGCTACACGGAAGCGTTGAGGCGCGGGGCGGATATCGTCACGATGCTGCACCCCGACTATCAGTACTCCCCGAAGCTGATCTCGGCGATGCTGCCCCTCGTCGCGTCGGGTCAATTCGACATCGTGCTCGGCTCGCGCATTCTCGGCGAAGGCGCGCTGGCTGGCGGAATGCCCGTTTACAAATACGTGTCGAACCGTGCACTCACTGCGTTCGAGAACATCTTCCTCGGGCTCAAGCTGTCGGAGTATCACACTGGCTATCGGACATTCTCGCGCGAGGTGCTCGCGACCCTGCCGCTCGCTGAGTGCTCGGACGATTTCGTCTTCGACAACCAGATGCTTGCGCAGGCCGCGATGTTCGGGTTCCGGATCGGCGAGATCTCATGCCCCACGAAATATTTCGCCGAGGCGTCGTCGATCAATTTCCGTCGTTCGGTCGTCTACGGCGGGGGAGTTCTTGCGACGTCGCTGCGCTTTAGGCTACACCGGCTTGGGCTTCTTCGCGACCCGCTGTTCGATAAGTCGGGAAGACGTCTTGGTTCTGCGTCAAAACCTTAACTACGCGCGCCTTTCTTTGGAAAACCTTAACTACGCGCGCCTCTCGGCGGCTCGCAGCCTGTAGCTAGCTCTAGCTCCTAGCATGTTAGCGTGCTAAACCAGAACTGCGCCGCTAGCCATTAGCTAAGGGCGCCGTTCCGTTTTAGCACGCTATAACGCCAAGAGCTAGAGCTAGCTACCGGCTACAAGCCGCCGAGAGGCGCGCGTAGTTAAGGGGCCGAACACTTCAGAACCCTATCCGAATGACTAACTTTCAAAGCTTATGTCCGATTTTATCCCGGTTAACGAGCCGGATCTTACAGGCAACGAAAGAAAGTATCTCAACGAGTGCATCGATACGGGCTGGATCTCCTCGGAAGGCCCGTTCATTCGCGAGTTCGAGCAGCGATTTGCGGCTCGAGTTGGACGCGCGCACGGAGTTGCCGTATGCAATGGCTCGGCCGCGCTCGATGCTGCGGTGGCGGCGCTTGGAATCGGACCGGGTGATGAAGTAATCCTTCCGACATTCACGATCATCTCGTGCGCGGCAGCGGTGACGAGACTCGGCGGAGTGCCCGTCCTCGTCGATTGCGATCCGCGCACCTGGAACATGGATGTCAGCGCGATCGAGTCGAAGGTCACCTCGCGCACAAAGGCCATCATGCCCGTTCATATCTATGGCCTTCCCGTCGATATGGATCCAATCCTCGACCTTGCAGCGCGGCGAAACATTGCTGTGGTCGAGGATGCCGCGGAAATGATCGGGCAATCATATCGCGATAAGCCGTGCGGATCGTTCGGCGACATCTCGACGTTCAGTTTCTATCCCAACAAGCACGTCACCACCGGTGAAGGCGGGATGATCGTCACCGATGACGACGATCTTGCCGAGCGGTGCAGGGGGCTGCGCAATCTCGCGATGAAAGCTCCGCGCCGCTTCGTGCACGATGAGATCGGATGGAACTTTCGTATGACGAACCTGCAGGCGGCGGTTGGACTCGCACAACTCGAGCGTCTCGACGATTTCATTCCGCGCAAGCACCGCATCTTCGAGCGCTACACCGAGCTTCTCTCGGATATCCTGTCGTTACAGCTTCCTGTAGCATGCACCGAGTACGCGCGGAACATCAACTGGGTGTATGGAATCGTGATCGACGACGCGGTTCCATTCGATGCGGACGAAGCGATGAAGCGTCTCGCCGAAAAGAAAATCGGGACGCGCCCGTTCTTCTGGCCGATGCATGAGCAGCCGGTTTATCAACGCGCCGGGTTGTTCAAGGATGAGAGGTATCCCAACGCTGAACGAATTGCGCGGCGGGGATTTTATCTGCCAAGCGGCCTGACTCTCAGTGAAACGCAGATGGAACAAGTCAGCAAGGCGATGCATGAGGTATTTGCGTGACGGTATTTGCAGGATACTCTCGCTATTACGACCTGCTGTATCGGGACAAGGATTACTCGGGTGAATCGAAGTACGTCGCTGATCTAATTCGCACACATGCGCCCGGTGCTGCGTCGATAATGGAAATCGGCTGCGGAACAGGCGCGCATGCTGTCGAGCTCGCGCAGCTTGGCTTCGATATTACCGGTGTCGACCGTAGCGAAGGAATGCTCGATGCGGCGGACGCCAGAAAATCCTCGGCACAGCCGGACATCGCGTCGCGAATGAGCTTCTCGCACGGCGACGCACGCACAGTGCGCCTTGGCAGGACCTTCGACGCCGTGATCTCGCTCTTCCACGTGATCAGCTACCAGGCAACGAACGCCGATCTCGCTGCCGCATTCGACACGGCACGAGCTCATCTCGATCGCGATGGTGTGTTCATCTTCGACTGCTGGTACGGCCCTGCTGTATTGAAGCAGTGGCCGTCAGTGACGAAGAAAAGGCTTTCGGACGAGTCAACCGAAGTAAATCGAGTCGCCGAGCCGGTAGTTCATCCAAATCGGGATATCGTCGACGTGAATTACACCATTCACGTTACGGATAAAACGACGAGTGCAACCGAGACACTGCGCGAGACTCATCGCATGCGCTATCTCTTCACTCCGGAAATCGAGATGATGCTGTCTGCCGCCGGAATGACGCTTGTCGATTCGCGCGCGTGGATGTCGGATGACGCGCCCGGCTTCGAGAGCTGGGCAGCCTGCTTCGCAGCCAGAGCGTGAAGCCGACCTATCCGGTAGTGTCGGTAATCATTCCGACGTACAATCGCTCGACCATGCTTCGGGAAACGGTCGAGACTTTTCTTCAGCAGGACTATCCGTGGGATCGCTGGGAGATCATCCTCGTCGACAACGGCTCGACGGATAACACGTGGGATGTCATTCGCGACCTGGAGCGGCGCGACGATCACGTGAGAAGTCTTCGCGAGAATCGAAAGGGCGCACACTTCGCGCGAAATTCGGGCGCGTTGATCGCCGCCGGGCAGATACTCTATTTCACCGATGATGACATGCTCGCCGAGCGGTCGCTGCTGCGCGAGATAGTGAAGGGGTTCGAGCCCGATGAGAAGATCGCGTCTGTAACCGGCAAAGTACTGCCGCGATGGGATACCGAGCCGCCAGTGTGGGTCCTGGAGCACTGCCGCAATCAGCTTTTGAGCCTGCTCGACCTCGGCGAATCACTCATTGTCTCCGACGATGACCCCGGAGTTTTCAGCTGTCATCAGGCAGTGAAGAAGGAAGTATTCATGCAGGCGGGCGGATTCAATCCGGATACCAACGCCGATCTTTTCACTGGCGACAATGAAACGGGTCTCAACATCAAGATCCGGGATCTCGGTTATCGTTTCGCATATGTGGGCGCTGCTGTCACCCATCATATGATTCCCGCGAAGCGCATGACTCAGGCATATCTCAACAGCCGCATGGCTGATCAGGGATTCTGCGACAGCTATACGCAGTTCCGTCAGCTGCATCCGGGAAAAGGTCGGCTCGCGCGCCGGCTGTTCGCGCACTCGCTGCTAGGCGGATGGTCCGTGGTGAAGGCAGCGTTGCACCGCGCAATTGGCGACTCTGAGTGGCATGTCGATTTCGCCCGGCTGTTCTATTACCGGAACAGGGTGCGATACGATGCGCGGTTGATGAGCCAGGAGAAGTGGCGCGAGTTCGCCTTGAGAGACAACTGGCTCACGGAGCCGGGGACCCTGAATGCGGCGAATTGAAGGCGGTCGTCGTCTTCGCGGTCAAACCGCTCGGGGGACTGTTGTAAATCCGCTCGTCACTGTCATCACTGTAGTACGCAATGGCGCGGCCCACATCGAGGATGCGATTCGCGCGGTGCACGCGCAGACATATCCGAATATCGAGCACATTGTCATCGATGGTGGCTCGACAGATGGAACTGTCGACATACTTCTCAAGTTCGACAACTGGCTTGGCTACTGGGCGAGCGACAAGGACCGTGGTTTGTACGACGCAATGAACAAGGGCGTGCGTCAGGTAACTGATCCCGAGTCGTATATCCTGTTCGCAAACGCTGATGACACGCTCTATTCCGCTGATTCGATCGCGAGCGCGATGTCGTTGAGCTCAGGCGAAGATCTCGTGTATGGGAAGATGGTTTTCACCGACGGGAAAGTCTCCGGGGTGCAGGGAAGACCCGTTCAGTTCGAGGACCTTGCGCGTGAGACGCTGTGTCATCCGGCCACATTCGTGCGCAAGAAAGTGTTCGACCAGATCGGACCATTCGATACGAGTCTCACGATCGCCGCTGATTACGATCACATAGTGCGGGCATTCGCGGCGCGAGTATCGACCCGATTCGTCGACGTGATCGTTTCGCGAATGAGCATGGGCGGGCTGAGCGACGACAAGTTCATGCTGTCGTGTCAGGAGAGAAAGCAGGTTGTGCGACGCCATTTTTCGCTCGTGCCGCGGCTCAAGGGAGTGTGGCATGTCAACCTGTATGACATTCCGCGCAACATCACACGTCGCGTTCTCGCGCGCGCAGGATTGCTCGGACACTGGCGCGCACTCAAGGGATCGCAGGCGAGATGAGCATCGACCTCTCGGTGATTGTCGCGTCATACAAGAGGTGCGATGCGCTCGAGCTCTGCCTCGAGGATCTCGCGGGTCAGAACACGACAAAGAGCTTCGAGGTCATTCTCGTGCTGCAGGCGTATCCTGCGGGTGCATCAGAAGATCTCAGAACGAAATTCGACAGCCGGCTCAAACTTCAGATCGCTGAATTTCCAGACGGCCTCGGCACGTCGAAAGCACGGAATACAGGTTTATGGATGGCGACGGGTGAGATCGTCGCGTTTCTCGATGACGATGTACGCCTTCCAGCTACGTGGGTCGAGTCGATGCTCTCGTTTTACGAGGATCCCGCGCTTGGCGGTGTCGGTGGGTTTGTGGATCATCCCGGTCATTACAATCCGGTTCGCAACACGGCGTATCGTCTGCTCGGCCTCACCTCGAACCGCTATCGCATCGATTGGGGAGGATTCAACCTGGGCCCCGCGAGTCATCCGGAGAAAGACCAGCCTGCAGCATGGCTGAGCGGCGGAAACATGTCGTTCCGGCGAAAGGCAGTGCAGAGCATTGGCGGATTCGATGAGGCTCTTGGAAGCTTCTGGCACGAGGACGTCGATCTTGCGCACCGTGTTGCGCGATCGGGATGGAAGATGATCTCCACCGCGCGCATGGCGATCGATCACTATCCCAATACGATCAATCGTCCGCCGCTCCACTTGCAGATGCGGGAGCGCGAACGATCGCGAGTGCTGTTTGTCTGGAAAGCGATTGGTGATCAACCGCTGTGGCAGGTCCGATACGGCGCGCGGCTTGTGCTGCACGCGGCTGCGATGGGAGTTGTCGGGATCGCCAAGCTCGACCCCCGAATTCCATTCAACGTTCTGCGCGGCGGCTGGGAAGGGCTACGCGATCTCGACAGCGCGAAAGCAGCGAGTGCCGCGCGACTGGAGCAGGTGCGGTGACCGCGTCGATAACGATTCTCATCCCGACCTACAATCGATCGCGCGCGCTCGAAGCGGTGTGGCCGTCGTATCTCGTTCATCCCGATGTCGCGCGGATAATCGTCATCGATGATGGCTCGACCGATGGAACAGCGGACAAGGTTCGTGCGCTCGCCAAATCTTCGCCAATTCCTGTCGATGTAGTACGGCATGAGACTCAGCGCGGGCAGCCTGCATCGCGAATGTCCGGGGTGAACGCCGCGACTACCGAGTGGGTGCTCTTTGGCGAAGACGATGTGTGGCTGTCGCGCGATTACTGCGCAACGCTTCTCAACGAGGCGAAGCAGCTTGGCGCGTCGATCATTGCCGGAAGGATTGTCACAGCGCGAGTTCCGGCCGAGTTCGATGAGTCGTGCCTCGATGATCCGCCGTCGCCGTTTCGGGATGCAAGCGAAGTGTTCGATCTCAAGTCGATGGATGCGCGGTTCGCGGAGCGGGTGAAGTCACCGGTGCCGGCGCCCTATATCCACTCGATTGCGCTCATCAGGCGTGACACATTTTCGAAGGTGAGATTCGACACGTGGTACGCCGGCAATTCGTGGCGGGAAGAGACCGATTTCTATCTCGCGGCCAATGCTGCCGGAGCGAAAGCGTATTTCACTGGAAGCACAGTGTGTTATCATCTGCGCGGCCCGATATCAGCGGTAGGCGGACAGCGTGTCAACCGGCTGTGGTTCGAGTACCTTGCGTGGCGCAACACCCGGTATCTCGTGAGCAAGCACTGGGACTATCTGAGAAGCGCGCATGGACTGAAGGGAACACCAACGGGGTGGACGATCAGATATTACCTGAGACGTCAGGCAGATCAGCTCAAGCGAATCGCGCAAACAGGATTCAGGTCTACGTACGGTGGCTGAAGAGACAGTAGCGTATCCGCGTTTTCCTCTCGGGCCGGGACTGCTGCTCGCAGCCAGCGTGGCGCTTCAC